>JAFTYR010000041.1 GCA_017461315.1 Burkholderiaceae bacterium | reverse complement strand
GATGGTGCCTAGGAAGGGACTCGAACCCCCACGCCCGTGAAGGCGCCAGCACCTGAAGCTGGTGCGTCTACCAATTTCGCCACCTAGGCAGTAGGTTGCGTATTCTATAGATATTTCCTTGAATTTGCAATTAAGAGAATTATGTATAGGCAACTTATTCGAAGATTATTTTCCGTACCCTTCTACTTTAGAAACCAACTTACCCAACGTCATAGAATCATATTCTTCAAATGGCTGGTGAATCCAAGGATTAGTTTCTAAATAATCGACGTAATAATCTGGTTTAACAAGAGAACAAGACTTCCACCAAATTACAGCAGTACGTACTTCGGTAATAGCAGGAACTGTCTTTGACAAATGTTCTGTAACCTTTTTAAAGGTCAAACCAGAATCAACCAAATCGTCGACAAGCAGTACTTTTCCTTTGAGAACTCCTGGACGGCTCGAAGCAATGTACTGGCCAATATCCAGCTCACCTTGCACGGTTCCTGCCGCTTCGCGGTAAGAACTCGTAGACAAAATAGACAGAGGCATGTCGAAAATACGAGATAACATATCACCTGGACGAAGTCCGCCTCGAGCAAGACACAAAATTGCATCAAACTTCCAGCCACTGTCATAAACGTTATAAGCCAGTTTCTCAATCAGACGATGATACTCATCCCATGAAACGTGAAGGTCTTTCATCAGTAAATCTCAAAGTTAAATAAATAGGGCACAACAAATGTGTGCCCTATATTCTATATTGTTTTAGTTAAACGGATTGTGCATTAGGATTGTTTGAGAGCGATCGGGACCTGTAGAAATCACAGCAATCGGGCAACCTGCTACTTCTGACAATCGATTCAAATAACGACGTGCATTTTCTGGCAAATCTTCCCAACGAGTTACACCGAATGTTGATTCGGTCCAACCTGGGAAATCTTCATAAATAGGAGTACATTGATATAAAGCATCCGCACCAACAGGCATTACATCAAGTTTCTGACCTTTATATTCATAACCAACGCCTAAACGAACAGTTTCCAATCCGTCTAATACGTCAAGTTTCATGACTGCCAAACCAGAAAGACCATTCCACTCTACGGAACGTCTCAGAGCGGCACCGTCAAACCAACCACAACGACGTGGACGGCCTGTAACAGCACCTACTTCGTTTCCACGAGTACGGAGTGTTTCACCCACTTCATCAAACAATTCAGTCGGGAACGGACCTTCACCCACACGAGTACAGTAAACCTTTGTTATACCAAGAACATAGTTCAATTTTTGTGGTCCAACACCAGCACCGGAAGCCGCAGAGCCTGCAACCGTATTACTCGAAGTTACGAAGGGATAGGTACCGTGGTCAATATCTAGCATAGTTCCTTGAGCGCCTTCGAATAAGAACTGATCTCCCTTAGCCATTGCTTCATTTAATGTGCAAGAGACGTCACAAATCTTATTGACGATTCTTGGAGCTAACTTCAATATGTTTTCAATAATTTCTTCTGAATTAACAGGTTCAGCCTTGTAGTAATTAACCAACATAAAATTGATTAATTCACAATTACGACGAACTTTTTCTGCAAAAAGTTCTGGATCAAGAAGATCGTTTACGTGAATAGCTCTACGAGCAACTTTATCCTCATAGGCTGGACCAATACCACGACCAGTAGTACCAATCTTACGATCACCCAAAGAAGCTTCTCGTGCATGATCCAGTGCTACATGATACGGAAGAATTAAAGGACAATGCCCAGAAACAAAAATTCGATCTTCAGCATCAACACCATGACGTTCTAATTCATCGAGTTCTGCTAAAAGAGCTTGTGGTGATACGACAGCTCCGTTTCCAATATAACACTTAACATGTGGATGCATGATCCCAGATGGAATTAAGCGGAGAATTGTCTTCTTACCATTGATAACTAATGTGTGCCCGGCATTGTGTCCACCATTAAAACGAACTACACCTTGAACACTTTCGGTCAGCCAGTCGACAATCTTTCCTTTGCCCTCATCACCCCACTGAGCACCGACTACCACTACGTTCTTAGACATATGCTGCCCTCTCTCCTTGTTAATTGGTTTCTGAACGATACTTAAGTTGCCAGATACCGTTTTCAAACACTAATTCTTCATCCAAGCGGAATGCCTCTTCCAAAGACGCTATTGTATCCTCAGGCAATCTTGTAACAACAATATTACCGCTTTCTCGTAATGCATCAACCTTTGCTTTTAAACCTGGATCCTCTACATCACCAGGAGCAAGAATTGCATAAGGTCGTCTCGTTTCCATTAAAGAAGCAATCTCTCTAAGGTAAATCGTAAAACCAACCGCAGGTCTCATCCTACCGAACTTAGCACCGATATCATCATATCGGCCTCCACGCATTACAGCTTGGAATCTTTTCGGTATTGTGACACTAAATGTGACTCCGGTTAAGTATTGATAACCATGGACATCAGCAAAATCAAAACTAACTTGTTCTGCGCCACTATGTTGCGCTAACCAACGAACTTCTTCTATCGCCTTTCGAATAGCAGATTGGTCTGCGAAATATTGATCTAATTCATCTAAAGCTGATTCATCGCCAAAGGTGTGAATAATTTTTAAAAGATCTTCGATTGTCTTGTCAGAAATACAGCCAGCTAATTCTTTTAGCAAAGCAGAATCTTTATGACTTAATGCATAAAGAATCTTTTCAACATATTTTGGTGTTTCTGAATCTTTAGATAAAACACTACGGACAACCGCAGTATGACCGAGATCTAGATGAACATTTTCGATTCCAATACGATGTAAGGCCTTAACACCTAAAGAAATCACCTCTAAATCACTATTTCGGTTGGTAGAACCAAAAAGTTCCACCCCAGAGACATATGGCTCTCGAGAAGCCATTGGATGAAGTGGTCTTGCGTGCAATAGAGAACCTGCATAACTTAAACGAGTAATTCCCGAACGATTTAAGATATGAGCATCGATTCGGGCAATCTGTGGTGTCATATCAGCTCGAAGGCCTAACAATCTCCCAGAAGATTGATCAATAATTTTGAATGTTCTTAGATCTAAATTCCCATCGGTTCCACTTGACAAGGAATCAACATATTCAATCAAAGGGGGACGAACCTGCTCAAACCCATGAGATGTAACTAACTCAAGAAACTCTCTTCGGAGTTTTTCAATCAACCGAGCTTCTCTCGGAAGAATATCTGCAATATTTTCTGGCAAAAGCCAAACGGACATTTCACTCCTCTTACATAATCTTGGTGTACCACACCAGTGCCAGGCCTAAGACTACACTGACGAGAGCCACTTTTCGAATATTTGCGTTAGGAATTTTTTGAACACTTTTTAAAGCTTCTTTCCACTTATCTGGAGCTATAAATGGAAAAAGCCCTTCTATGATCAAGAAAAAACCAATTGCACATAAAAGGGCTTCCATTTTTATTTCCTTATATTACTTGTTTGTGGTGGTTTTCGACTCCTTGAAATAATCAAAGAACTCGCTACTTGGATCAAGAACCATCATATCCTTCTGTCCCTTAAAGGAAGATCGGTAGGCGTCTAGAGAACGATAGAATTTAGCAAATTCTGGATCCTTACCAAAAGCTTTTGCGTAAGTTTCATTTGCCTTAGCATCTCCTGCACCTTTAATTGCTTGAGCATCACGATAAGCTTCTGCCAAGATCACTTCACGTTGACGATCTGCGTCAGCCTTGATCTTTTCAGCCTCTGCAGCCCCCTTTGAACGTTCCTCGCTAGCAACTCGCTTACGTTCCGCTTCCATACGACGGTAAACAGATTCGGAAATTTCTGGCGTGAAATCAACTCGCTTCAAACGAACATCCACAATATCAATACCGAGATCTTCAACTCTTTTTTGAAGAGACTCGGAAATATCGGCCATAGCACGTGCACGATCTCGTGATGTGATGTCATTAACCGTGCGACGGTTAACGGCTTGGTTTAATACATCTCGTAAAAGGGCGGACACTCGGTCCTCAGCGGCCTTCTCACTTCCTTGGAAAGAGACCCAATAACGACGAGGATCAGCGATACGCCATTTGACGAAAGAATCAATCATCAAATTTTTCTTTTCACTTGTTTGAACAAGATCAGCAACTGGTGCATCAATTGTCAAAATGCGCTTATCTAAGTAAACAACATTTTGTAAAGGTGCTGGGATCTTAAAGTGCAGACCTGGTGTTTTTACCACATCTCTTAATTCCCCCAGCATGAAAACCAATGCATACTCTCGTTCATTTACCGTGTACAAACAAGTCTTGCCAAAAAGCCCTACAGCAAAAGCTAACGTGGCAACGACAATAATCTTTTTCATAAACTACTCCGAAAATTCCTTTTCCTAATTCCAGGAAGAAAGAGTTAAAAGTTACTTCCAAGCACTTTCAATCTTTTTCACCTTAAGTCCCGAGACAAACTACGAACGGCATCTCTACTTGTATGAGTAGGA
This sequence comes from Burkholderiaceae bacterium, assembly GCA_017461315.1. Taxonomy (GTDB): domain Bacteria; phylum Pseudomonadota; class Gammaproteobacteria; order Burkholderiales; family Burkholderiaceae_F; genus JAFTYR01. The sequence continues at coordinate 29,975 of JAFTYR010000041.1, read as the reverse complement.
GTTGTTGTTTTTGCTGTTTCTTGGACTGGTTGTACGGATAAAGGCTTTATCGATTGATTCGATCCGGACTCTTTACTCTTTTCAATCAGTTTATCCATCGGTAAATAAAGCAAACTATTAGATTGCTTATTGTCAATCATAACTTTGCTTGTATTTTCGAAAATATTCTTTACCGTATCCACGTACATACGATCTCGCGTAACTTTTGGAGCAAGCTTGTATTGTTCGTAGACTTGATTAAATCGAGAAGCTTCACCTTCAGCCTGAGAAATCACACCAGCTTTATAACCTTCAGCTTCTTGTCTTAATCTTTCAGCTAAACCACGAGCTTTAGGTACAACGTCGTTAGCGTATGCTTCACCTTCGTTAATCTGTCGTTCACGGTCTTGACCTGCTTTAACCGCATCGTTAAACGCAGCTTGTACCTGTTCAGGCGGTTGAGCATTTTGAATCGCAACCGATAAAACCTGGATACCGCTGTGATAACGATCCAACATCTCTTGCATCAGTTTTTGAACTTCTTGAGCAATTTCAAGCTTGCTTTCAAAAAGCACACTGTCCATCTTTTTACGTCCAACCACTTCCCTCATAGCAGACTCAGCTGTTTGAATAACAGCGCCTAATGGATCGCGTGTACGGAACAAGAATTCTTCAGCACCAGGACCATCTTTGATACGGTACTGAACATTAAACATAACGTCGACGATATTTTCGTCATCTGTCAACATCAGTGCTTCTCTAAGACGTTGACTTGAACCTCTTATACCAATCTCAGCCTTTCTGACAGAGCTTACATCAACCAAATCAACATCCTGTACCGGGTATGGTACATGCCAGCGGAAACCAGCTTGGGTTGTTTCAGAATACTTTCCAAAAGTGGTGACTACGCCTCGTTGACCTTCTGGGACGATGTAAAAACCGGAAGCCAACCAAGCGCCCACTGCAATCAAAACAGCTAACAAGCCCATAGAGCCAGAAGCTTTACTAGCCATATTATTTAAATCGATAGGTGGTTTACCTCCACCATTGAAATTGCCTCCAGAAGTATTCTTAAATTGTTCTGGATTTCTTAATGGCGGTTCCTGATAATCACCGCCATCTTCATATTTAGAATCGTACTTCTCCTCTTCTTTCTGTTGATACATAGAATGACGAGAGCGAGATTTATTACCAAGCATCGAATTCAATCGATCATTGAACTGCTTCCACAATTCTTCAATATCCATTTCTTCACGCTTTGTCTCGCGACGAGGGTACTCCTGACGAGGTTCCTTCATTTCAGGTTCTCTGGGTTCAGGCTCATTTTGTTTGGTCTCATCAACTTGTGGGGTCTTCTGCTGATCGGAATCATTATCATCAGAAGTATTTCGACCCCAGCGAGGATCGTTCAATGACATCAGTTGAGTCCTTCCTTTTTAAAGATTTAAATATAAAAATACGTGAGAAACATATTAACAATACCATCGGCTATGGATGAGTAGAACCATCCGAGTTTTGATCTTTGTTACACATTACCGTTCAAACTCTTTAAGCCAATCCTCATCATCTTCTGGAGGTGTTTCTTCCACTATATGTTGCTTCGAAATTTCAGAAATCAACTCTACGAGAAGATCTATTCCTTCACCACTCATTGCACTAATGGATACGGCCTTAGGAGATCCATCTGCGTTTCGCACAACAGAAGCTTTCCGATCTAAACGGTCGATTTTGTTATAAACAACAAATTGAGGAATTTCTCCTGCTCCAATTTCTGAAAGTACCTTTTCAACTTCATTAATCTGCTCTTGACGTGCCGGACTAGATGCATCAACAATGTGTAGCAATAAATCAGCCTGAACTGCTTCATCGAGTGTTGATTTAAAGGCCTCAATCAGTTGGTGAGGCAATCCTCGAATAAATCCAACCGTATCACTTAAAACAACATGCTCTCCTGCACCAAGATGCCATCGTCGTGCTGTAGTATCCAAAGTAGCAAAGAGTTGATCCGCCGCATACACTCCTTCTTTAGTCAAACGATTAAAAAGTGTTGATTTACCCGCATTGGTATAGCCGACTAAGGCTACCGTCAGCAATGATCCTCTTTGACGAGCTTTTCTCTGAGTATTTCGTTGTTTTTCGAGTTTTTTTAATTGTTCTCTAAGTGCTTTAACTCGAGAACCAATCATACGTCTGTCTAACTCAATCTGCTTTTCACCTGGACCACCTGTTTTAGACAAACCACCTCTTTGTCGTTCCAAATGGGTCCATCCTCGGATCAATCGGGTAGATAGATGTTCTAGACGTGCTAGTTCAACCTGTAGGCGACCTTCTTTTGTTTTAGCTCTTTGTCTGAAAATTTCTAGAATCAGTTCAGTTCGATCCAAAACAAATAGTTTTGTTTCTTTTTCGATATTTCGTTGCTGTGCCGGAGATAGAGCGACATCAAAAATTAACGTAACGGCACTTTCTTTTTTGGCTACTTCCGCAATTTCATGAATCTTTCCGCTCCCGAGATAAAACTTAGGATCAGGTTTTTCTCGTTTTGCTTCAGTATGACCAACCACATCGTATCCACATGAAGTAGATAACTCATGAAGTTCTTCCGCCGCGTCCGGATGCACTTCTCGACCTATCGATACCGATACCAGCCAAACTTTTAGGGGGCCTTCCGCCCCCTTTTTGTACTGAAAATCAACCACTGTTATTCTTCAGTTGGTTGTTCTGTATTCGAGAGCGGAACTGCACGAGCAGGAACAACAGTGCTAATAGCGTGTTTGTAGACCATTTGTGTCACAGTATTGCGTAACAAAACAACATACTGATCAAATGACTCAATCTGACCTTGAAGCTTAATGCCATTAACTAAATAAATTGAAACAGGAATACGGCCTTTACGAAGGCTATTTAAAAATGGGTCTTGTAAAAGTTGGCCCTTTGTCATAATTATTCTCCAACAGTGCTAACGCACTCATTTACAACATTATTGTCTAACAAATTTTAAATTATGTAATTCAGTTATGTGAGCTCATTCTTAGTCTTTTTGAGCATACGGATTGTGGTTTGTTTTAAATTCAATCCTCAATGGCGTACCCATCAACTTAAACTGATCTCTAAACCATCCCTCAAGATAGCGACGATAGCTTTCCGGAACATCACCTAATGCATTGCCGTGCACCACAATAACCGGTGGATTCATGCCACCTTGGTGTGCATAACGCATCTTAGGTCTTCCGCCTCCGGCTCTAGGAGGTAATTGACGCTGTGTCGCCTCAATTAAAGCTCGAGTCAGTTTTGGAGTAGATAGTTTCATGAAGGCCGCTGCGTGCGCTTCATTAATAGCCGTCATTAAAGTAGACAAACCACGCTTATGCAAAGCACTAATAAAGAGAACCTTAGCCCAACGTAAAAAATGTAATTTACGTTCCAGCTCTCGCTTCACGGTTTCTCTTTCGTAGTTATCTAAGTCGTCCCACTTATTGACCGCAACTACAAGAGCTCGTCCACTTTCTAAAATATATCCAGCAATATTAGCGTCTTGCTCAGCAATTCCAGAATGAGCATCTAGCAAAAGTACGGCAACATTACAGTTTTCAATCGCCTGCAATGTTTTGACCACGGAGAATTTCTCGATGGCTTCAAACACCTTTCCTCTACGACGAAGTCCAGCCGTATCGATTAAGGTGTAATCTTTGTCCTTGTAGGAAAACTCAACTTCGATTGAGTCACGTGTTGTTCCCGGCATATCAAAAGCAATTAATCGCTCTTCCCCAATCAGAGAATTGATCAAAGTACTCTTTCCTGCATTCGGTCTACCAACAATAGCAACCTTTACCTTGTGTTTAAGTTCTTCATCTGCTTCTTCAGAGTCTTCTTCCTTAGGAAAGCCCGCAAGAACTAAATCCATCAAACTGCGAACACCTTCACCGTGCGCCGCAGATATCAAATGCGGTTCTCCCAATGCAAGCTCATAAAACTCTGCCTGCATGATGGCATTTAACCCCTCAGCCTTATTGACGGCAAGGAAGCATTTCTTATTACTTTCTCTCAAACTTTGAGCGATTCGCATGTCTTGAGGCGTCAGACCTGCTCGACCGTCCACCAAAAAGATCACAACATCAGCTTCAGTAATCGCTAATTGGGCCTGCCCAGTCATAGCCTGAACAATACCCTCAGTACGAATCGGTTCAAAACCTCCTGTATCAACCACTAGATAAGGTCTATCACCAATTTTACCGTCACCATAGTGTCTATCCCGAGTCAAGCCGGGAAAATCAGCCACTAAGGCATCTCTAGAACGAGTCAATCGATTAAATAACGTAGACTTTCCTACATTAGGGCGTCCTACGATAGCAACGACAGGTAACATAATTTTTATTGAGTAGCCAAATAAGCCACTTCTCCGTTATCTGTTTGAAAAATAGCTCCGTCTTTATAAGACTGAGCCGGCACAACAATTGCTCCACTTAAACTAACGCGAGCAATTTCTTCTCCAGTTCTTGGAGAAAGGAAATGAACGTATCCTTCATTGTCACCTACTGCAACAGCACCTGGAACAATAACAGGGGCAGATAATCCGCGATAGATCATTGTTTCGTTAGTCCATCTCGGTTCACCACTTCCACGATAGAAAGCTTTCACAATTCCATCGCTTTCAACGATGTAGACGTTATCATCATCAATCGCAGGTCCTGCAACTGCATCAACCTTCTGAGACCATAAAGGTTGTCCATTGGTACTATTAACACAGGTTACAGCTCCCTGATAGGACGAGGCACACAATAAGTCTTGATTAACGGTTGGTGCACCAACCACGTCAACCAAGCGTTCAACCTCTGTAATACCTTTAGGTTGAGCAATCGCAAATTCGAAAACAGGGCGTCCCGTCTGAATTTCAATCAAGACGACCTGACCGTTCGGCTGTCCAACTAGAAGTAAAGATCCAAAAACAGACATTGCAGTTGGAACACGAACTGTTAATGCCGGTTGGGTTCTCTGGTAAGTCCATTCCTGCTCCCCTGTAACAGCTGAAAATGCAGTAATGCGAGTATCAGCGGTTCGGACAATTACTTTATCCTGAACAACAACGGGAGGCGCAGAAAGTTGACTGGTTAATTTAGCTTCCCACTGTACTTTCCCCTCGCCATCAACGACTTTAAGTACACCATTTTTTAGAACAACGGCAGTCATATAGCCATCGGAACCTACTCCACCGGAAATATCATCTTCAAAAGAGACTTCCCACTCTTGAGAGCCATCCATAGCATTTAGTCGATACAAAGTATCACCACCTGCAACCCAGACAGAATCATCGTATACAGATGGAACTAAGAAACTTTCTGAAGAAGAAATACCTTCAGACCACTTTTCTGTTACTTGAAGTGTAGGAGTAATCTTCACTAACTCTGCCGGCTCATACTTAGGGGTAGAGCAACCCACCATAGCAAGAGTTGCAACAACAGAAAGCAGTGTTAATTTAAATTTTTTCATTCATTTCCCCGAATCAAGCTACTGTGAATTGGCCTTTGGTAAAGCTTGAAGCTTAATTTCTATTAAACGAACTAAAGGATTTGAAGCATCTAAATTCTTTAATGCCAGCTCCCAACTTTTACGAGCCAAATCATTTTGTCCCATCGCTAGTTCAATGTCACCCTTACGATCGTTAATAAATCCTTCCTGGCCAGCAGGATCTTTAATTCTGTTCAAAGAAGCAAGAGCTTGATCATATTTACCCTGATCAAGTTGAATACCCGCCATGCGAACCGCTGCGACTGCTTGCAACTCAGGATGATCGTCAGAATTCACAACCCATGAAAGAAGCTCTTCAGCTCTTGTTGGATTATTGGCATTTTCTGCACTACGTGCTCCCAATAAAGCTGATAATCCGGCATAAACGGTCGAAGAATAATCTTCACATAATCGAGACGCAATTCTCTGCACTCGATCTTTATCATCGAGGTTATTTGCTTGAATCATCTGAGCATATAGTGCCCCAGCATCAGCACTTTGCTTCATCTGATACCAACGCCACCCCTGATACGCCGCGACAGCCAAACAACAAACTGTAACAACGGATAGAATCAAATTCCCCCATTTTTCCCACCAAGCTTTAATCTCGGCTAGGGATTCCTGCTCTTCTAAATCATAGGCCATTTTATCTCCCATCCATGGTTATTTATTGGTTGATAGAAAGTGTACTCAAATATTGAATCGCATCTTCTAATTTCATTGTTTGCTGTGAACCATAATCCTTTAGATGTTCTCTAAGAGGTTTAATCGTTAAGCAACCTTCTGCCAACTCATTTTCTCCAAGGATAACAGCATAATCAGCACCACTCGCATCCGCACGCTTCATCTGATTGGCAAACTTTGCCGATCCCGAATGAACAATCGTATCAATTTGGTGATCTCTAAGCATTTCTGCCATGCGAACTACGTCTTGATAGACATCACCTTGCCAGCAGAAATAGGCTACGCACTCTTGATAAGGACGTTGAATAGAACATTCTTTCATCAGTTCTAACACACGTTCAACCCCCATTGCAAAGCCACATGCCGGGGTCGAACGACCACCAAGCATTTCTACAAGAGGATCATATCGTCCACCACCACAGACAGTGGCTTGAGCCCCGAGCTTATCCGTAACCCATTCATACACTGTTAAGTTGTAGTAATCCAAGCCACGAACCAAACGTGGATTAATACGGTAGTTAATACCATTAGCAGAAAGAATATCTTCTAATTTCTTTAAGAAAGCCTTAGATTCCTCTCCCAAATAATCCATAAGCTTGGGAGCATTTTCTACAAGCTGTTGCATATTTGGATTTTTAGTGTCCAAAATACGAAGCGGATTGGAATATAAACGACGATTTGCATCCTCATCCAATACCTCTTTGTGAGCTTCAAAATACGCAATCAAAGCTTCGCGATAATTTTTGCGTTCTTCAAACTGTCCCAAACAATTCAGTTCTAAACGAACTTCTTTGTGAACACCTAACAATTTCCACAGACGATGGATAAGTAATAACTGTTCAGCGTCAACATCAGGACCTTTGAAGCCAATCGCTTCCATACCAAATTGATAGAACTGACGGTAGCGTCCTCTTTGTGGTCTTTCATGTCGGAACATTGGACCGAAGTACCACAAGCGACGCGGAGCTTCATAGGTAAGATTATGTTCAATAACAGCACGAACAACAGAGGCGGTATTTTCTGGGCGCAGTGTTAATTCTTCTCCATTTAAAGAATCAACAAACGAATACATTTCTTTTTCAACGATATCCGTGACTTCACCAATACCGCGTTTAAATAAACGAGTCTGCTCCAAAATAGGAGTACGAATCTGCATGTATCCATATCGGTGAGCAACCGACTCTAATGCGTTAAAAAGGAAGTCCCACATGGGATCATCTTGAGGAAGAATATCATTCATTCCTTTAACTGCTTGAATTTTATCCTTAGCCATTATTCTTTCCTACCTGAACCGTATTCAGTACGGACGTAATCTTCAATTATCTCCTGGAATTCACGACTCATCGTGGATCCCTTCAATGTACAAACTTTTTTCCCATTAACAAAAACAGGAGACACCGGACTTTCTCCACGACCTGGAAGAGAAATTCCGATATGTGCATGACGGCTTTCTCCTGGACCGTTAACAATGCACCCCATAACAGCGACTGTCATATTAACAACACCTGGGTACAACGGTCTCCAAACTGGCATTCTTCTTTTCAGATAATCCTGGGTTTCTTTTGCTAATTCTTGAAAAAGAGTCGAACTAGTTCGACCACATCCAGGACACGAGACTACTTTAGGTTCAAATAGTCGTTTGCCTAAAGTTTGTAGAATCTCACAGGCCAATTCAACCTCTGCTGTTCTACTTTGACCTGGTTCTGGAGTTAATGAAACCCGAATCGTGTCACCAATGTTTTCAGAAAGCAATATGGAAAGAGCCGATGTGGTTGCAACGGTGCCTTTCAATCCCATACCGGCTTCTGTAAGTCCTAAATGTAATACATAATCGCATTCTGATGATAACTTGCGATAGACATCAACCAACTCATTAACACCACTTACCTTGGCAGACACTGCGATTTGGTGAGCAGGCATTCCCAGAAAAACCGCTTCATTAGCGCTATCGATAGCACTTTTAACCAAGGCGTCTCGTAAAACTTCGTTGTTCGATTTAGGATTGAGAGACTTTTGATTTTCTGTCATCATTTCTGACAACAAAGATTGATCCAACGACCCCCAGTTCACCCCAATGCGGATTGGCTTGTTATATTGCTTAGCTAAATCAACAAGAATTTTGAAGTTCTCTTCTTGTTTATCACCTTTTCCAACATTACCCGGATTAATTCGAAATTTCGAAAGCGCTTGCGCACATTCAGGATAATCAGACAGGAGTTTATGACCGTTGTAGTGGAAGTCTCCAACTAAAGGCACAAAACAACCCATTTCGTCCAATTTTGCCCGAATCTGAGGAACCGCCTTTGCCGTGTCCGGCGTATTTACCGTGATTCGAACCAATTCACTTCCTGCTACGGACAATTCAAAAACCTGTTTAACGGTCTCTTCTACATTAGCCGTATCCGTATTAGTCATGGACTGCACTACCACTGGTGCACCCGCACCAATGAGCACTTTGCAATCTTTCCAAACAACCTCCATGGGTTGCTTCATTTTATTTTTCATAAAATTATTTCTTAGCTCTAACAATTAGATGACGAGTCCCTGCTTTTTGAAGCTGTTGCCTAAATTCAATAGGACGGCCATTAATCGTCAACGACACAATAGACATATCCCCAAAAGAAAGTCTTAAAGGAAGTTTTACTGAAATTTCTTCAGCCTGACCTCCTGAGAGAGTCTTGTTGAAAACCAATCGACCCATTTCATCATAACTTCCAATCCAGGATTTATTGTTAGAACCCTCTTTAACAACAAAAGAAATCTTTGGCGCATTCGTGCCGGCTTCAGGAACGAATAAAACAACTTGATGCTTTCCATTAACGGTAGCAACAAGAGGTCGATTCTTTTCCCTTTCTTTCTGAGCCAAAAGGGCCTTTTCTTTTTCTTGTTGAGCTTTGAGTGCTTCTAAACGTTCTTGCTCTTTTTTCAGCGCTTCAGCTCGTAATTTTTCTTCCTCGGCTTGGCGCTGCTGTTCCGCAAGCATTGCTTGCTCTATGGCAATCTGTTTCGCCTGTTGTTCTGCTTTGTAGCTATTGTAGAAATACCAACCCGTAGAACCAACCACTAACACAAGTAAGGCAAACAAAAGATACGTTAAACCACGTCCCTTTTTATTGCTAATAACAACTTCGGTTTTATGTGCAGTCAATCCTTGAGACGTCTGTGATACAAATTTTTTAGGATCTGTCTCGTTTAAACCGATTGTCTGGTTAAAACGCTCAACAACAAGACTCTCATCTAATCCAACTAGACGAGCGTACCCTCTAAGATGTGCTCTTGTATAAACAGCGGTAGGAAATGCATTTGAGTCCTGCGTTTCCATTTGAGAAATCTGCTTCGGAGATAAACGTAATTGTGAAGCTACTTGCTCAATCGTTAAGCCTTTTGACTCACGAGCTTGAGACAACAACACACCGTACCCCTCTTTGGTAACTGTTTCAGCTGAAGAAGTTTGTTTTAACGTCGTTTCTTCGTTCACAACCTATTCCTTTCTGGAATGAATACTTAGCTGGTTATTTCCTTAATAATATGCATGCGATCTAACCGTTTTTGTGAAAGCTTCGTTCTATCTTGAATTTCACCGGCTAACTGACCGCAAGCCGCATCGATATCGTCACCTCGAACCTTACGAACCGTACAGACGATACCTGCGTCATTTAATCGCTTGGCAAAAGCCTTAACGTCCCCTTCTTGACTACGTTTTAAACCAGAATCAGGAAATGGATTAAACGGAATCAAATTAAATTTACATGGAACTTCTTCAACCAAACGAATCAATTCTTTCGCATGAGCCAACGTATCATTCACGCCACCAATCATGATGTACTCAAAGGTAATGAAATCTCTAGGTGCCACCTTCAAATATCTTTGGCAGGCATCCATTAACGTTTCGATAGGATGCTTGCGATTGATCGGCATGATCTTATCTCGAAGCTCATTGTTTGGTGCGTGCAAGCTGACAGCCAAAGCCACTGGGCATAATTCAGCCAACTTATCAATCTGTCGAACCAAACCTGATGTAGAAACTGTCACTCGACGTCTAGATAGACCATAGGCATGGTCATCTAACATCAACTTAAGTGCAGGCACAACTGCATCTAAATTTTGTAAAGGCTCACCCATTCCCATTAAAACAACATTGGAGATCACCCTTTCATTTTCATCACTAATACCTCGGTCTTTGCGTAAGGTATGTTCAGCATGCCAAAGCTGACCGATGATTTCTGCAGTTGTTAAATTTCGATTAAAACCTTGTTTTCCAGTTGAACAGAACAAACAGTTCATGGCACAACCAGCTTGAGTTGACACACAAAGGGTACCGCGATTTTCTTCTGGAATAAAAACGGTCTCTACTGCATTACCATTTCCTACGTCCATGAGCCACTTACGAGTACCATCCGCGGCGGTTTTATCTCGAAGAATAGACGGACCTTCAACCTTAGCCACCTCTGCCAACTTAGCTCGGAAGCTTTTTGCCAGGTCCGTCATTTGATTAAAATCACTCGCCCCACGTCGATGAATCCAACGCTCCAATTGAGTTGCTCTAAATGGTTTTTCTCCCATTGAAGCACAAAATTCACGCAAACCCTCTCCATCTAAGTTGAGGAGATTCTTTAGAGACTGTGATTTTTTTTCCATGATGATCTTACTTACGGCTGTAGATAGCAAGCTGTGGGAAGAAGAAAGCGATTTCTACCGCTGCAGTTTCTGGGCTGTCAGAACCATGAACAGCATTTGCATCGATGGATTCAGCAAAGTCAGCACGGATAGTACCCTTAGCTGCCTTCTTAGGATCTGTTGCGCCCATCAATTCACGATTCTTCAAAATAGCATTTTCACCTTCGAGAACCTGAACCTGAACAGGACCAGAAACCATGAAGTCTACGAGATCCTTAAAGAAAGGACGTTCGCGGTGAACTGCGTAGAATGCTTCAGCTTCTTGACGGGAAAGCCACTTCATCTGAGAAGCAACAATCTTAAGATTGTTTGACTCAAAGCGACTGTAAATCTGACCGATTACATTCTTAGCAACTGCATCTGGTTTGATAATGGAAAGTGTACGTTCAATGGCCATTTTTTTCTCTTACGAATAAAGTCCAAATTTAATAAATAAACTTCTGCACAGTATGCAGACACGATAATTCCTTACCCACTTTCTGGGTAAGCGGATTATTTTATCACGCACCTATTTTATGCTTCGAATTCAAAGCACTTTAGTTAGATGAAAAATTAAAAAACGTTACAAAAAGAACAACTAAGGTTGCCACACTCAACAAAATGAAAAGAAATAAGCAATCGTATCCAAAAACCAATGTTGAATTGACCCACAAAAACTGTGGTGCTCCAATTAGCATAAAAAGACAATAGGCAAGAGGAAGCAAGAGTGCATAACGGAAATATTTTAATTCTTTTGAATTATTTTTTCTCAAGTAATCCATTGCCCAAAAACATGCTGGTAAGAAAACGATTAAATACATTAAAACCGCTACTTTTAAAAAGGATACGGCATTTAAAGTCGTTTTCGGTTCTAGCTGAAACTTCCAGTAGGCTAGAACCATAATGACAACCGGAATAATCGTTTCAACACCAAAAAAGAAACCTAATAACCCAGCTCGTACGCTACCAATAGACCGATTGCGAAGTACTCTGTAAAAACTGAAGCACAGTAATATCGCAACGATAATAGAGATCGCAATTATCGTCACTTTAGTTTTTCTTATGGCTTATAGGATAGAAACGAGCAACACCCCGACTCGTTCTTAAGTACAGAGTCACCACAAACAAAATCAGAATATATCCACCGATTGCTAAAGCACTTTCTTTGACAATCGATAGGCCATATTGTTGCAAAAACATCATCGGTAATACGCAAACGGCTAAGACCTGCATCAATGCCGAACACCACATAATACGAATAGCACGAAGAAGGCTTTCCCGATTATGTCTGACGTACAGCAACCAAGCCGAAAAGAGAGCTTGACCAATACCAATCGCTACGATAATAGAGGCTAATGCAACGTATAGTTGGTCAAGACGAGCCGCTCCCAAATCCGTTCGAACCGAAAGAACTGCATTTGGTGCCGTATGAAGAGGTAAGGTTCCTCCCAACAAAATGGTCGGGATAATATCTCGATAAAACGAAATAGCTAAAAGAGGCAACAATAGGAAGACTACAACAATACAAAAAGCCAGCTTCCAGTTTGGAATTCCTCGACTACGTAGAATATAACTAGGAAACCACAGGAAGAAAAAAGCACATATAACCCAAACAAACCAATACTCTAATAATCCACTTTCTTCCATAAGACCACTCCTTTTTATTATTCTCGTTTGGGTTTAATTTAAACCAATCATCCAAAAAATCCAAGGGTATTGACTTCCTATTATGTTGAGAACCATTTCTTCGAAAAAGAAGATTTCAACATAAGCATAGACAAACTCAACCCCACTACAGCATAAAAAGATAGAAAAATCAGATCTTCTTTAGCTAACGTCTGACCAAAGGATCCAAAAGAAATAATTGGCAAAAAAACCTGAGCAAATATATTGAATCCAAAAGATAACCAAAGAAAAATAAGAACTATTTTTCTAACACTAGTATCTTGTGCCGTTATTAACAAATATCCTGAATAAACAGAAGCGATCGCCCCTGCTGTCGTTAATCCCCATGAACAGTGTACAAAGCTATATAGATTTGGCACATCCCAATTTACAAAACTTTCCACAAGTGAATTAACGAGAAACCAATTATTCAGAAAACTTATGGTAGGTAAAAAAATAAGCATCCATGAGGCAACAAATGATCCCCAAAAACCTAGTTTTCTGAAAAAAAAACGTAACAAAAATGTAGGAACAAGAACGACTATTGCAACTTCCATAAGAAGTTGCAATAGAACAACGATGAGATCGCTGATAGAAATCATACTTACTTATACATACAACACCTCTCAAATGAGAGAAGAATCTATCTCTCTATTTGAAAGAAAATTTAGGGCTAATGTGTACAAAATGTGTACAAATACAGATTTTATAGGCTCCTCAGAATTGTAAGTTATTGATTTTTAGGAATTAATAACGCGATACTTTCGACATGGGCCGTATGGGGGAACATATTCATCACACCAGCCGCCTCCAGACGCCAATCTCCTTGATTACAAAGGATATTACAGTCCCGAGCCAAGGTCGCTGGATTACAAGATACGTACACTAAAACCTTAGGCTTTTGAGTTGTTTGAGCTAAAGATTCACATAAAGCCATCGCCCCTTCTCTTGGTGGATCGATAAGAACCTTATCGATACCACCCATATCATCCCAAAGCTTGTGCCAATCCTCTAATTTCCAATCAAAAAGATTCCGAGCAGTAAATTCCACACGATCTTCTATATTGTTTTCAATAGCACCCTTTTTAGCGCGTTCAACTAATTGATCGTTACCTTCAATACCCCAAACACGTCCACAACGCTTGGCAATTGGGAGTGTGAAATTACCCAGACCACAGAAAAAGTCTGCGACCCGATCTGTTTTTTCAAGCTTCAACAAACGTAGTGCGCGACTTAACATACATTCATTTAATGCATGATTAACTTGAGTAAAGTCCGTCGGTTTAAAGGTTACAGAAACACCTGTTTCTGCGTGGCGAAGCTTTAAGGCATCAATATTTTCTGCATCTAATGGATAAACGGTATCCGGTCCCTTAGGTTGCAACCAGACATCTACACCGTAATCCTTTTGGAACTGTCTTAACTTGTCTTCATCTGTAGCACACAACGGTTCCAGGATTCGGAAAACTAACGCAATACGGTCAAAGGTCGCTGCCACCTCGATTTGAGGAATCTTCTTTCTAAGCACCAAAGAACCAATTAGAGCTCTTAATGGTAATAAAAGATCGCTAACCTTCTGAGGTAATATCTTGCAAGACTTCATGTCTGCAATAAAACTTGAACGCTTTTCGTGAAAGCCAATCAGAACATCGTTTTTCTTTGCAACATCTTTTACCGAAAGACGCGCACGATGGCGATAATGCCATGTCAAACCGTAAATCGGCGGGAATATTCTTTCAGGACGTACGTGCCCAATGTGCCATAACGCATCCATCAGACTCTTTTGCTTCATAGCCACTTGAGCATGTGCTTCTAAGTGTTGCATAGCACATCCGCCACAGCTACCATCTTCAGCACCAAAGTAAGGACATTCTGGAATAACACGTAAAGACGACTCTGTGAAAATCTCCGTTACCAAACCCATTTCAAACGATTCTTTATTACGATATCGTTCGTACTCAACCTTCTCACCCGGTAAAGCACCTTCAATAAATACGGCCTTACCTTCACGATGAGCAACGCCTCTTCCTTCCTGATCCAAAGTCTCAACAGTAACTCGGAATTTATCTCTAACTTTCTTGTTCCTCACTTTAGATTACCTCACAGGTAGAAGAGTCGTAGGATCGATCGGTTTACCATTTTTTCGAATTTCAAAATGAATTCGAGCAGGATCTGCATCTGTCTTTCCTGCTACAGCAATCTTTTGACCGCGCTTTACACTCTGACCGTGTTTTGCCGTGATCGATTTATTGTGACCATAAGCCGTTACATACGTTGCATCATGCTTAACGATAACAAGGTTACCGTAGCCTCGAACAGAACCAACAAAAAGAACTTGACCGTCACCTGCAGCGTTAACTGAAGCACCTTCCGCTACTGCAATATCAACCCCTTTATTGTTATCACCATATCCTTTCAGTACCTTGCCTTCAACTGGCCATGTGAATCGAGAATCGGACGCTGGTACCACAGTTGTAGTTGTCGGTGTTACAGTTGTACGTACCGTCGATGTAGAAACACCGGATGTAATAGCTGAAGTGGTCGCAACGGGAGTAGATTTAACAGAAGATGAAGTCGACTTACTTACTTTACCACTTACATTAATTCTTAAACGCTGTCCTACGGTTAACAGAGTAGGATTCGTAATGCCGTTTTCTCTTGCAACCGTTTTAGGATCCACACCGTAGCGACGAGCAATTGAATATAAAGTATCACCTTTTTGAACCTTGTAGACAGTAGTTGATGTAGGACCATCAAGAATCGGCGCACGCGTTGTTCCTGTAAAAGAGCAACCCGCCGTAAACGCTATTGCAACCAACGGTATTAAATATTTTTTCCAACTCATTTCAATCAACTCCACCGTCTCCTACAGGACAAGTCTTTTATTTTTATAAAGTAATTTCTAATGTTATCAAATTCAATCATTCTAGTTATGAATCTGATTCCACCAAGAACGTAATAAATCCAATTGACTGTAATTTGTTAAATCAATCTGTAACGGCGTCACACTGACATAGTTGTGAGACGTAGCCCAAAAGTCTGTCCCATGTACATTGTCTTTAGCGTCACCCGCAGCTCCCATCCAATAAATTTTTTCGCCTCTTGGATTAATCTGTTCAATCACAGACTGAGCCGAATGCCTTCGTCCCAAGCGAGTCATTATGACTCCCATCATAGAATCAATCGGTTCATTCGGAATATTGACATTCAAAAGAAATGGACCAGGGAATGGGTTCTTTATGTAGTCTTCAATAATGGATTCTGCCACCATTCCTGCCCCGTCCAGATAAGACCAACCTCGATTAACTTGAGAAAAAGCAAAGGACGGACAACCAAATAAAAAACCTTCCATCGCTGCCGCAACCGTGCCGGAATACAGTACATCATCTCCCATATTCTGACCGCAATTAATACCACTAACTACAATATCCGGTTTCTCTTTCAATAGGCCAGTCATCGCAATATGTACGCAATCACTCGGAGTCCCATTAATGAAGTAAACATCTTCTTGAACTTGATGAATATTTAAAGGACGAGTAAGCGTTAGTGAATTACTAGCACCACTGTGGTTTTGTTCAGGAGCCACCACGGTCACTTTACCGAAGCGACGCATACGCTTTGCTAATTCATGAATGCCTGGAGCAAGGTATCCGTCATCATTGGATATCAAAATGTGCATAAATCACTCCCGTTTCCACTATTAATCGAGGATAAATCTTTTATTTTAGTTTGGTCTAAAAACACGTCTGCCTACAACGATATTGGCAATCAAAATAATCGTCAACTGACACTAAAAATTTTAATTTTTCAAAACAACTATCTCAGAACTAATAGGCTACTTGTACCTGAAATCCCTTTGCTATTAACTTATCTCGAATTTGATTAAGTTCTTCTTTGGTAGCTTTTTGCAAACTTTTAACCGGTGTTTCTCGATCAATGGTATAAATCATCACACTTTTGGGTTGGATCTTTTCAAGTACTTCCAACCAAGGATTCACATACTGATCCGTTGTGTTATTCAATTCAATTCCATCAAAATTTCCTTTAAGAAACATAGTTTGAATTGTTAAGTGTCCTTTGAAAGCGATCAGAGTTTCAATAATACGATCCAAAGAATAACCCGAATTAGGACGATCAACTAAACGTATAAAATTCACATCAACGGTATCTAATTTCAAAATATTGTTGTCAACTTTTAATAATGCATTGAAAACTTGAGGCCTGATGATAAAAGTTGAGTTACTTAAAACTGAGATTTTAGCGCTGGGACAATAAGCATTTCTTAATTCGATAACGTCATCAATAATTTCAGCAAACTGAGGATGAGAGGTAGGTTCCCCATTACCAGCAAAGGTCAGAACATCAAGCTTGATTCCCTCAGAGTCCAATTGATGTAAGCGAGTTTCTAGTTCCGTCTTTACTTTTTCTCGACTCGGTAATTTGGTATTAGAACGATGATCCTTATTAAATCCACATTCGCAATAAAGACAATCAAACGAACATACTTTGCCTCCTTCAGGTAATAAATTGATACCTAAAGAAATACCTAATCGGCGAGAGTAGATGGGGCCAAAAATAGGAGAAGGATAAATAATGCAACTCATCTTAACTATCTTCAAATACACAAACAGGCACCCATTTCACATAGAGTGCCTGCTTGAAATTATAAAACTGAGTCAATTAAAAAGTATGAGCCATGCCGACCGTTGCATTCCAACCACTTAAATCAAAGTCTCTAGAGGCGCGTGATTTCAAAGCTTTTCCGGCATCCCCGTAAGCCGCTCCGGCATAAACCAACGTTCTCTTCGAAACCGGATAGGCATAACCGGCTCCAATCGACCAAACATCATATTTGTCCTCTACATCAGCCTGTAACGTGGTCTTATTCTTCAACTTTCCGAGAGCGTATTGACCTTGTAGATATGCGGTACCTCCAGAAATTGGTGTCGAGATTGATAAGGATACTGCGTTTTGATTTGCACCTTTACGGAAGTCTCCATTATCTTTATGAAGTGCCTTCAAAGATGAGTTGTCGCCTGGTAAGGCTTGAGAATGCATAGCATACTGATAAGCGCCATACAACGTGAATGAACCAAAGTCGTAAGAGGCACCTAAAGTAAAGATATTAGAGTTTTTAGCATTGGTGTCTTTATTGTCATACATTTCCCAAATTGCATTGGCTTTGAAATTACCATCGCTAAAGGTTCCACCTAAACCATAGTAGTGTGAGTTATCAGCCCACTTTTCATCATCATTCTTCACACCATTTGAATAAACTGCAAAAAATTGAGTGCCATCATATTTAGGTGAAGTCAAAGCAATTGCGTTATTTACTCGTGGTGCCAAAATGAATGCACTATTCAAGTTACCGATTGTTTGGAAACTAGTTCCGTAGGCACTACCACCAAGAATTGAATATGAACCAGTATCTGACGATAGACCTCCAAATCGACCAAATGAAACGGAACCCCAATCGCCTCCTACACCGAGAACGGATTCACGGTTAAACGATCCATTATCAGGACCATCGTTGACTTGCCCATTAGAAAGCTTAAATCCCTGCTCCAATCTAAAGAATACTTTATTATTTTTTGCCTAAATCTTCTTGGCCCTTAATACCAACTTGGTTGTCATACCAGTTTCCATTAGACATTTGGAACTTGGCATCACCACCTTGTTTCATCTTAGATGCTGTGACTCCAGCATCTACAGCCCCATATACAGTAACGTTTGATTCTGCCATAGCAAAACCACTGACTGTACCTAAAACAGCTAATGCAATTAACGATTTTTTCATCATTTAAGAACTCCTGAAAGTAAACCGTACTCAGATTCATCGCAAAGAATTCGATGAATTAACTGATGGACCTATTGTTCTATAAACACAACAAAATCAGGGATAACCCGCACTATTTTGAGTTTATTCGTTGTTTTTTTGATATTTAAGAGGTTACTTGTTGCAAAGTAGCAACACTTTAGATTTAAAGAAAATCTGTATTGAGAAAATGTAGATATTCAGACCTTATTACACTCGAGCAACTAGCCTTCAAGAGCGTAAAATCAAACTCAGTCTGTACAGGGCTAACAGCGTTAGGGGTACCGTTGATTTAAAAACAATGGTTGAGAAATACCCTTAGAACCTGATTCGGTTAATACCGACGGAGGAAAACGCTTGCGAATTCAAAATTTGAAATTGCATAACGAAGCCTAGATGCAAATAGTTACCTCTATGGCTCATCCTCCGTCATGATAAATGGAGTTCCTCATGACGGTTTCTTTATCTGTCAAAAACAATCACACGTGTCCATCTAGTAAATTATTTCCTAATTCTCGACGGATTTATATCCAAGGATCTCGTAAAGACATACAAGTGCCAATGCGAGAAATATTTCAATCAGCTTCCGAACCCTCGATTTATGTTTACGACACTTCTGGTGCTTGGGGTGATCAGGGTATAAGAATCAATCCTTCGAAAGGATTACCGAGAATTCGAGAAAAATGGCTCAATCAACGCTCTTGTTGGTATCGCAGTCAACGCTCAGCCGTCGATGGATTTTGTAATGTAGTACTGAAAGGTAAAGCAGAAGAACGGATTACACAATTAGCTTTTGCAAAAGCTGGCATTGTGACTGAAGAAATGGAATTCGCTGCCATTCGAGAAAATCAAAATCGAGCACAGTACATCGAAAATTTGCAATTATTAAACCCTCTTGCTCGTTGTCAGCTTTTATCCCAACACGCCCCCATAGCCTATGATGTTCAAATTCCAGAATTTGTCACAGGGGAGTTTGTTCGTCAAGAAATCGCTTTAGGTCGTGCCGTAATTCCAGCCAATATCAATCACCCTGAAGCGGAACCTATGGTTATTGGATGCAATTTTCTAACCAAAATCAATGCGAACATTGGAAACTCTGCATTGGGATCTGATATTAACGATGAGGTTGAAAAACTATTGTGGGCAATTCGATGGGGTGCAGATACCGTAATGGACCTATCGACGGGACGACAAATCCATCAAACACGTGAATGGATTTTACGAAACAGTCCTGTGCCTATCGGTACTGTTCCGCTTTATCAAGCCTTAGAGAAAACCAACGGAAACATCCAGACCTTATCTTGGGAAATCTATCGCGATACATTGATTGAACAAGTCGAACAAGGTGTCGACTATGTTACCATTCATGCAGGTATTCTTAAAGATTCACTGCCACTAGTTAAAAAGCGTCTAACGGGTATCGTTTCTCGTGGAGGATCAATCATAGCCTCCTGGATGCAACAACACGAAAAAGAAAACTTTTTGTACGAACATTTTGCTGACATTTGCCAGATACTGAGATCCTATGACGTTACCGTTAGTTTGGGAGATGGTCTAAGACCTGGTTCGTTATATGATGCTTGTGATCCAGCGCAAATTAGTGAATTGAAAACACTAGGTGAACTCGCACAGATCGCCAATTCTTTCGACGTACAAGTCATTATTGAAGGTCCAGGACACATCCCCATGCAACGAGTCATGGAAAACGTTGAAGAGGCAAGTCGTTACTGTGGAGTCGCCCCTTTTTATACACTTGGACCTTTAGTCATGGACTGTGCTCCGGGCTTTGACCATATCACAAGTGCCATCGGTGCTTCATTGATCGCCTGGCGAGGAACCGCCATGCTCTGCTATGTAACTCCGAAAGAACATCTTGGATTGCCCAATAAAAATGATGTTAGAGATGGAATTGTTGCTTACAAAATTGCAGCCCACGCTGCTGACCTTGCAAAAGGAGTACCCGGTGCTCAAATTCGTGATAATGCAATGAGTAAAGCACGATTTGAATTCCGCTGGGAAGATCAGTTCAATTTAAGTTTTGATCCTCTTCGCGCAAAATCAATGCATGACGAAACATTAGATAAGAAATCAATGAAAAGTGCAGACTTTTGTTCAATGTGTGGACCAAAATTCTGTTCAATGAAAATATCTAAAACACTTTAAACGTTTTGATATCGATTTCTATGAAGCTAGGGATAAGAGTATCGAAAAAAATCGTGAGCGTTAATAAACGAAGAAAATAAAAAAGAGACGACTTTCGTCATCTCCATTTTTAAATCTCTGGTCGGGGCGGCGGGATTCGAACTCGCGACCCCTTGCACCCCATGCAAGTGCGCTACCAGGCTGCGCTACGCCCCGACTTGAGGAGGTGGACTATACACTATTTTCTTTAATTACGCAAAAAATCTTTGATTTCTTCTAATTCAGAAATAGCAGTCCGAATCAACACATCATCCACAACAACAGAAAGTTGTGGTTGTTGTGTAATTACTTTTGTCTCGGGCACTTCAGCTGGCTGTGAAGCCTGAGCTTCCAGATACTTTTTTGCACCCGCAACAGTAAGACCTTTTACGTGTAGCAAGTCACGAATCTGTCGCAACATTTCAATATCGCGAGCTTGATAATAACGGTGACCACCTATCTTTTTAGGTCTAATTTGGGAAAATTCTTTCTCCCAATACCGCAAAACATAATCTTTTACACCACAAAGAGTACTCGCCTCTCCTATGCGAAAGTATCGTTTTGCAGGAATGGGAGGAAGTTTTTTCGCCATTATTTCAAAAGTACTTATTCAGCAACTTCTGTTGAAAGATTATCGACTACCATTCCACGAAGCTTTTGGCTTGTATGGAAGGTCACCACACGGCGAGCTGTAATCGCAATTTCTTCACCTGTTTTTGGATTACGCCCCGGACGCTGTGGCTTGTCTCTTAATGTAAAACTGCCAAAACCAGAAAGTTTCACAGCTTCGCCACGTTCCAAACTTGCACGTAATTCATCGAAAAAACTATCAACTAACTGACGTGCTTGGCGTTTAGTAAAACCATACTGTTCAGAAAGGATCTCTGCGATATGAGCCTTAGTTAAGCTCTGTCCAGGTGGAACCAAATCTGCAACAAGTTCTGCTTCACTCATTACCTTTGCTAGAAACATTCTTATTCCTTATTTTCTTAGTGTTGCGCCACAAGAAGCTAAAACTTCAAGAATGGTCTTCATAACCGTATCTGCTTCTTCATCATTGATGGCCTGATCAAGGCGCTGAAGTTTAGCAGTAAATGCCAAGCTCTTCATTCCAGCATCGTTACCTTCTTTCATTCGATATACGTCAAACAAATCGAAGCTAACTAAAGAAAGAAGTCTAGGATCGGTCTTACGTGCACGCTTAATTGCATCTAAAAGATCCTGAACCGATTTCTTATCCTCTACTAATACGGCAACGTCACGGCTTACAGGCTGGAATTTTGATACTGGCTTGTAGCTAGGAACATCGATATTCAGTAATGGTTCAACATCTAATTCAAAGACAATCGGAGCATGAGGCAAATCGTATTCGTTCATTAAACGAGGATGCAACTCACCGATAAAACCAATTTCTTCTCCTGACAGAATCACCTTAGCAGAACGACCTGGATGCAATGCAGGATGATTGATCGGTTCAAAACGTGCTGTTAAAGGAGCGATCATTTCCTCTAATACACCTTTCAAATCGTAAAAATCTACCTGACGGCTTGCAACACCCCATTGTTGAGGAGCAGAAGTACCATAGGAGAGCGCAGCGATATGCAACGGTTGGTTAATTCCCTGAACCGAACTATCAGAACCCTTAACAGAAGGATCACGACGGAAAATTCGTCCAAGCTCAAAAACATTGACTCTTTCAGCCTTGCGATTCAGATTAAATTTAAGGATATCAACCAAATTACCAATAATCTGAGAACGCATTACGCCCATTTGAGAAGCAATCGGGTTCAATACGGTAATTGGATCGGTATTACCAGCAAAATCTTCTTCCCACTTTCTTTCTACAAATGAGAAATTAACGAGTTCCTGGAAACCCAAAAGAGCCAATTTCTTTCTAAGATCATGACGATCACGACGGCCTTCGGGTTGCTCCATCATCGCTAAAGTAGAAACTGGAGGTACTTCTGGCAGATTCTGATAGCCATACAGACGAGCTACTTCTTCAATAAGATCTTCTTCAATTTCAATATCGAAACGATAGCTTGGCGGTACTACGCTGAAAACGCCATCCTTCAATTCAAAAGTAAAGCCTAAATGAGTAAAGCATTCAGACATCTTTTCAACTGGGATTTGCATACCAATGACTTTGCAACAACGATCAGCTCTCATAGTAACGGGCTTTCTTTCTGGTAAAGAAAGCACTTGATCTACTACGGGGCCGATCTTAGTGTTAGGTGTGCCACAAATATCAACAATCAAACGAGTAATGTATTCGATGTGTTCCACATTACTTGCGAAGTCAACGCCACGTTCGAAGCGGTGAGCCGCATCGGTTGAGAAATTCAACTTACGGGTCCGACCTTGAATTGCAGTTGGCCACCAGAAGGCTGCTTCGATAAAGATTTCGTTTGTATCTAAAGAAACCGAAGCGTGATTTCCACCCATGATACCGGCAATTGCTTCGATTCCTGCATCATCGGCGATCACACCAATCGTCTCATCAATATCAACGGTTTGACCGTTGAGTAATTCAGCCTTTTCGCCAGCCTTACCCCAACGAACAGTTAACGGTCCATTTAATTTTGCCAAATCAAAAATATGGGAAGGACGACCTACTTCTAACATGACGTAGTTAGAAATATCAACCAAAGCGGAAATAGATCTCTGACCGGAACGTTCCAATCTTTCCTTCATCCACAATGGAGTTGGAGCCTTAGCATTTAAACCACGTACAACACGACCGGCAAAGCGACCACACAGTTCTGAAGCTTCGATATTAACTTGATGAGTACACTGACAGGTAGGAGCTACTGCTGAAAAATCAGGCATCTTAAGCTCAGCACCCGTCATGGCTCTTAAATCTCTACCAATACCGATAACGCTTAATGCATCACCACGATTAGGTGTTAATTTAACTTCAATTCTTTTGTCATCTAAACGAGCGTACTTGCGAATGTCCTCACCCACAGGAGCATCTTCAGGTAACAACCACAGCCCCTTGTGATCTTCGTCAATTCCTAGTTCCCTTGATGAGCACAACATGCCACTGCTTTCAACACCACGCAGTTTGGCCTTTTTAATCTTAAAGTCACCTGGAAGTACAGCACCAACCTTAGCACAAGGTACTTTAACGCCAGTTGCAACATTCGGTGCACCACAAACAATCTGTAATGGTTCACCTTCACCCACGTCAACTTTACAAACATGGAGCTTGTCTGCGTTAGGATGATCGGCAACTTCTAAAACTTGAGCAACCACAATACCAGTAAAACTTGGAGCAATCGTTTCTGCCCCTTCAACCTCTAAACCGCCCATCGTAAGCGTTTCGCACAACTCTTCGCTTGAAAGAGCTGGGTTGATATAGTGGCGTAGCCATTCTTCAGAAAACAACATTTTTAATCTTTCTCCAAATATCAGTTGAACTGCTTGAGGAAACGCAAATCGCCTTCAAAGAATAGGCGTAAATCGTCAATTCCGTAACGCAACATGGTCAATCGTTCAAGCCCAGAACCGAAAGCAAAACCAATGTACTTCTCAGGATCGAGACCAAAGTTGCGAACAACATTTGGATGAACTTCACCAGATCCAGAGATTTCTAGCCACTTACCTTTTCTAGGTCCAGTCGTAAACATCATATCGACTTCAGCACTAGGCTCTGTAAATGGGAAGTAGCTTGGACGGAAACGTACGATCAAATCTTCTGTTTCAAAGAAACGGCGTAAGAAATCAACGTAAACACCCTTAAGGTCTGCAAAGCTAATATCTTCAGCAATCCAAAGACCTTCAACCTGATGGAACATAGGAGAGTGAGTTGCATCAGAGTCCACACGATAGGTACGTCCTGGTGCAATTACCTTAATAGGAGGACGATTCTGACGTGCATAACGAACCTGCATTGGAGAAGTATGAGGACGCAACGGCATCTGCTTACCTGTTTCATCCTTCATATCAATGTAGAACGTATCCTGCATGCTTCGAGCAGGATGGTTCGGAGGGTTATTCAAAGCTGTAAAAGAGAACCAATCAGTTTCAATTTCAGGGCCATCTGCCACATCAAAACCAATCGTTCTAAAGATTTCCTCAATACGCATCCAAGTACGGATAACAGGATGCAAACCACCCATACCCACGGTACGGCCAGCGAGTGTAACGTCAATAGCTTCGCTAGAAAGTCGCTTTTGCATTTTTTCGTTGGCAAATTCTTGACGACGTTCTTCAAGGAGCTTTTCAACTGCTTGTTTAGCGCTATTGATTTTTGCACCAAAAGCCCGCTTTTCTTCGTGTGAAAGCTTGGACATATTCTTCAATAGTGCAGTAATCGCCCCGCTTTTACCTAGGTATTTGGCTTTCTCGTTTTCAAGATCAGCCGGTGTAGTAACACTTGCAAAACTTGCACGTGCATCTTCTATGATTTGATTGAGGTCTTCCATTTTTCAGTTTCAAACTCTGATAAAAGCAAAAGCCTGGAGAGGAAACCCCTACCAGGCCTATGCTAGGCATTTTATTCATGGGAACTTCATTGATCCGTCCCCATAATATACCGAATTAATTAGGCAAGACTAGCCTTGGCCTTTTCAACAATGCTGGCGAAGCCTTCTTTATCGAAAATAGCCATGTTGCTAAGAACCTTACGATCCAATTCGATACCAGCTTTCTTTAAGCCGTTCATGAACTGGCTGTAGTTCATACCGTTAGCGCGAGCACCTGCGTTGATACGAGCAATCCACAAGCGACGGAATACGCGCTTCTTGTTGCGACGATCGCGGTAAGCGTACTGGCCAGCACGCATAACAGCCTGCTTAGCGATACGGTAGACATTATTACGACGAAGAGAAAAACCCTTCGATAAAGCAAAAACTTTCTTATGACGGGCGCGAGCCGTTACACCACGTTTTACTCGAGGCATCTTGATCTCCTAAATTAAGCGTAAGGCAACATGCGAGCGACGGATTTACGATCGGCTTCGCTGATGGTTAACATACCGCGCAATTGACGTTTGTTCTTAGTCGTACGCTTTGTGAGAATGTGACGCTTTGTGGCGTGAGCACGCTTGAGAGAACCGCCAGAGCGGACTTTGAAGCGCTTAGCAGCCGCCTTCTTAGTTTTCATCTTGGGCATTTTGCCTTAGATCCTTTTCTTATTTGATGATTGCAGGCGCTTTACCGAACTGGCAAAGACTTGTTAGCCTGATTTCACTTCTTGCCTTTTAAGCAGGGCGTAATGATACAGCAAAATTACTCACATTACAGCCTGAATAAAATTATTTTTTACGTTTTGGTGCCAAAACCATAATCATCTGGCGACCTTCAAGCTTCGGGAAGGATTCAACCTGAGCGATTTCTGCCAAATCTTCCTTAACCCGAGTCAAAAGATCGTTACCAAACTCTTGATGGGCCATTTCACGGCCTCTATAACGCAAAGTAACCTTTGCTTTATTACCATCCGTGATAAAACGAGTTAAAGCACGCAACTTAGTTTGGTAGTCATTTTCATCCGTTTGAGGACGGAACTTGACTTCCTTAACCTGAATTACTTTCTGCTTAGCTTTAGCTTCTTGGGCCTTCTTCTGTTCCTGATAGCGGAATTTACCGTAATCCATTAATCGGCAAACCGGTGGACGAGCGTTAGGTGCTACTTCTACCAAATCCACATCAGCTTCTTCAGCCATGGCTAGCGCCTGGATAGTTTTGACGATACCAATCTGAACACCGTCAACCCCAGTCAGACGAACTTCAGGCACTCGGATCTCGCCATTGATCCGATGCGTACGTTCCTGTGCTATGTTTATCTCCGTTTAGTTAGTCAACCTGGCCAACAACCCGCAAATTTGCGACATCGTCTTGAACCAGTGTAATAAAATCTTCAACCTTCATTGTGCCAAGATCTTTACCACCTCGAGCACGGACTGCAACCGTACCTTCGGCCTTTTCCTTAGCACCAACTACCAAAATATACGGCAGTTTCTGAAGACTAAGTTCGCGAATCTTATATGTAATTTTGCCGTTACGCAAATCTGTATCAGCTCTAAGACCAACTTTACGCAACTTAGATGCAATCTCAGTAGCGTAGTCAGCTTGATCATCGGTAATATTGGCAATACCAACCTGAATCGGTGCCAACCAAACAGGCATTGCACCGGCATAGTGTTCAATAAGCATACCGATAAAGCGCTCCATACTACCGATGATAGCTCGGTGGAGCATAACTGGCGTACGACGTGAATTATCGTCTGCTACGTACTCAGCTCCCAATCGTCCAGGCATCTGGAAGTCCACTTGAATGGTACCGCACTGCCAACCTCTTCCCAAAGAATCCTTCAAATGGTATTCAATCTTCGGACCATAGAAAGCACCTTCTCCAGGTAAGATTTCATACTGAATACCTGCATTTTCTAAAGCGGTCATCAAGGCTTTTTCTGCCTTATCCCATGTTGCATCATCACCAATTCTCTTTTCTGGGCGAGTAGCCACCTTATAGGAAATATTATGGAAGCCAAAGTGATCGTAAACACTCTGTACTAACTTCGTGTATTCGGTACATTCAGCAAGAATCTGATCTTCGGTACAGAAAATATGTCCATCATCCTGTGTGAAACCTCTCACACGCATTAAACCGTGCAAAGAACCAGAAGGTTCATTACGGTGACAAGCACCAAATTCACCATAGCGAATCGGTAAATCTCGATAAGAACGAACGGCACTGTTAAAAATCTGAATATGACCTGGACAGTTCATCGGCTTTAAAGCGTAGTAACGGCTTTCCGACTCTATCATAAACATATTTTCTTTGTACTTGCTCCAGTGACCAGATTTTTCCCACAACGTACGATCCAATAACTGTGGTGCTTTTACTTCCATGTAGCCATTATCTCTGTAGATCTCACGCATGTAGCTTTCTACTTGTTGCCACAATGCCCAGCCTTTAGCGTGCCAGAAGATCAAACCCGGAGCTTCTTCTTGGAAATGGAATAAATCTAATTCTTTACCTAACTTACGGTGATCACGCTTTTCTGCTTCTTCAAGCATGTGCAAGTACTGCGCTTGTTCTTCCTTCTTACCCCAAGCAGTACCATAGATTCGTTGAAGCATTTCGTTTTTGCTATCGCCTCTCCAATAAGCTCCAGCAATCTTCATCAACTTATGCACTTTAAGCTTTCCGGTACTCGGTACGTGAGGACCACGACACAAGTCAACATAATCACCTTGACGATAAACTGAAAGAACTTCATCGCCAGGAATTGACTCGATAATTTCAGCTTTATAGTGTTCACCAATGCTCTTGAAAAACTCAACAGCCTTGCTACGGTCCCATTCTTCACGAACGATTGGAAGATCTCGTTTAACGATTTCATCCATTTTCTTTTCAATAACAGAAAGATCATCCATCGTAAATGGATGCTTTGTCGAGAAGTCGTAGTAGAAGCCATTTTCAACCACTGGTCCAATGGTTACTTCTGAATCTGGCCATAATTCTTTAACAGCTTGAGCCATTAAATGAGAGGTTGAATGGCGAATGATTTCTAACCCTTCCGCATCTTTGGCTGTGATAATGGCTAAAGTTGAATCCTCTGTAATAGAAAATGTGGTGTCCACTAATTTTCCATTGACTTTACCCGCCAAAGCGGCCTTTGCGAGGCCAGAACCAATAGAAGCTGCTATGTCGGCAACCGTAACCGGTGCTTCAAACTCACGCTTAGCTCCATCAGGAAGAGTTACAACAATCATTAATGACTCCGAAAATAATTAATTTATTTCTACTGGGATTCACCCCAGTCACCGCAGAGAAATATTAAGCCTTTATCCCTTTTAAAAACTTTAAAAAGGCTACTTTTTTCTCTACTCAATAACCTAAATTATCCAAATTTAATTTGGAATTTTTATCACAACATCTAGTTCAATCATCAGAGAACTAAATCAACCGTGACACGCATTTTGCGGAATGCGAGTATAAACTTTAGCGAATCAGACTTCAAAATTTTCGATATTTTTCACGAAAAAGTAACTACTACATGTCGTTAACAATGCAACAACACCTCGCATCCGCATTATTTTGTCTTACCGTAAGCAGAAATTGATCGCAAAAGCTGCCGCAATCAAAAAGGTCATAACATCAAGATGTTTTTCCTGTCCTGTCAAAAGCTTAAGCATGACATAACTAATAAAACCTAAACCAAATCCAGTAGCTACGTTAAAAGTTAAGGGCATCGTCAAGATCGTCAAGAACGCAGGCATACCCGTTGTAAAGTCTTCAAAGTGAATATGAACAACAGATTGCATCATCAGCGCACCCACCACGATAAGGGCCGCAGCGGTTGCATAACCTGGCACGATATGAACGATCGGTAGTACTAACAAACACAACAAGAAGCATATGGCAGTAACAAACGGAACCATTCCAGTACGTCCACCTTCGGCAATTGCCGCAGCGCTTTCCACATAACTTGTTGCTGTTGGAGTTCCGAGACATGCGGCGCTCATCGTTGCAATCGAATCTGAACACAACGCTTTGTTTAAGTTTTCAATGTGACCTGTACGATAATTCATAAGGCCAGCTCTCTGACTTAATCCAATCAAAGTACCCATGTTATCGAACAAATCTACCATGGTAAGCGTAAAAACCACTGTCACGATGCCGTATTTAAAAATCGCACCGAAATCCATTTGGAAGAATGTCTTCGTTGGAACTAAATGATTAATTTCTCCTATACCGGACATATCGGGAATAGGGCTAACACCAGTAACGATACCAACTAGAGTAATCACAGCAATACCAATAATCATGGCACCTTTGATTTTTCGAACCATCAAAGAACCGATCAGAATGGCACCTAAGCTAGCTAATAAAGGTTCTGGTTGTGTGATATCACCAAACGCCACAAAGGTTGAAGGAGAAGCCACAATAATGCCGGCATTTTTCATACCAATGAAGGCAATAAAAGCACCGAGGCCTACCACGATAGCGTATTTGATATCCAGGGGAACCGCTTTAATAATTAATTCACGAACTCGGGTAACCGTCAGAATTAAAAAGATAACCCCAGAAATAAAAACAGCGGCCAAACCCGCTTGCCAAGATAAGCCCATAGGTCCACAGACATAATAGGCAAAAAAGGCACAAATACCCAACCCTGGTGCAACCACAACTGGGAAATTGGCATAAAACGCCATGATGAAACAAGCAACGGCCGTTACCCAAATAACTGCAACCGTTGCATCGCCTCTAGGCATACCAGCATCAGCTAGCATCGTAGGGACCACGAAAAGAACATAACAGACCGTGATAAAACCGGTAAAACCAGCCATCAACTCACGTTTGAAAGTAGTCTCTTTACTTTTAAATTTAAAGACTTTTTCGAATAATTCCAACATAAATTCGACTCCAGGGTCATCGAATGAGGGGACTAGGGCTAAATCATAGACGCAATTCTAGAATGCTTTTGACCCTTCTTTCAGAAAATTCAATAAACTTCTAGAAACACTGTATTGAAACT
>JAFTYR010000040.1 GCA_017461315.1 Burkholderiaceae bacterium | reverse complement strand
TTTCGAATAATTCCAACATAAATTCGACTCCAGGGTCATCGAATGAGGGGACTAGGGCTAAATCATAGACGCAATTCTAGAATGCTTTTGACCCTTCTTTCAGAAAATTCAATAAACTTCTAGAAACACTGTATTGAAACTCACTACTGTCCAAATCTCTGGAACCCACCGCTTTGTCAATGGGATTTGAGAAATAGTTTCCTAATGTTCAGTTCTCATTGAACAGCATTTATTAAATTATGCATTAAATTAAATCTAAAGTTTCATCTAATCAACTTTGTTCATCTAGAGGCCTGATCTATCAATCTCTTCGGGCTGTTACAAGAGTTCCTTTAACCCTTATGCCCACCATGAACTTCTAGAAAGACCATCAATACCTAACAAAAAAACATATCTATCAAATAATGGACAGCAACAGGTTGTCTGATGGCGCCTTCGGCTTACTCATGAACAAATGATTAAGATTGAATCCTCAGATTAATAAGTTTGATAAGAATAGTTTGTTCGCAATTCATCCGGTAGAGAGCATCTAGCGACCCCTGCCTTGCGATAATTGAACTCTTCATTCTTAGTTAACATCGCCCAAATAATCCGTAGTAATTTAGCGGCCAATGCAATAACTAGTTTTCCATATCCTAGCTTTCCTCGCTTTTTCTGAATCCATCGACGAAGTGGACCATCTCTTAAGCGTTTTTGAGCTTCTAACATCAATAAAACACCGGATGCTTGAACCATATAGGTACGAGCTAATTTGTCACCTCGTTTCGTAATCTTTCCCATCTTCTGTACATGTCCGGTTGTTTGATTCCTTGGAACCAGACCAAAATAAGCAGGTAATTTTCTTGCCTTAGTGAATCGTTCAATCGACCCAATGGTTGTTTTTAAACGAGTTGAAGTCACTGGGCCGAGTCCGGGAATTGCCATCAGTTTTTGACAAAAAGCATCCTGATTGGCATAACTTGTTAACTTCTTGGTTAATTCATGAGCCTGTTTTTGCAAGAACTTGTAGGTTTTAAGCAGAAGATTCAATAATTCCTTTATCTCTATTGGCAATTTTGAGTCTTCGATTAAAGCCATTAATTTGGTTTCACTCGAGATGGTTTTACCAATACGAAGTCCCCAAGACTGAGCAATGCCTTTCAAAGCGGTTACGCTCTTTCGATATTCATCGACATAATGCTCTCGAATCACTATTAGGGATTGCAAAGCCATTTCATCAGGAGTTTTAGAGCGGATTGGCTTTAATCGATATTCTTTCCCTAAAAAAGCGAGTGCTTCAGCATCATTGAGGTCGTTCTTTTGTCCGGAGAAGTAAGTATCAATGTAGTTTTGAACTGCTCTACCGGAAATTACTCGACATTCGTGTCCGAACATTTTGAGTTGATTGGCAATGTAGTTTTCTTCACAACAAGGCTCCATAGCAAATATGGTAGGAGACATTTTCTGAGCCTTTGTGAGTAAAGTCTCATAATCGAGGCGATCAATGCGAATGATTTCACCATCTTCGGTAATACCAACGAGGCTGACTTCATTTTTAGCTAAATCGAGACCAATAACATCCCAGGAAAGGTTGGAATCTAGGTCGTTTGCGAGTATTCTTTGGTTTGACATGGAGCACTCCTCATCATAGTGACTGTCTGTATTCCCTTTATTTTCGGGAAAGGTGGGTTCCATGTCATTAAATAATTTTTAGATTTAGGTATTGAAGGACAAAAAACGCATATCAAATTCTTTAAAGTTCTAGTGACCAAACAAAAACTAAAAGGAACAAGATATGCGTACCGCAACAATATCGATGTTTGCTCAAATTGTCCAACAAAT
>JAFTYR010000039.1 GCA_017461315.1 Burkholderiaceae bacterium | reverse complement strand
GTTCGATGATTCCTTTTTTCTCGTTTCCCTGGAAGAGATTTTTTCGAATAACATCAAGATCTTCTCGAGTATATTCGGCTTTAGAAACATAGATAATCTGAATAATGCCGGATTCTTTAATACTCAATCGATCAATACGATTCCAATTTTCTGACTGAACCAACGGTTTTTCGCCAGAAGCATTCTGCAATAGGGCTTTTTCAGTAACGATCAAACGACCATTATCAGAAATATTCAGGTTATTTCTTCCCTGACTACTAAAGTAATCCGAAACGAATAAAGTTCCACCGTAATCAATTTGAACTTTTCCTGAGTTTTGATTTTCGTCTAGCGTTAAACGATCTACATTGATTCGAGCATGAGGTGCACTGATATTCAGTTCACCACTAAACCAACCGTTTTTCTCTGATTGAATATTGAGCGTTCCACCATATTGGATAAAAGCTCCGGCTTCTCGATTAGCTTTATAGTTTTGATTATTTTCAACGTCGACACCATTCCGATAAACCTCCTTGAGCATTCCGTCGATACGAGTATCGCCTTTTAGAATTACATCACCATAGGCAAAGATAACGCCTCCACCACCAAAAGCTTGAGGTGCATCAATCGTAGTTTTTCCTAACAAATCAACCCGAGCACCGCTTTGAACATAAATACCATAACTATCGGAGCCATTGATCCCTTTTGCTTGAATCGTTAGGTTTCCTTTGGATAAGACATCGTGAGCAAATTGATTAATTTGTACAAATTCTTCCTTGTAGTCCCATTCTTCCTCGATATGAGTATCACCAGGAATTTCCATGTATTTTGAGTTGGTACCTAATGCTAAGATGCCGATTGCACGATCGTGAGTACTTTCAACATTAATCGTGGTATTTCCAGAGAGAGTTAAAGCAGGTTTTTGAATAACAGGCAAATGTTTCGTATCAATAATTGCGTTCGATATTGATGCAACTTGTGGTGCTTCGTAGTAACCATCGACCAAGATACCTGTTGAAGCACCAGTTCCATTAACATTAATGCTTGTATTACCGTTAAGGTAAGCGTAGCCTCCTGCTGACGAATTACGACTAATGATACTAAGACCAATACCTTCCGTATTCATGGTCTCCATGGTTGGCATATCTCGAGATCTTTCAATGATATAGTCCTTATAGTTTTCTTCAGTAACTAGTCCTTCTTGGGTTGAACTTGATTCTCGATCGTAAAGTACGTTAACTTTTCCAGCTTTCCACCCAGAACTTGGCTCATCTCGTTTAACAACTTTATCTGTTAGAGAATTAACATTGATTGTAAGATTCGTATGAGGTACAGTCGCAAAAATACCATCACCGCTTATCGCTAGACCGCTTGCCGTAAAGTGATCGCTCCCGTCATCACTAAATTGATACTTACCTGAATTATTTGTTTTTGTAGCGAGTGCTACTGACGATGTTGTATTTAGTGTTAAATTTTTAGAGTGAACATCAACTCGACCACTATTCATAATTAATAGTGATGCTGTCGAATGACTTTGTTCTTGTGCATTAGAAGAAAGTGTGACTTCGTTTGCGAGGATTGTTAACTCACCGTGGTGAGATTTATAAGGAGAAAATGGCTTTACTTGTTCAACGAGGGGGGGGTGAATGCACCAACTGTAATTGCTGCTGAGGTGCCCCAAGAACGATTAGAAAAATTTGCGTGATCTAAAGTGATATCAACCTTTCGACCTTCCAATGAAACCCAACCATCAG
>JAFTYR010000038.1 GCA_017461315.1 Burkholderiaceae bacterium | reverse complement strand
AGTTGTGTCGGATTGATGGAACAAAAAAGCGCTATTGGCAGGAGTTATCCAAGAAGGACCGAGAGTTGATTCGCATGGCTAAGGTAATGCTGCCAAAGTCTATAATCTAGAGTGATGCAAAGTTCAGGATCTATTTGAAATGATTGAGAAAATAAAAAATCTCACGTTGCACAAAACAACATGAGATTCGAATCTTGGCGGAGTGGACGGGGCTCGAACCCGCGACCCTCGGCGTGACAGGCCGATACTCTAACCAACTGAGCTACCACTCCAAAAGAGGTGCGAACTATATCAGTCATTTTTAGGTCTGTCAAACCACCCCTTAAAAAACACCCCAAAAGGGTCATTCTGAACATTTTTTTAATTTCTTTCACATACCAGTTGACAAGTCAAAATTCTATATGTATAGTTACAACCTCTCTGCGGGAGTAGCTCAGTTGGTAGAGCGCAACCTTGCCAAGGTTGAGGTCGCGAGTTCGAGACTCGTCTCCCGCTCCAAATTATGGCGCGATAGCAAAGCGGTTATGCAGCGGATTGCAAATCCGTAGAGAACGGTTCGACTCCGTTTCGCGCCTCCAGCATAGATTGCGGGAGTAGCTCAGTTGGTAGAGCGCAACCTTGCCAAGGTTGAGGTCGCGAGTTCGAGACTCGTCTCCCGCTCCAAATTTTTCTTCCTCTTTTTTGTTCAGCAATGCTAATTCGCATACATGCGATGATGTATGCGAATTGCTTTGAAGTTATCTTTACTTTCTTCCGAGTAATGAGCCTAAGAGACCTCGAACAAGTTGTCGGCCTGCTTGACGAACTGTGCTACGAGCCACTTGTTCAATTACGCCTTGAGTACGCCCTCCTCGAGGCCCTGTCCTACCAAAAAGGATCTCTTTAAGGCCGTTCATAACCGCACTACCAAACTCAGATCCTGAATCTTGAGATTCTTTACTTTCTCGATTTTGAGTAACGGTGATACTGGAACCCTCAGCTTGTTCATCCGTAGTGTTACTTTGCAATTTTTCATAAGCACTTTCTCGATCAACTGCCTTGTCGTAAACACCCGCAACTAAAGAATGAGCCATTAACATCAAACGTTCTTGTTGACTTATAGGACCGATTTGGCTACCTGGACAACCAATCCATGTAAGTTCTGTTACACCAGGAATACCATCTTCTTGTAACGTACTGACTAAAGCTTGACCGACCGCCAATTGAGTAATTGAAGTTTCTAAATCTAAATTGGGGTTAGAACGCATGGTCTGCGCACACGTACGAACAGCCTTTTGATCTCGAGGTGTAAAGGCACGAAGTCCATGTTGAACTCGGTTACCCAATTGTCCCAAAATCTTTTCCGGAATATCGAGCGGATTTTGAGTGATGAAAAAGATTCCGACTCCTTTGGAACGAATAAGACGCACAACTTGTTCCACTTTTTCAATAAAAGCATCCGGTACATCATTGAAAAGTAGATGGGCTTCATCAAAGAAAAAGACTAACTTTGGTTTTTCTAAATCACCAACTTCCGGTAAATTCTCATAAAGCTCACTTAAAATCCACAGCAAGAATGTGGCATAAAGTTTAGGAGCCAACATTAATTTGTCAGCGGACAGAATATTAACAACCCCTTTTCCATCAACGGTCTGTAATAAATCGTTGATATCCAACATAGGTTCACCAAAAAACTTATCTGCTCCTTGAGACTCTAAAGCAAGAAGCCCTCTTTGAATTGCACCAATGGAAGCTAGAGAAACATTGCCGTATTGTGCTCTGAATTCTTTTGCATGTTCACCTACAAAAGTAAGCATAGAACGCAAGTCTTTTAGGTCTATTAAAAGTAAGCCATTATCGTCTGCAATTTTATATACAGCATTTAACACACCAGATTGTGTTTCATTGAGTTGTAAAAGACGCCCCAAGAGCAATGGTCCCATATCACTAATCGTAGCTCTTACCGGATGCCCCTGTTCTCCAAATACATCCCAAAAAGTTACAGGGCATCCTCGTGATGTTGGGGTTTGTAGATGGTATTTTTCTAATCGAGCTTTAAGTTTTTCAGAAAGAACCGTAGGTTTTGCAATACCCGATAAATCTCCTTTGATATCAGCCATAAATACAGGAACACCAATATCAGAAAAACTTTCTGCAATCTTTTGCAATGTTACTGTTTTTCCGGTTCCCGTAGCTCCTGAGATACAACCGTGACGATTGGAATACTCGGGTAATAAATTAACGGAGTTAACTTCACTTTTTCCATCTATCGTACCAATAACAATAGGACTAACCATAAAAAATCCTTCACGTATAACAAATGACGTACCGTACTGATTCCAAAATACTTTTTCGACAAAGAGCTTAAATCCCTTTAAATATTTTCACAAAGCACTTGCGTTATTTTTTTTTATGTGTATAATTTTAATTCTTGACGGAGCGCCGGTAGCTCAGCTGGATAGAGTACCTGGCTACGAACCAGGGGGTCGTGGGTTCGATTCCTGCCCGGCGCGCCAACTGATAACCCCAGATTTCCTAAAGAAATCTGGGGTTTCCTTTTTCTATTTTTTCGACAAACATATTCTGCGTTTTTTGCAAAATACGTATAAACCAGCCATAGTCCTTGATATACAATACACTATCCGAAATGGATATGCTTTATACGTTTATTTCATCTATTAACTAAGTACGTTTTCCGTAATAATCAGAACCAATGTTGGGTATTTGTTTTGTACTCAATGCTGATACATGAGGAAAGTACCATGTCTGATTCTGTTTACACACCTATTGTTAATCCAGTAACTGGCTTAGAACATAACGTTTTGCCTCTAATTAAGTCGATTAAAGCTCCACAAGCACTCCTTTATGTTGGAAACTCATTTTTCTTCTTTAACAATGGGGCTCACCGTTACGTAAGGCGTTTGTTACAAAAGTCGCCAAATCCACCAAAATATCGAGGCAATTTAGTTGCTATTAATGGAGCCAGTCTCAGTTGGCATGATGTAGAAAGCTATTTTCGCCCTAATGCCATTTCCTCATATTCATTCTCGGACGAAAACAAAGTTGTATTTCGTGATCCAAATGGCGTTCTTTGGGACAGTGTTATTTTGCATGACAGTTCACAAGGTCCTATTCACCCAGAATTAGCAGAAGACTTCCGTAATTTTGCGAAAAAAGATAGTGATATCTGCAGACAACACAACGCCACTCCAATTTTTGTTATTTCATGGGCTTATGCAGATTGCCCGGAAATGACCGCTCAGTTGGCTGACGCCATTACATCGGTAGCTAATGAAAATGAAGCGATCGCAGTACCAGCTGGTCTTGCTTTTGCTCTAGCTCGTAAGAAGAATCCTGATGTTCCTTTATACATTAGTGATAAGCGCCACCCGACACCGGCCGGCTCTTATTTACTGGCATGCACCATCATTTCCAGTCTTTTCGGTATTGATGTAACAGAAATTGATTTCGCAACAGAAATTGAACCCGATTTAGCTCGTTTCTTGAGAGAAGTCGCTCAAGAAACCACAGATTGTTTCTTCAGTAGGAAGTAAACGATAAAAAAGGTTTTTGAAATAGACACCACACTATTTCAAAAAGACTTGCTTTAAGAGGCAAGTCTAGAAAAAAGTATCGATATTTAGATTCGATACAAAAAACACTATCTCATACCACAAGGAGAGCTTTTTATGACTATGATCCCAATATTAGTCGCTGCGATCATTACGGTTATCGCCGGCTATTTATTGATTAAGCGTTATCCAACGCACATGGTGTTATTGTCTGCGGGCTTAATTATTCTGTTTATTACAGTGGCCTGTGGCATTACAAATATCCTGCCTAAAGGTGCTAAAACCACCGGTTTAATCTGGTTTGATGTTGTTGACCTTATCCGTGTTATCAGTGCTAAGCAGTTAACTGGTGTTGGTCTTATCATCATGGTATCTGGTGGTTTTGCGGGCTACATGACTCAAATTGGTGCTTCTAATGCACTGGTCAAATTAGTTGCCGAACCATTGAAGAAATTCAACAATCCATACCTGTTGTTAGCGATTGCTTACATCTTAGGTCATTTTATCAATATCGTGATCGTGTCCGCAGCTGGATTGACCATGTTGTTATTGGTTAGCTTCTATCCAATTTTGACCCGAGTCGGTGTATCGAGAGCCAGTGCCGCGGCCGCTATCGCCTGCTGTAGTTCTATCGCTGCTGGTCCACTCTTTGGTACTCAACAGTTAGCGGCTCGTACCGTCGGCATGGATCCAACTGTTTTCTACGTTGAATATCAGCTGATGTGTGCCATCCCAACTATTCTTGTTATGGCTGTTATGCATTTCTTTGTACAACGCTACTACGACAAGAAGAACGATGATGTCTACACTGAAACCGAAGAAGTGAAAAACACGGCCGACCGTCCCTGCCCATCCTGGTACGCTCTTTTCCCATTTGTTCCGATCGTTTTACTTTTCGTCTTCTCGAAATTCGGTATCAGCTCCATCAAACTTAACGTGATTACAGCTTTGATGCTGACTTGGTTAAGCGTCATCGTAATCGAATTAGCTCGTTTACGAGACATCAAGAAAGTCTTCGCTGACGCCATGGTTATGTGGAAGAAGATGGCTGCGATGTTCGGTGGCATCGTTGCACTTGTGATCTGTGCTGAAGTCTTTGCAACCAGCTTACGCGTTTCCGGTCTCATCAATGCCATTATTGATTCTGCAAGCGCTGGTGGTTTCGGCGTTACCGCTATGACCGGTGTTCTAACCGCTTTGGTTGGTGTTATTACAACATTGACAGGTTCTGGCGTTGGTGCTTTCGCTTCCTTTGCATCACTGGCCAACGACGTTCAAGCTCAGTTGGGTGGTAATTTAGCTGCGATGGTTACTCCAATGCATATCGCTAGCTCCTTGTTCCGTTCCATGAGCCCGGTTGCTGGTTGCGTAATCGCCGCTGCGGTCGCTGCTGGTATCAGCCCAATGGCTATCTGTCGTCGTACCTGGTTACCACTTTGTGTTGGTTTTGTTGTGTTCTTCGTAACAAATCTACTCGTCAATATGTAATCTAAGACGACCGATTAGATCCTCACTGATAGATCTTAATTAGTGAGGATCTTTTTTTGATGAAAAAATCCCGTTAAGCGTTATATTGTCTTCCGCTTTCACACCACCATCTCTTTCTGCTACAGAAACCCCATTAGTTAAAGAACTTAACTTTCAACTAAAAGCCATCCTCGTGGTGGGGATACTATTAAGCAACTTTGAAATACTCGCTATTTTTTCTTCACTCTATTACGGCGTAAGCATGCCACGGTTGACAGAGATGGAAAACAAAGAATCTTGAAAAATCAAGGTTTGGCGGGGTATGGCGGAGGTCGGCGGAGCTACGCTGGTGCACAGTACAAGGTTCGAACTTGTGACCCCTGCCGTGTGAAGGCAGTGCTCTACCACTGAGCTAACTGTGCAACAAAACTAGTTTAGTTTACACGAAATTATCAATATCGTACTAATCCCTTGGCTCAAAGGTTTT
>JAFTYR010000037.1 GCA_017461315.1 Burkholderiaceae bacterium | reverse complement strand
CGCTTCTATCGTGTCGCTTATCATCTGCGCTGAATTCTTCGCCGCTGGTCTTAAGGCAACCGGTGTGGTCGCTCTCTTGATCGATTCCGCTCAAGGTTTAGGTCTTGGTATGGGTGGTATGACAACGGTATTGACCGCTATTGTCGGTGCTGTAACCTTCTTAACCGGTTCTGGTGTTGGTGCTTACTCAAGCTTTGCTTCTTTGGCTCCAGACGTCGCTGCTGGTTTAGGTGGTCAGGCTGTTGCAATTGTGACCCCAATGCAGTTCGCTGCTGGTATCCTTCGTGCCATGAGTCCGGTTGCTGGTGTGGTAATTGCCGTTGCTGGTGCAGTCGGTATTTCTCCATTAGCCATCGTAAGACGTACTTGCATCCCAATGGCTGTTGCTATGGTGGTCACACTTGTTGTGAACTGGATCCTCTTCATTAATTAATCACTGATTAATTAGTAAATCATCCAAAAAATCCCTCGATTATTTCGAGGGATTTTTCGTTGGTGTATGTTGTGTTCTTTATGCTTTAAGACGTTCTAAAACTAAGTGCACCAAAAAAGTTGATGCAATAGGTAACACCTTATCGTTGAAATCAAAGTAAGGATTATGTAGAGACGCTTGGTGACCTTCATCACGAATACCGACTTGGATCATGGCACCAGGAACTTTATTTAAATATTCTGAGAAATCTTCACTTGTCATAAAAGGAGCCATGTCTGTGACGACATTTTCTTTACCGACTAGTTTTTGTGCCACGGATAAGGCTACTTCCGTACAGGTTTTATCATTGATAAGCGAAGAACAACCTGCCTCATAGGTGATCTGAGCTTCAAGTCCATAAATTTGAGCAATGCCATTTACCTTTCTTAAAATCAAGTCCTTACACAAACGACGGTTTTCCGCTGTAAAAGTTCTTACCGTTCCACAGAGACTAGCCTGAGAGGGTATAACGTTGGGCGTTTGAAATTTACCGGCATTGACTGATCCGAGTGAAATAACAACGTTATCTAACGGATCAATACATCGAGAAATAATGGTTTGTAAAGAGAGGATTAACTCAGCTAAAGCAGGTAGGGGATCAACCGCTAAATAGGGATAGCCTCCATGACCACCCTTACCAGTTAAGGTGATATAAAACGAATCCACTGATGCTTGTAGAGGTCCTATCCGAGATCCAAAATGACCAGCATCTAGAATGGGTTCATCGTGCATACCGTAGATTTCGGAAACTTTGTATCTTTCTAGAATACCGCTTTGAACGATGGCTTGAGCTCCTTTCGTCGTTTCTTCTGCAGGCTGGAAAATAAATAAGACATTACCAGCAAAATCATTATGTCGAGCTAAATAACGAGCAGAAGCTATAAGCCAACTTTGATGACCATCATGCCCACATGCATGAGCATGGCCTTTGATTTGGCTTTTCCATGGATTTTGAGATTGATCGTCCATTGCGAGCGCATCAATATCAGCCCTTAAAGCAATCGTTCTGCCATCTTTTTTCCCTGCCAAAAAGGCAAATACTGCACCTTTAACCGTTTTCGTATCAAGTTCAAGATTATTTTCTTGTTCTAGAAATTTAACAATACGTTGTACCGTTTCTTGAGTTTGAAAACCTAATTCTGGATTTTGATGAACGGTTCGTCTGTGTTCAATTATTGAATCAATTTCGTTCAAAATCTCTTTTTCACATTGATTTTCAAATACGAAATGCAAAGTC
Source organism: Burkholderiaceae bacterium (assembly GCA_017461315.1). Taxonomy (GTDB): domain Bacteria; phylum Pseudomonadota; class Gammaproteobacteria; order Burkholderiales; family Burkholderiaceae_F; genus JAFTYR01. The sequence goes on along the minus strand of JAFTYR010000037.1, from coordinate 22,053 downwards.
ATTTTCAATTCTCAAAATAGTAAAACGTGGTAGAAGACTTTATTCGTTAGTAAAAGGTTTAATACGAAAATCTTCTCGAGTTTTTCCTTCTAGTTCAGCTTGTTGTAACCATACGGGTTTTCTACCACGCCCAGCCCAAGTTTGTCCCTGAGGGCCGATATATTTAGGAGCTATTGCACGGCCAGAACGAATAAATTTCTTTATGCCTAATTCAACTGGGTTGAAATTAAATTCCTGAATTAGTTCTCTACAGGTATTTAACGCTTCAGCTCTTGCCGTTTGAGTGGCTTCTTTAATTTGTTTATCTAAAGCATCTCGTTGTGCAATTAATTCTTTGATTTCTTTTTGCATAATTAATTTTTAATAAATAGGTTTTCTTTTATTATAAATATATATTTACATTATTAAATAATATTAAAAATATTTTAAAAATAAATAAAACGTTTGACTTGAATAAAGAACTTAATCCTTTTTATTTTTAATAAATATTATTGAATATGGATTGTGTAAAATGTTCTGACTTAGTATTTTCCGACTTAGAGGTTTGTTTTGAAAACAATTTTATTGATTGATGGTTCTAATTTTCTTTTTCGTGCCTATCACGCATTACCACCTCTGACCACTAAGGACGGAAGGCCAACTGGAGCGATTCGTGGCTTTTTAGCTATGTTAAAAACGCTTCGAAAAGAAGTACCTACCGAATATGTTGCTTGTGTTTTCGATGCAAAGGGTAAGACATTCCGTAATGATATCTATGAGGAATATAAGGCGAATCGTCCACCTATGCCGGAAGATTTAAGAGTACAAATTCAAACGCTGTTTGAAATTATTCATGCTAGTGGCATTCCATTACTTCAAGTTCCTGGAATTGAAGCTGATGATGCAATTGGAACGATTGCTCAAGAAGCCTCAAATCAAGGATTTAAAGTTGTGATTGCAACAGGCGATAAGGATTACGCTCAGTTGGTTAATTCCCAAATTAATCTAATCAATACGATGGCAGATAAGAATAATTGGTTAGATGAGGCCGGTGTATTGGATAAGTATGGGGTTCATCCAAACCAAATTATTGACTTTTTATCTCTAGTTGGTGACAAGGTTGACAATGTTCCAGGTATTGATAAATGTGGTCCCAAAACCGCTATTAAATGGTTAACCGAATATGGTTCCCTTGAAAACCTTATCGAACATTCTGAGTCAATTAAAGGAAAAATCGGTGAAAACTTAAGAAACGGGCTTCCTTTTTTGTCGATTGCAAAGAATTTGGTAACCATCCGCTGTCATGAAAATCTTTCTGCTTATTACCAAAGTATGGAAGATTTAAAGATAAAACCTGCAAATCAAAAAACTCTAATTGAGCTTTATACCTCTTTAGAGTTTCGTCGTTGGATCGAAGAATTAAAAAAAGAAAAATTCTTAGCAACTTTTGATGAAAATACATCCAATAGTCTATTTTCTGAAAACGAAATAACCGTAATTGAAGAAGAAAAACGACCTCAATCTATTGAACGTTTTATTATTCGTAACGCTTCTGAAGCACAAGACTTCCTAAAAAAAATAGAAAATTCAGCACGCGTTGCGATTTATGTCCTATTTGATTCAGATACCGATCAAAAACGTCTTCTAAGAGGACTTTCGATTTCAGATGGGAACGTGAGTGGTTATGTTGTTCTCAAAGAAGAAAGTCTTTTAAGTGAAGGCCTGAGTCAAGACGAATTTGGACGTGTATTGGGTTCTTGGTTGACTTCAGACGCCTCTAAATCGTTCTTTGATGTTAAATCCGTTCGACATGTATTGCATGATGCAGGTATTGAGTTAGCGGGCGTTGATCACGACGTGATGCTTCAAAGTTATATTTTAGAAGCTCATCAAAGTCATACTCTAAAAAACATAGCAAAAAATTGGCTTGAAATTGATCTTCCTGATGAAGAAGCTCTATTAGGCAAAGGTGTTAAGAAACTTGATTTTGCAAGTATTGCGATTGAACAGGCATCAGAGTTTGCATTTGCTTGTTCAGAAGCTATTTTTACGCTATCAGATCAATTAAATGCAGAGATTCAACAACAAGAAGAGTTAGAACGTATCTATCGCACGATTGAAATGCCTTTGTCAGCGGTTTTATATCGTATGGAAAAAGAGGGTGTTTTGGTTGATGCGAAGCAGTTAAATCAACAAACATTAGAACTTAAAGCCCGAGTATCTGATTTGGAACAGATGGCTTACCGTTTAGTTGGAGAACCATTCAAACTCTCAAGTCCTAAAGTTTTAGGCGAAATCTTATTTGAAAAAATGGGAGCTACGCTTTCTGGCTCCAAACCGAAAAAAACAGTAAGTGGTGCTTACTCAACTAGTGAAGAAGTATTAACCGACCTTGCCTTTGAATATCCTTTAGCTCGTATCGCTTTAGAGTACCGTGCTTTGACAAAACTGATTTCGACCTATACGGATAAGCTTCCGAAGATGATTCGTCCGCAAGACGGGCGCATTCATACTACATTTGAGCAAGCGGTTGCGGTAACAGGTCGTCTTGCTTCAAGTAATCCGAATTTACAGAATATTCCGGTACGAACTGCTGAAGGAAGGCGAATTCGAGAAGCTTTTGTTGCTCCAAAGAGATGTCAAATTATTAGTGCGGACTATTCACAGATTGAACTGCGAATCATGGCGCATCTTTCCGAAGATAGAGGTCTCATTGAAGCATTTAATAAGGGGCTAGATATTCATAAAGCAACCGCATCAGAAGTTTTTCGAATTACTCCCGAAGAAGTTACTGCGGATCAAAGACGAATTGCTAAAGTCGTGAATTTTGGTTTGATTTACGGTATGAGTGCATTTGGCTTAGCTAAAAACTTAGGTATCGATCGCTATGAGGCCAAAGATTACATTACCCGATATTTTGAGCATTTCCCCGGCGTGCGTCGGTATATGGATGAAACGCGTCAGCTTGCCGTGACTCAAGGGTATGTACAAACGGTTCAGGGACGTAAATTAGTACTTCCAGATATTCGTAGTTCAGGTATGCGACGCGCTGCGGCGGAACGAGCCGCGATCAATGCACCGATGCAAGGTACCGCTGCGGATCTGATCAAAATGGCCATGATCGCCGTAGATCAATGGCTAAGAGACAATCAGATGAAAAGTCGTATGATTCTTCAAGTGCACGACGAACTAATTTTAGAGGTTCCGCTAGAGGAGGTGGACCAGGTAAAAGAAAATCTACCCAAAATCATGGAGTCGGTTTCCCAGTTAAAAGTTCCATTGATTGCTGAACTTGGAATCGGTAAAAACTGGGAAGCGGCTCATTAATTTATTGACAAGCTGAAGCCTTTTCGGGTACTAAAACCCCTAAAGGCCTTTTATTTTGGTCTAAAAGGTGAATTTTGCCATCTTGTTTTTTAGCGTAAGCCGTTTGCTCAAGCATCGCCATAAATTGAGATTCTTGTTGCATGTAGGCTTTTGCACAAAGTCGTTTCGTCAAACCTAAATGAGTAAACGAAAATTGATCCTTTTCACCAATGAAAAATTCTCCGACCAGGTTATTACAACCTGGTTCACCGGAAAGCTTCATATCTGAAGTAAAGCTAATAAGAGGTGGAATCTCACAAGATTCAGAGGTTTTCACATCACTCATCCAAGAATGACGTGTTAAATCCTCTAAAGTAATTTGAGCACAAGCTACTTTGGATAAGGCTAGAAGCGATATTAATAAAAGTAATTTCTTCATTTCAAATACCTTATACGTGAGATTGATCAGATCCAAAAAATGTAACCCACATCGGCCACAAGGCACAATAACACCATGCAGTCATGAATATGGCCCAGAATATGATGACGATTGAAGAAAGTCCCCCTAATAGAATTGATAGGGTTGAAACGGCAATGGTCCCGATGAGTGCAATGGAAAAGTAGCAACAGCCTAATGCCACGAAAGGAAGTAGATTTCTAAGGCAAACAAAAAGGCTAAAGAAAAAAGCCTTACCGATACTTTGCTTGCGCCATGCAATCAGCATTGGAGCAAAACAAGTCACGAATAAAATCAAAATGTACAAGATACTGCCAACAATAATTCCGGTCCATGGAATATGAGCAGAGATACTTTCAGCCACAAAGATTCCGTCTTTAAATTGCCATTGAGCTACCTCAGAAGCGCTTAAATAACGAATAACATGGTTATTAAAAACAACTAATGCACCGTAAATAAAACCAAGAGCAAGGAGCTTGAAGCGAATAGTTGAAACTCTCCAGCCTTCATAGAAAGCGGAAAGGATATTAAAGGGAACGTTGTGGGTTACATCACGTCCAGCAGAAGCAAATGCAAGGGCTGCGAACGGTGTCACCATCGTACCTAGCACCACTCCAATTTCATCAAGCCCTAAAAATTCTCCAGGTATATTGACGACAAAAAGTATCGTTAAATAAAAGCCTACAATACCTAGGATATTTAATGGACTTTTTTTTAAGATTCTCCATGCGTCTCGAATCCACATGGTTCCTGCTGATGAAGAAAAATCAGTTTTCATTCAAATCTCAACTTATCTAGATTACTCGATTTATTTTACTGTCTTGGGCCAAGGAAGCATTTCTGGCGTACTCAAGCGTCTTAATTTTAAAATTCTCTCAAAATGACTCGGATCCAGAGGCTTTAATAAAGAAGCCTGACGTGGCAAATAAAAATCATAGAGTCTTGAAACCCAGAAGCGTAGGGACGAAGCGCAGAGCATATCCTTCCAGCACTGTTTCTCATTGTCCGATAAAGGTCGAACCGCATGATAGGCTTCGATCATACTTTGAGCTCTTTGATGATCAAATTCCCCCGTTTCTAGGTCAATACACCAGTCATTCATCGTGACAGCTAAGTCGTAAAGAAGTGGGGCCGTACAAGCAAAGTAAAAGTCAATAATGCCACACAACCGATCCTCTTGAGCTAAGGCATTATTTCTAAATAGATCGGCGTGAACCGCACCTTTTTCTAACTGACGATACTCTGAACTGTTATGAAAGGCGATCTGTCGCTCAATTTCCTCTTTTAATACAGAAAATAACGAAGCAGGTATATGAGGTTCTAACTTGGATAAATTATCAATCCAAAAATTTAATCCACGAGTATTTTCTTGCTCCAAATGGAAGTCTTTTACCGACAAATGCATCCGAGCTAAAAGAGAACCGAGTTGCTGACACAAATAAGTTGTCGGAGCATCTACCGTTTTCCCAGGAAAACAAAGTGCAATAGAGCAGGGTTTGCCTGAAATCATTGAGTAAAGCATTCCTTCTTTTGTTTTTTCAGGACAACTAACGGGAAGCTCTCGATCTCCTAAATGTCGGCATAACTCTAAATAAAATGGAAGATCTGCAATCGATAGACGTTCAAAAACAGTCAGAACCCAACGTCCCTTTGTGGTTTGAAGATAGAAATTACTATTTTCAATACCTGCAGAAATTCCCTTTAAATCAACAAAGTCGCCAATTTTATAATTCTCAAGAAGTTGAACAACATCTTGAGATGTGATCTCTGTAAAAACCGCCATACTGAATTAAATCTATTAAAAACCGAATTGAATAAATTTAGGAACACTCATAGTGTTACCTTTCCCCGCAGCGCTGTCTGAGCTCTGTGGAGATCCCATAGTTTCACGAGTCATCGTGTACGGAATCTGTGTGGATCGAGGGGTTACTGTAATTTCGGTTACTTGTCCTCGGTTATTAATGGTTTCTTCCATTTTAGTTCTAGACCAACGAGATTCTGTTTTACGAATATTAGCGCGGGCTTCTTCGACAGTCTTTTTGGCTTGACGAATTTCCTCTTCTGTTAATTTCGATGACTCATCTTGAGTAACAGGAAAAGCCTTTTTTATGTTTACTGGAGCTACAGGAGTCGATTCATAAGAACCCATCTGTGGTGGAGCTTCAACCGTAGTAGCCCCAACACTTAATGAACATAACGACAGAGCAATAACGATTAAAGTTTTATTCATAGTCGGTCTCTCTTATTTTGATTAATGTGGTTAGTTTATTTTAATTTCAAAAAATCCGCTTAAGTATTAAACCCGAATTAAAAGCTCATCTGTGTGGATTAATTTGTTTGGATGAATATTGAAATAATCGTTTATTAACAATGAGTTATTGAATAATAAATCGTAAATGAAATGACACTATTTCAAAGAAAATGACTATACAATAGCGCTTTGAGATAACGGAGCAAGACGTGATTATCTTCCCCAAGAGTGCTATTTCAAGATCGAACCGAGTGAGGGGATCGATAATAAATGCACGAACTTTCTTTTTCCGTTGGGTTCATACGTTTTTTATTAATGCTACCCCGTGGTCTCATCAAAACATAGTGCCCAGTACCATGGGACTTTTATCTCAATCCCTTTATGAATTCATAAATAAGTCCCGTATTTAAGAGATCATGATGGAAAATAAATTTATTCGAGCTGCGCTTCCTGCCTTATTCATTCACATGTGTATCGGTAGTGTGTATTGTTGGTCCCTATTAAAGGCGCAAATTGCTACTGATATGGGAGTCGGTGTCCCAGAGATCGAAATGGCATTCTCATTATCGATTTTCTCATTAGGGATGTCTGCAGCGTTTGGGGGAAGGCTCGTTGAAAAAAATGTAAATCTTTCTTCTTTTCTTTCAATGATCTGTTTCATATCCGGTTTATGTTTAGCCGGTTATGCCGTAACCCTTCAATCTTTACCGGGCCTCTTTGCTTCTTACGGGGTTTTAATGGGAATCGGTTTAGGTATTGGTTACTTATCTCCCGTGAAAACCTTGATGCTTTGGTTTAAAGACAGTCCGGGACTAGCCACAGGAATTGCTATTTCTGGATTTGGCCTATCTAAAGTGATCTTTTCTCCAATTATCGAAGGACTATTAAACGTTTATAACGCTAGTACAACTTTGATGATCATGGCAATGATTAGCGTTGTCCCTATGACGCTCGCCACGATTCTGATCCGCAAGCCTAAGCATTGGACCGAGACATCTAATAAATTCTGTCTTAAAGAAGCCTTTCGCATTGTATTTACACCGGATTACATCAAAGTCTGGTTAATGTTCTTTATCAACATCACTTGTGGCTTAGCTTTGATTGCATTTGAAAAACCGATTGGGCTTTATGTCGGTTTTTCTTCGATTGCGCTACTTTCGTCTTTAACCGCTGTGTTTAATACAGCAGGGCGCTTCTGCTACGCCACAGGATCCGACTTCTTAATTACTAAAGTACTGATCTATGGCGTTATTTTCTTATCAAGCTTTGTTTGTTGCTTTGCTTCTTATGGTTTGATGTGGCCTATGATTATTATCATTGCTTTGATGGTAATTAATGCTGGCTATGGTGGCGGTTTTAGTACGCTTCCGATTATTCTTAAAGAACGATTTGGCCTAAAGCAAATTTCTATGATTCATGGATTTGCCTTATCGGCTTGGGCCTGGGCTGGATTAGCCGGTAATCAATTAAGTTCGTATTTAATCAATATTAAAGGTTATGGATACGATGTTTTGTTCGGAATTTTAGGTTGCTTGTACATGATTTCTTTTTTCATTTCAATAAGTTTGATGCGTAATCAAAAGAAAACCGATAGCGAACAAAAACCTCATATTCTCAAGATTCGTTAATTAAAAGATTAGGTCACTTCCTTCCCAAGTGGCCTTTTCTTTTAATTTAAGAATTGTCTTTAATTAAATCGAGAATATTCGGAAGTATTCGGTTTGCACATTTTCGTCCTTCTTCAATGGCTTCTCGAGCTCGATAGGTTTCAAACAATCCGATATGGGCGACACGGGGGTTTAAAAGAATTTCCGGAGGATCTCCCGCTAATCTTGACTTAGTGATTTGATCCTGAGCGATATTAATGGCTCTTCCAACGGTAGAGAAAAAATCTGGAGTTTCTACATGGTGATGGTTCGTAAGTAGTTGTTTAGCTTTATCGAAAACTCGAGTCAAAGAGGTCGAAGTATCTTTTTGTTTTAATGATTTTTTGTAAGTTGGTTGCTTTAAAAGATCGGCGTTTAAATTTACCGCAATAACTATGTCAGCCCCCATAGATCGACACAGAGAAACAGGAACTGGATTCACGATACCACCATCAATAACCCAGCCTCCACTTAAACGACTAACAGGGGGAAAGACTCCAGGCATTGCCATTGATGTCCAAACAGAATCAAATAAATTTCCTTTGGTACTCCAAATTTCTTTACCAGTATCTAAATCACAGCAAACCGAACCAAACGAGATTGGCAACGTTTCAATATTCTTTTTACGACTAATGCCACTACGAACTAAAAAAAGTTGCATTTGTTTTATGTTAATCCATCGATCAAAGGATAGACTCGGGTTGAAAAACTGAGTCCACTTGAATCGATGAATGGATAATGCTTCTCTTTTTAAATAAGTAAGTTTTCCAGATGCATAAGAAGCTCCTACAATGGCTCCAATAGAGCATCCAGCCACTACTGTGGGGATAATTCCGTTTTCAAGTAACACTTCTAATACGCCGATGTGGGAAAAACCACGTGCAGAACCGCTTCCTAGAGCAATACCAATTTTCATTCTTTTGCCTAATTTTTTACTTAATCGATTGTGTAATACTTTTGGTGGATTGATCTTCAAGGCGAACCAAAGTAGGCTTATAAAATTAGAAATAGAGTTTCGTAGATACAAAATTACATACCGTAAATTTGTGATTTATGTATCCTCTTGTTTAAACTCTTTTCTCGAATTATTGTTTAAAGACAATTTTTAATTCGTCCATAAAAAGTAAAACAATAAACTACTCACATACTATCAAGGAGTGTAGGGGAGATGCGTCAGCTCTGTTACGGAGTTTGGGATGATCAGGTCTACGATAACCGCAATAGTCTCGAACATAAAGTACCGCCAAATTTAGACCTTAGACAGCTATATCAGTTCAATAACGGAAATCCCGTGATGGTATTTATTTCGCACCGTGGTTTTTTAGTTTTTGAACAAAAGGCAAATTTATTAAAAGCATTTCATAGTTACTACTGTCGAGTTCGAGATGAATCCTGTGGTCGATGTACTCCCTGTCGTAGTGGTTCTAATATCATTGCAAAAGCATTAGACGAAGCAGTTTCTGGTCAATTTGATAAAGTGGATTGGAACGAAGTATTAGAAGTTGCTCGCATGATGCGAAACACTAGTTTCTGTGGTATCGGTCAGACTTCTCCAACAGCGCTTGTTGAAGCCATTAAGCACTTTCCGGAAGAATTAAAGAAGTCCGATGGTCTTAAGAGCAATTCTTGTGGTCTCTATTCTATGGTCACAGCTCCTTGTATTGAGGCCTGTCCTGCTAAAGTTAATGTTCCTAGATATATCGATTACATCCGAGATGGTGCTCCGGAACTTGCAACTGGTGTTGTTTTAAAACACTATCCATTAGTTGGTTCTTGCGGACGTGTGTGTGTTCGTTTTTGCGAACATGCATGCCGAAGAACAAAACTTGAAGACGCCGTCGATATCAAGAATTTGAAGCGATATGCTAGCGATAAATTATCGGCTCGAATGGATAGTTTATTTAAAAATGCGTATCAAAAACCAGCAGATTTTGCACCTCGAATCGCTGTAGTCGGTGCTGGTCCTGCAGGTATTGTTTGTGCTTACCACTTATTATTGAAGGGATATCAAGTAGAAATTTTTGAAGCCCAAAGAAAGGCTGGAGGCATGGCTCTAGTTGGTATTCCACCGTATCGCCTCCCTAAAGGACTTTTACAGACTGAGACCGGTGTGATTGATTCTTTAGGTGGTAAATTCCATTTCAATAAGAAATTGGGACGAGATTTCTCAATTGATGATCTCTTTAATGAAGGATTTAATGCCATCTTCCTAGGCGTTGGATGTCCGACGGGTATGAAACTAGGCTTCCCTGAAGATACGATGCCGATTAAAGGTTATAGCAACGGACTGGATTTCCTCCTTAAGGTTGAACGCAGTGTCGATGAAGATCGACCGGTTAATTTAGAGGGTGACTTTGTTGTTGTAGGTGGCGGTAACGTCGCTATGGACTGTTGCCGTTCTGCTGTACGTCTAACCAATGGCAAAGTCCATGTAGTTTATCGTCGTAATGAAAAAAATGCACCAGCGGATCCGGCTGAAATCCACGCAGCAAAAGAAGAGGGAATTGAATTTCATTTCTTAACCGCTCAGAAAGAACTTATTATTGAAAACGACCAGGTCGTTGGTTTGAAATGCGTCAAACTTAAAATGGAAGAAGTGCCAGGAGGTGGACGAGGAAAACTAACAGAGATTCCAGGAACCGAATTTGTTATTCCTTGTACTCACGTCATCAGCGCAATTGGACAAAGAATTGATCAGTCTATTTTCTCAGAAAACGATGGTATTCTGTTTGACCGAAGAGGCAATATCTCAGTTACGGCTTCTTTAGCAACAAGTCGCCCTGCGGTTTTCGCCGGTGGTGACTGTGCTACAGGTCCAACGACTTTAGTCGGTGGTATGGGACAGGGACAACTCGCGGCTGAATCGATCCACGAATACCTAACTCGAGGTTCCGTCGGCTTTGAACCTCGCATTCGTATGAGCCAATTAATTCAAAAATTGGATTTGATGCAAGATCTTAATGATGTATTGCCGGTACGTCATATGCCTCGATCGAAAATAAATGAACTCCCACCAGAAGAGAGAATTCACAATTTCCGTGAAGTCGAACTTGGATTTACGGATGAACAAGCTCAGTACGAAGCAGAGCGTTGTATGCGTTGTTATCGAATCTTTTCTGTGATGACTCAATTACCGATTCCAGGAACAGACGAAGAAAAAAAGGGAGATAAGTAATCATGCGCGCCTTTATTAACGGAAAACCCTTTGACTTTAATGAGGAGCTAACGATTTTGGAAGCCGCTCGCCGAGTCGGTGCCTTCATCCCTACGCTCTGTGCTTTTGCTCCTTTAAATCACACGCCTGGAACTTGTGGTGTTTGCTTGGTTGATGTAGAGCGGGCTAATGGAGAAAAACTAACCATTACAAGCTGTAAAAATCGCCTTGAAGACGGTATGAAAGTCAATACCGCTTCTCCGTATGTTCGTCAGATCCAAAGAGAACAAGTTGAGCTTCTGTTCGCAGATCACCGTCAGGATTGCGTAACTTGTCCTCGATATGGAAGTTGTGAACTCTTGATGTTGGCAAAAAATTTAGGTGTTCACCAAGCAAGCTACACTGGCAAATTTACAGCGAATCGTCGTATTGATACGAGCGATACCGCTATGCGATTGGACGCCAATAAGTGTATTCGTTGCTTCCGTTGTGTTGAAGTTTGTAAGACAGTTCAAGGCTGTAATGCTCTTAAGATTGAAGGAATCGGTACCCACTCAGGAGTAGCTCTTTGTGGAACCGAACGCTGGATTGATTCAGACCGTTGCGTCCGTTGTGGACAATGTACTTTAGTTTGTCCAACCGGAGCTTTATCGGAACATGATCAAGTCGAAGAAGCTCTGGAATACCTTGAAAATCCGAATTACATTACCGTAGTTCAATTTGCTCCTGCGGTTCGTGCCACACTCGGTGAATCCTTTGGTTTACAACCAGGAATGAATGTTGAACATAAGATTGTCACCGCATTAAAACAACTTGGAGCAGATTTTGTATTCGATACGAATTTTTCTGCCGATGTAACCATCATGGAAGAAGGAACGGAGCTTTTAACTCGTCTAAAAGATCCAGCTCGTAAGGGTCCCATGTTTACTTCGTGTTGTCCCGCATGGATTAATTGGGTTGAACAGCATCATCCATCAACGATTCCGTATTTATCGACTACACGTTCGCCTCAGGCTATTTTGAGCTCTTTAGCTAAAAATTGGTTACCTGAAAAGATTAATAAGAATCCAAGTGCGATTAAAGTTATTTCGATTATGCCTTGTACTGCAAAGAAAACAGAGGCTTCACGTACCCAGTTAGCCGATGGTACTTTACAAGATACCGATGTGGTGTTGACCATTCGTGAATTTTCTCGTTTGCTAAAAGGTCGTGGTATTTCGTTGCCGGATTTAGAAGAAACGGACTTTGATTCTCCATACATGACTCAGGGCTCGGGCGCCGCAGTTATTTTCGGCCGTAGTGGTGGTGTAGCGGAAGCGGCTCTTCGTACCCTTTATAAAATCACTAACGGTAGAGAACTTGTTGGTGGCGTCCGATGGCATCGTTCCGAACATCCTAATGTTCAAAAAGAAGTCGAAGTTGAACTGAATGGAATTGGAGCGGTCCGTGTCGCTGTCGTTTATGGTTTAAGTAATGCAAGCGTCATTGCTAAAGAAGTCGACGAGGGAACTTGTGTTTACGACTTTATTGAGGTGATGTCTTGTCCTGGTGGTTGTGTCAATGGTGGCGGTACGCCTCGAGTTCAAGGAAATTGGTTTAATCGTAATACCCCTAGAACCCGTACATTAGATTGTCTTGATCGTAGTTTAGAGGTTCGACAATCTCACAATAATCCTCAGGTTCAAGCGCTTTACGAGGACTTTTTAGGTACTCCTAATTCTCAAAGAGCCCACCGATTGCTTCATACCCATTATCAGGATCGAAGCACTGAACCTAAGACACCAGATATTCGAGAAATCTGGCAGAAAATTAAACTGGCATAAAAAATCTCTGGTGGAGTTTATTCCATCAGAGATTTAGTTAAACCTAAATAGTCCAAACTTTGAATCAAAAAGTTTGGCTATTTTCTTTTGATTTCTTGAGCAATTTGAGCAAATTGATCTAAAACGCCAGAAGAACAAAGAGCAGAAATATTCGGAGGAGTAAAGTCAAAGACCCGAGACAGATCCGCCTGGCTTGCTCGAATGATATCTACGAGAGAGGCACCCATCTTCATTGTCAAAAACGTATTCAAAGAAACCTCATAGTTTTGCTTCGCTTTTTCTCTAAGTTCAAATAGATCTTTTGCTTGATTGTGCAAGTAACGCAAATAGAACTGCGAAGCTTCTAACGTACGTTCATTAATTTCGATGTTAGCCTTCAGAGTTGAGCGATGGTTATCGGTTGAATAGAACCGTCCTATATGATTTTGCGCTTTAGTAATCTGAACCTGGGCACCGATTCTTATTTTTTCAATTGCAGGAATGTACTTTCGATCAATTTGGAAGATTGCTTTTTCGACTGCCTCCAAATAAATCCGATTACACATCATATAAAAGCCTGCATAGACTTTTGAGAGTTCTGCAGACGGATGATCAGTTAATTGTTGTTCTAGACGGTTAAAGATTAATTTAACCGTATCAGCAACTGCCATAATCGAAGCAATATCCTCCCCTTCAGCGGTATTTAAAAGGGCATCAATTTGATCACGAGATAAGGTAACACCTCGTTTTTTCAAAATGACAACAGAACGCTCAATCAATTCATCGATCTGTCGTTCATCGGAATTAACTCGAGTCTGAGCTGAGTAAACTTTTCCCTTAAGTTTGTTCTGGGTGAAGTCCAAAGGATTCCAGCTCTTTTTAGGAGCTGAAAGCATATCTTTTTCCCATTCCAAAATTTGAAGCTTGCGTTTTGCTACATCACGTCGGATTTTTTGGACCTGAGTGTATAAAGCCATAATATCCGAACAATACATTTCCTTCATACATTCGGCTACAAGGCGTCGCATCGTAGGTTCTTGATACAGATACTTATGAATGAAAGAAGGGGCCAGCGGATGAACTTCTCCGGCTACCAGATCAATGCCTTTTTCCAGCTTAGGACGTAACGAATCCCACGTTTTTTCAAACGTGCGAGACGTAAATACAGCCTTTTCAATCATGTGATAAAAAGGATAGGTAACAATCATTTTTACTGGAGAAAACATCACTTCAATTTCTTTTGAAATACAAAAAAATATGTTTGATCTTAACGCAATACCATTCCTCTAAAAGAGAAATGGTATTGAGATTTTATATGAATAATGGTTTTGAGTTTTGAATCTTAGTCAATACAGAAAACTCTTTGATCTTTTCTTGGTGCAACTTGGGCAGTATCGCCTGAGCGGAAACCTAAAATACAGTTACCAATGCCTTCATATTCTTCTGTAATGCCTAACTTCTTAAGGATTGTCTTTCCTTGATCGGTTTCGAACATTTCTTTGGCTCGATGGATCCAACAAGTAGCGAGACCAATGGCGTGAGCAGCGTTCATTAAATTACCCAAAAGTAAAGCACCATCATAAACATGTGTTTTAACTTCCTTTTTTGCTAAAACGATAAGTACAACAGGAGCTCCATAAAAAGGATCGGATGAACAATTCGGGATGAATTGAGCATTCAAACAAGATAATTCATCTCGGATTTCTTTATTAGTAACAGCGATGACTATTGCACTTTGCTGACCCATACCGCTTGGAGCATAAAGACCTGCTTCAATGATTGATTCAATTTGCTGACGAGAAGGTAATTCATCGGTATAACTACGACAGGCTCGTCTAGTCTTTAATGCAGTTAAAGCATCCATTTTTTTCTCCATCACGTAATAGAAATTGGAAGTATTATTGCACTTTATCAATTTATCTCAAGGCAATCTATGATCGAATATACTGTTTCCATTGATGGCATGATGTGTGAAATGTGCGAAGCCCATATCAATGACACCATACGAAAGACGATTCATCCTGAAAAAGTTTATTCCTCTCATAAAAAAGCAATCAGCACTTTCGTAACAAAAGACGAAATCGACGAAGCATATCTACAGCGATCCATTGAAGAAACCGGGTATCGAGTTATCGGCATTCAACATAAACCTTATGTAAAAAAATCAATCTTAAGTTCATTACTAGGATGCTTTAAAAAGTAAGAATACTCCTTGCTTAGAATTTCAAACCCAGTTTATGCTGTAGTTTGTGTTTCATCTCGCTTTCGATTTCTCTGCGTCGCTGAACAAACCATTCCATGAAGCGTTGAACTCGTCGTACTTTGACGGATTCGACGGTGCATGCGATGTAGTTTTCTAGCTGAGGTACATGCCAGTTATTTAAAACGGGAACGAGTTCACCTGAAATGAGTTCTTTGTAGCAGTGATGCATTGGCATGTCGAGGATGATTCCAGCATCAGCGATCACAGCAGCTTTGGCGGCGAGGATATTATTAAACCGCATCGTTGATTTCCACTGATAGTTGAGCTGTTCGTATTCTGACTCGAGAATTTCAGCAAAGGAACGGGCTCGTCCCGTGTAGATGATCCCTGTGTGAGCTAGTAAATCTTTTGGAGTATTCGGTATTCCACGCTCTCGGATATAACCTGGTGAGGCACATGCAATAAAAACAGAATGAGTGATCCAAGTTTCAATCAAATTGGGATTATTCACTGGACCATAGTAGAGCATTAAGTCCGTTTGACCTCTCATGAAAGCTCGTGGGTCATCGTCTGCAAAAATATCAAATGTAATTTGCGGATAAATCGATTGAAATTCTTTAAGTAAGGGAACTAAATGAGCCTGCATTAACCCGGGTCTCGAACCTATACGAATCGTTCCAGCATCTTCTTTCCCAGAAGCTTTAATCGTAAGTAGAGCTTCATCAAAATTACGAAGTACTGGTTGAATATATCGTTTAGCATCGAGTGCTACATGAGTAGGAACGATTTTAGGACCATTACGTACCAGTAATTCGTGACCAATCTCGGTTTCTAGAAGCTTGATTAGCCGGGATACTTGAGTTCTTTCTAATCCTCTTTGATCCGCTACTCGAGAAAATGAACCTTCATCCAATACTTTAAAAAAGAGCTCCCAAAGGCCTAAGTTATATGTTTTCCGATTAAATAAAGATTGCATTGGTATTTACCCTATATTAAGTATTTTTATACTCTTTATAGAAACATTTTATACACTTTTGTTCAAGAATATTCGTTTCTAAGCCAGGATATTCCTGAAATCAGGTTGAAATATCGTGCTTAAAATAACACGGTATAGTGATATATATTCTATCTCTGACCTTGTTACAGATTTATATAATTCTCGTGTCGAATAATCCGTTAAAACAAATACGGAAACTATAAGAAAGGGGTACTTATGATTTGGTTAGGACTTTTAATCGTAATCCTAACGTTTTACTTCATCATCAAAAATTACGAAACACGTATGGTTCTTTTCCTTTCGGGTGTTTTGATGGCGATGTTAAGCGGAGAACTAGTTCCAGCGATTAATGCTTTTATCAAGCAATTTAATAATGTAGGTTTGGTTAATACAATTTGTACAGTCTTAGGCTTCTCGTATGTCATGAGCTATACAAAATGTGCTGATCATCTTATTGCTGTAGTAACTAGCTTGCTGAAGCATTGCCGTTTTGTCATTGTACCAGCAGCGATGGTCGTGACTTTTATGCTTAATATTGCATTGCCGTCGGCTGCGGGAGTTTCCGCAGCTGTCGGTACTCTTTTAATCCCGCTACTGTTAGCTATGCGTGTTACTCCAGCAATGGCTGGATCTGCTGTTTTTCTTGGAACCTGGGGATCGGTTTTATCTCCTGGTTTGATGTTTAATCCGATGGTTGCAGAGATGGCTAAGACTGATGTCATGAGCGTTATCATCTTCATGTTACCCACTGTTTTAATCGGTATGGCGGTTGCTGTGGGAGCCCTTACTATTATTTGTTTTTTCCTAAAAGAGGGGGCTGGGTCTTACAAGGGAGAACTTCAAATCACTCAACCAGAAGGATTAAAGGTCAATTATCTGTACGCTATGGTTCCGGTATTACCGCTCGTCCTCCTTGTCATTAGTTCCGAACAAGTGGGTTGGATTCCATACATTAGCGTACCTCAGGCTATGATTTGTGGTACTGTGGTTGGCCTTGTTTTAACCCGTATGAATCCAGGTGAAGGTTCCAAGAAATTTTTCCGCGGTTGTGGTGACGGTTTCTGTGATGTTGTCGGTCTAATGGCTGCGGCCGCCACCTTCTGCGCCGGAATGGATTCTATTGGCTTAACAGGAGCTATGATTGATCTGATGAAAGAATCAAAGTCCGCCGCTCAGATCGCCGCAGCTTCCGGTCCTTTTGCTATGGCAGTCGTATCGGGTTCTGGCAACGCCGCTGGGGTTGCTTTCATTGGTACAGTCGTTCCTCATGCTCCAGAATTTGGTTATACCATTATGGAACTTGGTTGTATGGCAGAAATTGCAGGACAAATTGGTCGTTCCATGTCACCGGTAGCGGCAGCAGCAATTATCTGTGCGAAGCTTGCAGGAGTCAATCCGATTGAACTAGCCAAGAGGAATGCGATACCAACGATTCTAGCGATTATTGTTATGACCTGGTTACTGCTTTAAATTCAAAGACTGTAGCGATAAGTACTTGGGTGGTCAAACTAATTGACCACCTTTTCTTTTATGGTTGTTAACGACATAACATTTTGAGATTAATTCGATGCTTCTTGAACTTTTATAGGATGATTTTTAAACGATTTCCGATAAAATGACTTTATCGAGTTAACTAAAAATAGTTGAGGTAAAAATATGTTTAAAGAATGTCAATTGGTTGGCAAACATAAGGAAACGGAAGAAATTACCTCATTTTATTTTCAACCGAACGATGGTTCTACGATTTATCAGTCTTTTAAACCAGGGCAGTTTGTTTGTGTACGCCCAAAAGGACTAGGACAACAACGACCATACTCCATCAGTATTTGGGCACCTAATGAGAGAATTTTCCGAATTTCGGTTCGAAGAGTTGAAAATAAAGCTCAAAATTATTGTGGTGTTGTTTCAAACTACTTGCATCGACAACTACAGATTGGCGATAAAATTGATATATGCACACCCGATGGTGATTTTTATTTATCGGAAAATGACAAGCCAGTTACTTTGATTGGCGCTGGGGTTGGAATTACACCAATCATGACGATGCTCGGAGCTTTATCTGAACGGGCTCCAGAGCGATTAGATCGTTTTATTTACATTTGCCAAGATGAAGAACATTTACCGATGGCCGACGACATAAATTACTTTTTATCTTCAAGAAAAGAAGCTTTAGTTCGTTTCTATACTCGAGCAAAAGAAGGCAAACCTGAAGAAAGAATTCTTTCCGGTCGCCCTAATATTGAAAAATATACAGAACTTAATTTAAATAAGGATTCAGAATTTTATATTTGCGGTTCGATTCCTTTCATGAATAGCCAAAAAGAACTGTTAACACAGTTAGGAATTAATGAATCTCAAATTCATGTTGAAATCATTCCAAGTGCTTAATTAACATTACTCTAAACCTCGAATATTTATTTTTCGATTACAGCTTATTAAAAGAATGAAAAGTTTATACCTGGGATTTGATGCGGGAACCCAAAGCGTTAAGGTCTCGATCTATAACAAAAATTTAGAATGTTTAACTTCTCATAGCTTGGCTACGACACTTCATTATCCTCAGTCGGGCTGGGTTGAAATGGACATAGATGAATTTTTGAATATCACGGTGGAATGTATTCGTCTTTGCGTTGAAGATCTAAAAGAAAAGGGACTTGATCCTAAGAATGTGGTCAGCATTATGGGGGATGGCATTATCTGTGGTATTGCTGGAATCAATGCGGAAGGACAAGCAATTACTCCTTATATCAATTATCTAGATTCCAGAACACAAGACGACGTTGATCAAATCAATGCAAAGAAATTAGATATTTGGGGCAAAGAAACAGGGAATCCAACGGCTTCTTGTATGTTCCCCGCTATGTTTGCTCGATGGTTTATTCGAAATAACGAGGCGTTCCAAAAATCTGGTGTTAAATTTGTCCACAATGCACCTTATATTTTGATGCATTTGGCTGGCTTAAAGGCAGAAGATGCCTTCATAGATTGGGGCACTATGTCCGGCTGGGGATTGGGCTATAACGTGATCGAAAAAAAATGGTCTAAAAAACAGCTCCAGATATTAGGTATTGATTTTCAATACATGCCTAAAATTGTTAAGCCCTGGGATGTTATCGGTACCCTTTCTGAAGAAATGGCTCAACGTACGGGACTGTCCACTAAAACAGTTATTTGTGGAGGTGCCGGAGATACAATGCAATCCATGATTGGTTGTGGGAATTTTGAAGTGGGTAAAGCGGTTGACGTGGCTGGTACTTGTGCCATGTTTTGCGTTTCAACGAGTGGCATTATTCCGGAATTAAGTAAGCCGGGTAACAATCTCATTTTTAATAGTGGTTCGCTTCCAAATACATATTTTTATTGGGGTTTTATTCGAACCGGGGGACTCGCACTACGTTGGTTTAAAGATTCTATCTGTCAGCAAAAAGAAGATCCTAATTACTATCAGATATTGAGCCAAGAAGCTTCAAAGATTCCTGCAGGAAGCTGTGGAGTGCTCTTTTTACCGTATCTAACCGGTGGTCAAGACGATACCCAGAAAAAAACGGGAGCTTTTTTAGGTTTAACTTTAGGTGATGATCAGGCTACGATGTGGCGTAGTGTCCTTGAGTCTATTGGTTACGACTATATGGAAATCTGCGATATTTATAAATCCGCAGGAGTAGATTTAGACTGTATCACTGTTACCGAAGGAGGCAGTCGAGATTCTTTATGGAATCAAATCAAAAGCGATATGCTCGAAAGTCGCGTCGTTCGATATAAAAATAAGGGTGGCGCAGTGATTACGAATTGCTTATTTGGAGCTTATGCTGTCGGTGATGTAGATAATCTACAAGAAGCTATTAATAAGATTTTGATTCCTGATGAATCTTATAAGCCAAATCCCGAGCATTCTAAAAAGTATCGACAGTACTACGGAGTTCAACGAGATTTAATTCGAAAAGATTTACCACAGGCATTTTCTGCCTTATGGAAACTCAAGGACAAATAAGGGCTTCCTAGTCGTTTAAATTTAAAATCGAATCCATGATGGATTTTTCTTCCCGAAGAATCAAAATGTACAAAATAGGGGAAACGTTTTCGGCTAAATACTCATTAATTGAGATATAAAGAGCCGTCTTCGGGAAGTAAATGACTATCTTTTCTAGGTTGTCACCGAACTTAGGACAATTCTTTCCAAGTTGTGCGATTGCTAATTCCTGTAAAGAACAACCTTTGGCTAAATTTAGCCCCGTAAGTCGGGAAGATTCTTGATTAAAACCTTCAATATTAGAGTCTTGATCAATCAAAATTACTCCGATATCGTGCTGCCCCAGAATAGAAAGCCAATTACGACAAATATGGCGTTGCCGTTCCGTTTCCCTTTCGAGTGAATTAAGCGCTACTGAGCTATCTTTACACAACTGTTGTAATACAAATCGTCCACCTAGAAGTTGAGATACATCTTCCTGAATCTGGCTTAGTTCATCTGGAAATACGATTTCTGTTTTTTCATCGATCGTTCGTTTTCTTAATGAAATCTGTCTTCTTAACTTGCTTATGTTATGACTAAAGAGGCGGTCTGAAACAAACACCAAAAGCCAGATAGATAAAACGGTTAAGAAAAGCACTAAACCAAAATAAGCTGGTCTCGACATTTCTTCTGGACCAAAGTAATTCGCATCTCGACTAACAATCAAGTACCATCCAGAGTGATCAATTTTCTTGATAAAACAACTTTGCTCTTCTTGTTTTAAATCTAATTCAAACCAATAACCGTCTTTAAGACTTTCTGTTTTTTCTAAAATGTCGGAATTAATGAAACGAGTGACTTGTGTAGGAACGATTCCATCAGAATAAACTAAAGAGCCGGCTTTATCGACAATGTGAACCGTGTATGGAAACGCCTTTTTTAATTTAGCGACTTCTTTTGCAAAGCGATCTAGATCAAGCGCAGCGATCACATAACCAATTGGAATCCCTTCAGGATCAAAAATTTTATAAGCAATGTCTGCTGAAATTTTGTTACTAGTTCGAATGCCCTGAAAAATATTCGTGATATGAATCGAATTGTTTTTCATCAAAGTAAACCAGTGAAGGCGATTCTGATGGTTTTGTCCGATACTTGATTGACCTTTTACATCAATCGTAGGGTAGGCTGCGATCGATATACCGTCCAAATTATCAAAATGAATATCTAAAAATTCATTACAGGTACCGTAAATAATCCGTAAGCGTTCTTGAAGATCTTCTAAATTATCTGAGTGAGAGACAAAATAATCCGCTGCGAGTGAAACAATCCTTTCTGCCTGGAAAAAATATCGGGAGAGATTAGCTGAAACAACATCCGCCTCTCTAACTTGAAGTTCTGTGATTTCAAGTTTATCGATATCTGCTTCAATATTTTCTGAAACATAAAGTGCCGTCATTGGAATAACAACGGCAATACCAAATGCAATAAACAGAAAGCTTTTTAGCTTCATTTCATTTTCTGTCTAATCTTCAAATATCTACATGATAACCCTTATTCACAAAAAGGCTAGGTTTTTTATCAATTTTTAGTATCCAGTGTCGATTTATTTTTAATGGAAGTAAATTTTATTTATACACTTGATTATGACAGTTATTGTGCAAGACGTATGGGAAGTATTGATGTTTGCTCTCACATTTATCTAGGAGAGGGACTCATATTAGTTGTAGATCCTAGGCTTTCTCATTTGAGTTCAGAAGAACTCAGAAAACTCACTTTGAAATTAGTAACTGTACTGGAACAATTTGATAAAGCTGTGGATAAAACACATGAATAAATGGAACGACAAAAACATCCCCTTAAAAAAGATTACCTGGGAGAGTGTTGTTGAAGGTCCTTTTTTTCTCCTATCACTGTAGTCATCATTATCGTAATGACTCAGATAACGTTATTGAAATTCGTTATAAATTTTCACTTGCCGTATGGTGTAAGGATTCACTGCTACCTTAAATGGTGTCACAAAATCAGCAAAAGCTTTTGAAAAGAAAGAAGCAGAAATAGTGATAAATTTAAAAACATTGCAAATTTGCAATGTAATTGCCCGAAGTTGTAAAAGATATATATTATCTTTCTCGTATAACGAAATACATTTTTATTTTATAAAACACATCTTTACAAACTAATACATTTGGATTATTCTCCGCCACAGAGGGTCCTGAAAGGATCCCGATTTTTTATTACCTCAAAGGAAAAAACCACATGTCAATTCTTAGTTATGTTGCTATAGCAGTTATTATTGTGACTGTTTG
>JAFTYR010000036.1 GCA_017461315.1 Burkholderiaceae bacterium | reverse complement strand
TTAGTCAAAGAGCTCGAGAGAGAGTTTTATTTGAGATTTATTGTTTCTTTTTTTCTTTAGAAACTTAAAGTGCAAGAAAACGTTGTGATATCAACAGATTACAGCCTTAATAAATAATCAAAATCCTATGTCTAATTCTGGAAAATTTAACTACCATTTGATGTAGAAACGATTGGGATTTTAGCTATAGCTTGAATTCTCAATAAATAAACCGGATATGGGCTTCGGGGCTTCATTATTGAAGGGGGCTTAATGGTGCTATAACGCAATCTGATGTGTTCTAAGGAATAAAAAATCTGCAATTTGTGAAATTGCAGATTTTTGGGAAGATGATAAAAGATTAATTTTATTTATTGCGAAGTCGTGTGATCAAACTAGAGGTGTCCCATTTGTTTCCACCGGAATTTTGAATATCTGCGTAAAACTGATCGATTAAAGCGGTAGTTGGTAAGGTAGCTCCTACTTCCCTTGCTGCGCTTAAGCAAATTCCTAAGTCCTTACGCATCAGATCTACAGCAAATCCAAAATCATATCGATCTTCGATCATTGATTGACCTCGGTTTTGCATTTGCCAACTGGACGCTGCGCCCTTACTAATGACATTCAACACCTTATTCATGTCTAAGTGGGCTAATTCACCAAAAGCAATTGCTTCTGACAAACTTTGAAGGATACCTGCTATACAGATCTGGTTGCACATCTTACTGAGCTGACCCTGTCCTGATGATCCAATGCGTTCTGCACTCGGTGCGTAAGCATTGATGATAGGAAGCCATTCTGTAATAACTTCACTATCTCCACCACACATCATGGTAAGTACTCCCTTTTCAGCACCATTCTGACCACCAGAAACCGGTGCATCTACAAAGTGAAGTCCTAAACTATTTGCTTTTTGGTAAAGTTTTTTAGTGATTTCCAAGGAAACAGTACTATCGTCCCAGAGTACCGCTCCAGATTTCATTCCTGCAAAAGCACCATTTTCACCTAAAACGACCTCTTCTAAAGCTTTGTCATTGCTTACGCAAGTGATAACGATTTCCGCATCTTTTACTGCTTCACGAGGTGTTAAAGCGAGTTGACCTCCAAATTCATGACACCATTTGTCAGCAACAGATCGTGTTCGGTTATATACCGTCACATGATGTCCTGCACAGGCTAGGTGACCTGCCATTGGATAACCCATAACGCCAAGACCAATAAAGGTAACTCGACGTGGAGCAACTTTTGTATAAACTTTTTCAATCATAGTTTAGGACTATCTATTAATCAGTATTAAAGGCGACCTCGAATTTTGGTGATTTCAGTTGCAACTTTAACTGCACGTCTAGCTAAAGTGGCAGACGGATCCACAACCGCAGCGGTCAACCCTTCACCAATATCCATAGCTTCTGATTCATCAAGAATCAACGGTAATTCGGTACAACCGAGAATTAAAACGTTGGCACCCTTATCTCGAACTAAGTGACGTGCGGCTTCCAACAGCTCTTCACGACAAACTCCAGTATTAAAGCCAGCCTTAACACCCTTAGGTCCGTAAATAGCACTCATGACCAGTTTTTGATACTGCTCATCTGGGGTAACCATCTTCAGGTTCATTTCTTCGGCTTTCTTACCGTAGATACCGGTTCTGCAAGTTCCTGTTGTTGCGAGAAGGCCGATGACACAGTCCTTGCCGTGTTTTTCCTGAATGTCTTCTAATGTGACTCGTTGCATATTGATGATTGGAGCACGAAGTCTTGGAGCGATTGCTTCAAAGAAGGCGTGAGCTGTGTTGCATGGAATCAAAATAGCGTCAACACCATCGGCTTCAAGCTTACGGCATGCCGCGAAGAGTGCCAATGTTGGATCAACACCGCCATCAAGAAGACACTTAGTACGGTCAGGAACTTGTGGATTCTGTTCGATAACAACCTTGAAGTGTTCCTGGTCGTTAAGTGCTGGAGTTGCTTTTGTGAACTTGTCATACAGGTCAACAGTCGCAGCTGGTCCCAAACCACCAACCAAACCAAGCTTGAATGGTTTAGCCAATGGTTTCCATTCAGTTTGAACTAAGTACTGAGCGTAGATGGCTGCTAAATCAAGAACTGGCATGCCTTGTTCCTGTAATTCTTTTGCGAATGTAGCCATGCAACAGCAAGATGGAACAATGGCAGTTGCACCACGGTTAACCAATACACGACAAGCTTCAGCTAATTTTTCAAGAGCCTCAGTCTTCTTTTGAGCACAAGCAAGAGTCTTGAATTCTTCAATCAAATGAGCTTGTTCAGACAAATAAATCCAAGAAACATTGTCCAACTTAACGTTTTCAACTAAAGCTTTTTGCTTAGCAGTTTCAGGAATCCCAAGATAGCCTAAACGTGCATTTTCGGTTGTAGCTAAGGATTTAGCAATAGCTTTACCCATGTTGGCAATAGGAGTTTGAACTTCTGTTTGTAATTCTTCAAGCCAAGAAAGAGCGCAGAGACAAGGGAAGGCAATAACATCAGCACCTTGTTTGATCAATTGATCAACTTCTTCGAAAACCTGTAATTTACGATCGCTGGAAACAATGAACTTGTTGTCCTTGTTTTCTACTTCAGGCCACTCGATATTAGATTTAATAACATTAGGCTTATCTGCACATTCTGCAATGTTTGCTTCAAGCATTTGCATGAAAGATTCCGAGCAAGCGCTTGAAACAATACCGATAGAAAAGACTTTATTACTCATAGTGATCCTTGTTACTTTGAAAGAGTTTCATCTTTTGAAAAACTCTGCACATTAGAAGGTTGTTCAGTACTTTTGAAAACTTCCTGGTCATTATTTTGAACCATCAGTTGCGAATCGCCTAGGTTTTCATCGTCGCTTTCTACAGAATCAGATTGAGATTTAGAAACTGACAACCAAGTCTTAGACATAGCCAAACCGACAGCAATTAAAACAGGGCCTAAAATAATTCCCATAAAGCCAAAAGCGAGAACACCTCCAAAAACTCCTAAATAAATCAAAGAGAGTGGCAGTGCGGCTCCCTTCGAAATAAGAATAGGTTTTAAAAAATTATCGACACTAGATACGGCTAGCGCACCCCATAATACTAGGAATATCGCCATACCGACTTCATTTTGATAGTACAACCAGATAGCCACTGGCCCCCAAATCATAGGAGGTCCAATCGGTACTACAGAAAGAATAAATACGGCAACACCTAGTGTAATAGCACCAGGAACATCTGCAATCCAAAAACCAATAAAAGAAACAATACCTTGCCCTGCAGCACTACCTACAATACCCAATACTACACTACGAGTCGTGTTAATGATGACATGGCTAACCTCATTAGCGAGATCTCCACTCATTCTTTCTAACAGGGCGTAGCACTTGGCTCCTAAGTACTCACCGTCACGATAGAAAAAGAAAATAATACATAGCATGAGTGCCATCTGGAAGAGACCGTCCCCAAGCATTACAGCCATTTTAAGGAGAATGGTGCTCATCGGATCAACAATTTTTTGAACAAAAGCAACCAGCTCTTGCTGACTACTCAAAATGTATGCAATTTCGCTATAGAGCCAATCACCAATATAAGGTAATTCTTTAAGCGACTCTGGTGCAGTAAACCCTTGACTAATCCACTCACGGAATTGTTGAACAAACTGAGGAATTCGTCGGGCAGAAACCGTAGATAACCCCGTTATGGGCACTACGATTAAGATTGTTAATATAAAAACAAGAACTAGTGAGGCAACGGTAGAAGATTTACAACAGAATTTTCGAATTTTACGGAATAGGGGCCAAGTGACAACTGCAATCACTGCTGCGACCGAAATCGCCGTAGCAAATGGCCAAACGACTAACAAACATCCAATGGCGATAAACGAACCGAATAGTATTCGGACAATGATATCGACTCGATCACGTAAAGATGGAAACCGCACGGCAAATGTCTCAACAATGAACTAAAGATACAGGGTTTACATTAAGAAAATCCAATGCATCATTTTAGTCATAATTATCCACGAATACTCTCTTTCATGTTGCAATTCGGTTTTATTCCTTTGGTTTCCAAATAAGAAGTGCCCCATTCATACATATTGTTTAAGATTGGGTAAAGAGAATGTCCCGTCTTAGTGAGGGAATATTCAACTTTAGGAGGAACCTCCGCATAAGTTTTACGGACGATTAAACCATCTTCTTCAAGCTCACGAAGTTGTTGAGTTAGCATTTTGGGAGTAATTAAAGGAATCATTCGCTTTAATTCACCAAATCTAAGGGTTTGATCGACGAGATTCCAAAGAATCATGACCTTATATTTACCACCAATGAGTTTCAATGTTACTTCGACAGGGCAGTGAACTCGTGTAGTCGAAACGTCTTTCATAGTCATATACACTGAATCTAATAGTACCCATTTTAATACTAAGTATAAAAAAGTACAGTTATTGATCTTTTTATACTAAGGGATAAAATGAGTCGATTTTTAATAAGCAATCGTTTGATCTATGGAAAAAAAATCTTTTGATATCACTGGAATGAGTTGTTCAGCCTGTTCGGCTAAAGTGGAAAAGACCGTCTCAAATTTAGTCGGTGTTGAAAAAGTATCGGTCAATCTATTGAAAAATTCGATGAGTGTTGAATTTGATCCAAACCGAATCGGTGTGGAACAGATTGTAGAAGCCGTATCAAAGATTGGTTATGTTGCTACATCAAAAGAGAAAAGTAGATCAGACAGAAAAGTTACCCAAGAACCTGAAATACAGGCAATGAAAATCCGGCTTTTCATATCCATCCTGTTTTCAATCCCTTTGATGTGGGTTGCGATGTCACCGATGTTTGGTGTTGAAAATCCCTTATTTTTATCGTCGTTATCCGCCCCTATTTATCAAGCCGTTGTACAAATTTTTCTTACGCTTCCGGTTGTTGTGGTGAATTTTCACTTCTTTGATACCGGATTTAAAGCATTAATAAATAGAGCACCTACGATGGATAGTTTGGTTGCTCTGAGTACAAGTGCTTGTATTGGATTTGGCTTTTGGATTTTTTTTCAAGTTCTTCATTACACCGAAATCAACGATTTTCTTCAAGCAAGACATTTAGTACATCAGCTTTATTTCGATTCTGCTTCGATGATTTTGACACTGATTACACTTGGTAAGTTTTTAGAAGCAAGAGCAAAAAGTCGAACAACGGAAGCAATTTCTAGATTATTAGATCTCATCCCAAAAGCAGTTTGTGTTGAGAGAAATCATCAAGAAATGATGCTTTCTATTGATGAGTTAGTTGTTGGTGATGTGATTTGCTTAAGAACAGGAGATCGAATCCCTGCTGATGGTATTGTCATTGAAGGACAATCAAGTGTGGATGAATCTTCTTTTTCTGGAGAAAGTATCCCGGTTGCAAAAAAAATAGGTAGTTTGGTAACTACCTCGACTCTTATTGCCTCGGGTTTTATAAAGATGAGAGCAGAAAAGGTGGGATCAGATACTGCATTTGCACAGATCATTGCGATGGTCGATGAAGCCACCTCTTCAAAAGCTCCGATTGCTCGATTAGCGGATACGGTTAGTGGTATTTTTGTTCCCACTGTAATTTTGATTTCTTTTGCCTCAGCTCTTACTTGGTTATTACTGGGTTACGACTATAAATTTGCCCTTGTTATCGGGATTTCTGTTTTAGTGATTTCGTGTCCCTGTGCTTTAGGTTTGGCAACACCAACTGCCATTATGGTGGGTACGGGTAAAGGAGCTGAAAAAGGAATTTTATTTAAATCCGCAGAATCAATTGAAAAAACGGGAAAAGTTTCTGTTGTCATTTTAGATAAAACCGGAACCATTACTTTAGGACAACCCCAGGTAACGGAGTATTACGTTCTTAATGATCGGTATCAGGAACGAATTTGGGACTTTGCTTATTCGCTCGAAAAGTTAAGTGAACATCCTTTAGCTCGAGCCATTGTTCAAATGGCTAAGAAAAAGGGAGCTAAGGAATGCCATACGCAACATTTTTTGCAACAAGAAGGTTCAGTTCAAGCTGTAGTTGAAGGAAAAGAAGTCGAAATAGGCAGTATTCATTTATTAAAAGAAAGTCAAACAGATTTAATCAATCAAATTACTACAGAAGCTAAAACACCTTTGATCATGAAAGTAGACGGTGTTGTGACCGCTATTTTTGCTATTTCAGATCCGATTAAAGAAGATAGCCCGTCAGCGATTAAAACTTTAAAGGATATGGGGCTAAAAGTTTTAATGGTAACGGGAGACAATAGAAGAACCGCTCATGCGATTGCTGATATGGTCGGAATTGATGATGTATTTAGTGAAATGACTCCAATCGGAAAAGAAGGTGTGATTCGCAATTTTCAAGAAAAAGGTTTGCGAGTCATGATGGTTGGAGATGGCATCAATGATGCTCCTTCATTAGCCAGAGCGGATGTGGGTTGTGCAATTGGTTGTGGCACAGATGTTGCCATAGAATCGGCAGATATTGTCCTGACGCATAGTCGTCTAACAGATGTTGTAAATGCCCTACATCTGTCGCATGCCACAATGAAAAATATTAAACAAAATTTGTTTTGGGCTTTTTTTTATAACATTGTGGGTATTCCTATCGCATCGGGCGTTTTCTATACCACCACGGGGTGGCTTTTAAACCCGATGATCGGTGCGGTCGCCATGAGCCTCAGTTCTTTCTGTGTCGTCACTAATGCATTAAGACTACGCCACTGGAAACCAGTAAAAGAAGCGGAAACGAATGTTATGAATAAACCATGTGAATTAGAACCTAAGAGCCAAAAGATGATTAAGGAAGAAACTCAATCCGTCGTCGTAACCGTTGCCAATATGAACTGTATGCATTGCGCTAATACGATTAGAAAGACCATGGAGGCGATCGCAGGAATCCAGCAAATCGAAATTCATTTAGACGAAAAGAAAGTACTTATAGAGGCTTTGCCAGAAGTTTCTCTCGAAACGGTCAAAGTAGCCATTGAAGAAAAGGGATACCAGATTGACTCTATTGAAAAAACAACGTCTGAAAAGATTGTTTCTTTACATGTTGATGGAATGATGTGTCCTCATTGTGTTGCTTCTGTTGAAAAGGCTTTAAAAGGTATCGTTGGGGTTGATCGAGTTGAAGTTTCTTTAGAAGAGAAAACCGCTAAGGTCTGGACGACGGAAGTAAGTCGTGAGGTGTTAGAGAAAACAGTACGAGATTTAGGCTACGAAGTAAAGTAAGGATAGCGTAATCCTAGATAGGGTTAAAAAGGATTCGATCCCTAACTCTACATTTAGAGAAATAGGGGTTGAATCCGTTAAAATCTATGCTGTTCTTAGTCTGAGTACAGCCATGCCAATTGAATCGGCACCCATTGAAGGAAGAGATATTAAAACGATCGACATGTTTTGTGGTTTAAGTGATGATGATCTGATGGTTCCTCATCGCAAAGCACTGAGCATGGCTAAAAAAATATTAAAAAATCCAAAGTCGTTTGATCTACTTTCTGTATGCTCACGACGAGAACTCATTCGGATCGAGGCATTTACTTCTGATGAGGAAGCGATCGAGCAATTAACGCTTTTACTTGAAACGCCATCCTTTATTAAAGAGTTTTATCCGAGTCATTTATGGCGATTTGATCTACCATTTCCTGAAAAAATTGTGATGTTTTACAAAAAAGAGAAATTATTAAGCGGTTTCGGTCAATAGGATTTAGGGGAAATCGCTAAATATGAAAAAAAAGTATTCACAATTCAGTATTCAAGGGATATTTGCGGTTAATCTGTAGCTGTCTTCAAATAGAAATTTTCATCATGGCACCATTAGACCACAATTTCATTAATCAGCTTCTTGAAGCTGTGCCGGTCTATTGTGTTGAGCGAATGTGCATGATGTCTCGTATTTTCTAAATTCCCGGTATTTTTAAGGAACTTGTCTTGGGAAATTTAAAGCAAGTTTTCTTATGAATCTCTTTCCAGTTTTCTTGAAGTAATCTTCAAAATTAGTAGTAAAACTGTACATTATGATCAGACTTGAACATGTAACAAAACGATTCCAATCTCCTTCGGGTGATACAACAGCCGTTAAGGATGTATCACTTCATATTCGTGAAGGGGAAATCTTCGGCATCATTGGTTTTTCGGGTGCCGGTAAATCGACGTTAGTCCGTTGTATTAATTTATTAGAAACACCGACCGAAGGTAAGGTCTTTATTGATCAAACTGAATTGACGTCTCTTTCTGCCCCAGCACTTCGTGAAGTTCGTAAAAAGATCGGTATGATCTTCCAGAACTTCAATTTGATGCCTTCTCGTACGGTTTACGAAAATATTGAAATGCCGTTGAAGCTTTCTACTTTAAGTGCTGAAGATAGAAAGGCAAGAATCTTAGATCTTCTCAATCTCGTCGGTTTATCTGAAAAAAAAGATAGTTACCCATCTGAATTATCCGGAGGTCAAAAGCAACGCGTTGCGATCGCCCGTGCGCTGGCTAATAACCCTAAAGTATTGCTCTGTGATGAAGCAACTAGTGCATTGGATCCTCAGACAACGCACTCGATTTTAAAGTTACTTCAAGAAGTCAATCGTCGCCTTCGTATTACCGTTGTCGTCATTACGCACCAAATGTCGGTCGTTAAAGATATTTGTGACCGAGTCGCTGTGATGGAGCATGGTGCTGTTGTAGAAGAAGGTACCGTTTTGCAGGTATTTAGTCGCCCCAAAGCATCCATTACCAAAGGCTTTATTGAAATGGCTGATAATTTGGGATCTTTTCATGAATTACTTCAAGAAGGTAATTTGCCCGGAATCGATAAATCAACTCCGGTATGGTTCTTAACGTTTACTGGTGAATCGGTTGGACAAGCAGTCGTCAGTCGTATCAGTATCGACTTTAATGTAGAAATCAATATTGTCTATGGCAACATCGATTTCTTAAAGGGACAGATGCTTGGAAAACTTGGAGTCAGTGTTCGTGGAACACCTGAGAATGTAAATAAAGCGAAATCTTATTTAGCCGATCAACATATTGAAGTTGAGGTGTTGCAATGAACGGATTAATTCAAACTCTTTTACCTAATTTAGATCGTTTAAGTGAAGAGTTACTAGAGTGTTTACTCGATACAGCTACTATGGTTTTGGTTTCGGGTACGATTGCCTGGTTTTTAGGTGTTCTTGTTGGCGTTTTGCTGGTTGTAACAAGACCGGGTGGAATCATGGAAAAGAAATGGGTGTTTGTGCTCCTTGATCGTTCCATCGATATCATTCGTTCGATTCCCTTTATTATTCTGATCGTTTTATTGATTCCTTTAAGTCGCTTTTTAGTGGGAACCGGATCTGGAGTAACCGGCTCTTTTGTAGCACTCGTTTTTGGGACCGTCCCATTTTTTGCTCGCCAAGTAGAATCTGTACTTTCTGATGTAGATCCCGGATTGATTGAAACGAGTCTTTCTATGGGATTTTCTCCATTACAGACGATCTTTGGTGTTTATTTAAAGGAAAGTATTCCTGGTATTACACGAGTTACGATGATTACCTTTGTTAGCTTCATCGGTATTACCGCCATTGCCGGGGCTATTGGAGCAGGAGGCATCGGTGACTTTGCCATTCGATATGGATATCAGATGGGATATCGGGATATGATTTGGCTTTGTGTTGTCATCATTTTGTTTGTGATTAGCGTGTTCCAGTTCGTTGGGAATTGGATTGTTAAGAAAACCACCCATTAAATCTTGTCTTTTTAGGAGTTTTGTATGAATAAAAGAACCTTTGTTCGAAGTGGTATCGCTTTATTAACCGCATCCGTATTTTCTGCATTAACACTCACCAATGTCTGTGCCTCAGAACCCAAGGTCATTCGAGTTGGTGTCGTCGGTGACTACAATGCTCAGTGGGATACCGTTAATAAACTTTTAGCAAAGGATGGTCTTAAGGTTAAACTCGTTAAGTACTCTGACTATGCAACCCCTAATCGTGCATTAGCCGATAAAGACATTGATTTAAATGCTTTCCAACATAAGGCTTTCTTAGCTAATGATATTAAACGTAACGGCTATGATCTAACCGCTATCGGCGATACTTTGATTGCACCACTTCACATCTTTAATAACAAAGACAAGATTAAGAGCGTTAGCGATATTAAGAAGGGTGACATCGTTGCGATTCCTAGCGATTTGACCAATGGTGGTCGTGCCTTGAAGGTTTTGGAGGCCGCGGGTCTCATCGAAGTAGATCCATCCAAGGGATACGTTCCAACAAAGGTAGATATTACAAAGTACAACGTTAAGATCAAGATTCGTGAAGCTGAATCTGGAATTTTGGCTCGCATTCTTCCGGATGTTTCTTGTGCTTTGATCAATGGTGGTAATGCTTTTACTGCTGGTTTAGATCCCAACAAAGACTCTATTTTTGTTGAAAATACCGATCCCAAGGTCAATGTTGCAACTAAGACATTGGTTAATGTGATTGTGGCTCGTACGGCCGATATTAATAATCCAGACTATAAGAAAGTAGTTGAGGCTTACCAGACTTTAGATACCGCTAAGACTTTAATGCAAGCCTATAAAGGTGCCTTTAAACCTGCGTGGGCGGGTGCTGAAAATTATAAATACTAAGCTACTCTAGAACCCTAGTTTAATAGGCAAAATACTGGCATCTGAACTCTACCCTGTAGGGTTCAGATGCTAGTGGGTTACTTTCTAGTTTCTAAAAATCTTTTTAGATTCATAGTCCTCTAATATGCTCCTGTTTTTTTCTTGAATATTTGGGGCGTTAATCGCAAATAAGAGACTCTTTGTTTATAGAATTTCAATTTTTAAAATTAATTCAATGCAATTGATTTTTAATACAACACTCGAATAGTACTATCGATTTGTTGCTTTAGATTTATTTTTATTGGGTATTTGTTTTTAAACTAAAAGCGCTTCTTGTTGAGGGAAGCGCTTTCGGATTCAATCAAGATGATGATTATTTTGTTTATAGTCCCCAAAGGTTCGGTAAGAACATAGTCATAGACGGGAAAGCAACAATAACTACCAAAGCTAATAGGGTTGCAACGAGTAACGGAAGCACTGGAGGTGTGATTTCTTCCATCGTCAATTGACTAATTTGAGCTCCCACATATAGATTCACGGCTACTGGTGGTGTGACTTGTCCTACAGCAAGGTTAACCGTCATCATGACACCAAACCAGACGGGATCCCAACCAAAATGGTGAACGAGTGGTAATAAGAATGGCAATAAGACGTAGTAAATAGAAATTGCATCCAAGAGCATACCAGCTACTAAAAGGATGACGTTGATGATAAATAACAACATCCAGGGGTTGTCTGAAAGGGATAAAAGTACCTGAGCACCTTTTTCAACAAGACCTACTGTGCTTGCCACCCAAGCAAAAAGACCTGCACAAGTGACCACCACCATAATCACCGCCGTGGATTTGACACTTTCTACGAGAACATCAGACAAAATCTTGAAATTATCAATGCTCTTATAGATAAAGACGCCGACGAAAAGACCGTAGAAGATTGCTACGGCAGCGGCCTCTGTCGGAGTAAATACTCCACCGTAAATTCCACCAAGAATAACCACTGGAGTCATAACGCCCCAGAAAGCATCTTTGAAAGCAGACCAAATGCTAGTTGTTCTTGGAGTTCCTTTATAGCCTTTTCGAACGGAAGTAATGTAAACACTTCCCATTAGAAATAGAGCTACAACTAAGCCAGGAACAATCCCTGCCGCGAACAGAGCCGGTACTGAAACATCAGCAATACCACCATAAACAATGAAGGCAATACTAGGTGGAATTACAATAGCTAAGCCAGAAGAAACCGATACAGTCGCCGCAGCGAACGGTTTATCGTAGCCATTTTTTACCATAGCTGGAATCAAGATGAGCCCAAGAGCCGCTACGGTTGCCGGACCCGAACCCGAAACCGCACCCCAGAAGGTGGCCACTCCAACGGTTGCAATACCGAGGCCACCAGTCATATTACCGGCAAGGGTTTCAACGAGTCGCACGATACGAGCTGCGATGCCGGAGCGCTCCATAATAAATCCTGCAAGGATGAAAAACGGAATCGCTAAAAGAGGAACCTTTGCTACCCCTGCAAAGAAATTGTAGGGAAGCATGTCAAGTCCCATATCAAATAGCCAAGCAACAATCGCCGCAGATAACCCCAAACAAATCGCAATTGGTACTCTTAAAAGCAATGGAATAACAAATAGTACAAGAAGTACAAAAGCAGGATCGTTATACCAAATAGTGTCCATTTTTATAAACTCCCTTTAGTATGTACGATTCTTGATATCTTCAATGGCTTTTTGAAGAATTCTAAAAACAATTAAAGCTGAGAAAAGTGGGGTGGCCATCGTATAAATCCATACCGGAATAGCGAGTGACTCAGATGAAACATTAAGTTCAAATTCATCCATTACTTCAATGGTGCCTAACCAGCACAGGCAGGCAAAAAAAGCGACACTACACAAAAGAATGAATATGTATAAGCCGAAACGAATCGACTTAGGCATGGCGTTATATAACAGGCTCATGCAAAAATTACTATTTTCACGAAAAGCTCTGGCTGTTCCCAAAAGAACAATCCAAACGAATAGGTTGACGGTTAATTCTTCAGAAGCGGAAAAAGAAAAGTTTGTACAATAGCGTACAAAGACATTAATACAAGCAATACAGGCCATGACGGCCAATAAAATCGCTCCTAAGAGTTCTTCGAAATGTTGATCTAAAAATTTCCACATACAGTAATAAAACAAAACAGAAAAGGGCGGATGGAACCGCCCCTATGGCTAGGATATGTTATTGAGCTACTTTCATATCGGCTTCTGCTGCCTTCACTAAATCTTGACCAATTTTCTTGGACCAATTTTCACGAACCTTCGCTGTAGCATCGTAGAAAGCCTTAATCTGTTCAGGCGTAAAACTTGTAACTTTCATACCATTTTTGGTCATTTCTAGATGGGCGTCAGTGATCGCAGGAACTTTACCAATGCTCTTTAGGTAGACCAAAGATTCTCCATTATCAAAACCGACACGAGATAAAGCCTTGCTGTATTTTTCGGTTTCCTTAGCGCATTCGATGAGAATCTTTTGATCTTCTGGTGAAAATTGCTTCCAAACCTTACTGTTAACCGTCATAAATAACGGGTCGATCATATAGTGCCAATCCGTTAAATGATTGTGCCAAGTCCACATCTTCATCGGAAGGTTAATACCGTTAGTTGGGTTTTCTTGACCATCGACAATACCCTGTTGGAAACCAGTGACGGCTTCAGACCAGTTAATTGCTTGTGGATTTGCTCCCAATGCAGTAAAGATATCGGTGAAAATCGGAGTACCGCAAACACGAAGTTTCATGCCTTTCATGTCCTCTGGTTTATTGATTGGCCCCTTACTGGTGGTTAATTCTCTGAAGCCATTCTCTGCCCAACCGATAAACTTTACACCGGTTTTTTCAATCGCTTTGACTAACATAGCGCCCGATTGACCTTTTTCGATGGCATCCATCGCTTTGTAGCGATCTGGATTATTCGCTACGAAAAACGGCAATGCGGTCAAGTTGAGTTCTTTAACTTGTGGAGACCAGTTAATAGTGGAGGCTAATGCAAAATCAATGGCACCACGGCGAACCAATAAAAGTTCAGAAGTTTGTTTACCAGCCATCAACTGAGCACCAAAATAGGGCTTAATGTTAATTCTTCCGTTTGTCTTTTCGCGGACTAAATCAGCGAAAAAAGTTCCTGTCTGCCCCCAACCGGACGTGGCTCCAGGAACAATACTTAATTTATATTCCTGCTTATAAGCAGAAAAAGCTGGTGAAGATAACAAACCAACACAAGCAACAGCCATAAGGGCCTTGCTGAAAAGAAATTTCATTTTCGTACCTCTATTTGGGGTTCTCAATCAATTGAATGACGTTATTTGTCTTATCAAGTTACAAAAACCAACAATGGTAGTGGTATGCACTTCCTGATAATCAGCACAAATCTTGTAATTTTCGTTTTAAGACGAATTCCTGTGCTAAGGATTCTGAAGCTTTCTGGCCTTGTGGGCATCTATTACAACAATCCACCGTCATGATACAACAACCGTACTCGAGTTTTCTCAATATAAACACAAAAATATTGATTAACCGTTATAAATAAACGGATTACAGAACACAGATAGGGGAAAATAGAAAAATGTCGGATTTCTAATCCGAATTGTTGCGTTATAGAAATAGGTTGGGTGGAACGATGCTCCTTTGAAAGGGCTATATCAATAACAGGGAATTGTAGAAGGAGAGAGTTTAGGAAGAATTTATCGAAAAAACTCCACTGGCCTCCCCAGCAGGAATCGAACCTGCACTTCAGTCTTAGGAGGACCGCGTTGTATCCATTCAACTATGGGGAGGGGAGTTCGTAATAATAACGAAAACGTAAAGTTTTTACAAAAGAGTTTAAACCGACTCGTCTGCGACTTCGGTAATGACTTCTGATTCAGGAGATAGATTTTCTTCTTCAGATTTTCTTGAATCTGAATTGCGATTCTGAGAGCGTCCACCTTGTCGACGGTAAGAGGCGTTTTTCTTGTAGTTTCTTTGAGGTTTCTGAACTACTGTTTCCTCTTGAGGCGCTTCAGGTTCCTCTAAAGTAATACCGTAGACCGTTTGAAGAACTTCTTTTCTTAAAAAGTTAGGTAAACCAAACCAAAGGACTTTTCCAGGATTAGTAATTGATAATTCTGTAACCTGGCCATTCTGATCAATAGCGCAATAGGCTCTAAAAGGAGCGTAATCTTCTTTCTGCGCATAATCAAAAGATGGGACAACTTCAAACGTTGTAATCAACGTATCTTTATCTGCTTTGCAGGTGTTCCAATCAATTTCAAAACGAGGCATCACGTATCCTTTCATCAGTTTAGCTACTCATTCTATTCTTTTTCAGAGAAAATCTGAATAAAGGGACATAAAAAACGCTGAATTCCCTCAATTGACGCAATTTTTCTAGAAATAAGCGAATAAATCATCCTATAATGAACTCGTCAGTCAACTTTTGTAACATTTGACTGGATAATTGGACTTTCGTGGCAACATGAGTTTGTTTGCCATGCGGATTTATTTTCGCAATAAGGAAAGTTCAACTGGATGATGTTCTTAATTAGTCAATCGATCTGATGCAAGAAAAACGCACCCGCAGAACCTTTTCTGCAGAATTTAAACAGTCTGCTGTTAATAAAGTTCTTATCGAAGGCAGACCAATCGCTGAAGTGGCTCGTGATTTAGATATTAATCGAGTTAGTCTCGATAATTGGATCAAGGCCGCTAAAACTCAGCTTCTTTCCGAAGGCTCCATGGCTCGTTCTGTCATCGTGACAGAAACTAAAGAAAATACGGCTTCTGTAGCGGAACCAGAAGTTCCAATTCAAAGACGTACGTTAACGTTAAAAGCCGGCGTGCATAGAGATAAAAGTGCCGTACGTGTACAGCAAGCAAATTCACCAGAAGTAGCGGTTATTGATCGTCCTATGGCTTATGTGGCTCCGGACCCAATGGATTTGGAAGTTGCATTTGCTCAAGTCAAAGATACTGGAGAAGTACGTCCCAAACCACTAAAGCGAGCTGAACCAGAAGTTCCTGTTGTTGTTAAACCAAGAGCAAAAAATGTTGGAGCTAAGTGGGCCGTTCAAAATGCATTAGATCAGTTCCCTGGGCATGCTTCTAAAAATAAGGCTTTAGGTTATAAAGATACATTTGTGGTTCCTGCGGAATCTCTTGAAGAGTTGTGGGAATTCTTACGTAACTTAAAGGAAAAGGACGATAAGATCGCTTTCTGTGAAATGGTAAGCCAAGAGGGTTTAACGGTAAGTGAAGAGGTACTTGCCAATCCTCGCTTAAAGAACGTTGAAAATGATACACGTACATTTAGAAAACCTTGGCAAAAGCCTCAAGCACGCCTAGATCCAGTCGCTCAAGACTTCTTTAAAACCACTCCGGATTACACTAAATCGGTATACGAAAGTAATGGCCCTTTAACGTTGCGCTTAGCGCCGTTCTCAGAAGGAAGTCCCGTTCTTAATTGTGTCGGCTCTGAAGCACAAGGTTGGCAATTTACGGTGGACTTTCAGAAGTTTGACCGTTTTGTTGATGAGTTCTATGGAGGTTTTGTCAACGAATGTAAGACCATTCTGATGCAACACAATCCGAAGGAATACCATAGCTTAAATGCCTTTATCCGTTATCCGGATCAACCGGCTTGGAATCCTAAGTTATGGGCAGGGGAACGTACATTCTTTGTATTGCCTGGACAGTCCTTTGCGGAAGCTTGGCTTAAGAGCATCAATGCGATCTAAATCGCATTGAAATTTAAACCCAGACCGGACTTAAAGAATCGTGATGTATTTGGAAAGTCCGGGAAGGGTTTGATCTAATTCTCTAATAATGGTGTTTTGCATAACAGTGCGCACACACTTTGAAACCAATCGAATTTTTGCCGTCTGATTACTATTTCCAATCACCCACATGCTTCGACTCAGAGCGTGTTCCATAGGTAAAGACTGAATATTTAATTCATTAATAAAGTTTTTGCCACACCAAAGATTGGTTGGTGTCAAAATACTCCAGCCACCGGTTAAAGAAACCAGTCCTACAATCGCAAAACTCGAGGAAACACTTAACTCCCGTGGCATGGGAATATCCATGTTTTGAAGTAACTGATTAATAGGATGCTTGTCGGCACAGTCTTTGCCGTATCCAATAAATGGACGTGAAGAAGACAAACGTCTTAAATCAGCAAGCGATGTAATTTCTGGTGTTTTTTTAGAAGTAATTAATAAAAATTTTTCTCGATAGACTTGATGTCGGTCGATTCGCTCATCGCCATATAAAGGTTCTGTACAGAGGGCTACGTCTAACTCATCACTAATGACCTTATTGGCAAGAGGATAGGTCATTTCAGTATGAGCCGTAATATCTGAAAATTTGGTCTGTAATTCCGATAATAACCAGGGACCTAAGGTTGCCATAGCCGATTCTCCAATACCAAAACGAAGATCTCGGAATTTTTGGTTTTCAGAACAAATTCGAGAGCGAATGGAATCGGCTTCTTTCAGTAAATGACGTCCTTCGTGAGCGAGAAGTCGCCCAGTTTCTGTCAGTCTTAAGGGACGAGTTTCACGAACGAAAAGATCTCGACCGAGGTCTTTTTCAAGTGCTTTAATTGCTTGAGAGACTCCTGAAGAAGAAATACCTAGTTTGAGCGCCGCTCGGGTAACGGTTTGTTCTTCAACCATGGTCAAAAAGATTCTGAGCTGATCTAGGTCAATACAATTATTTTTCACGAAAAACTCGACTATGAAATGAATGACAGTTGCCTATTTTAGTGAAATATTGATTCCAATTTATTTCAAACATTAATTTCTATTTTTTGATGATGAACAAAACGAGATTTAAGCGACTATTGGCCCTTTGAATGTTTTACTACGACAGAAAATGGCTATTGATATGTCAAACTAAACATAGGTCGATCAAATACACATCGTTTTTCAAAACTAGGTGTCAATATTTTTCGGCTTCGGTAAAATAGAAGTATCACAATACTTACCCGTGAGGGTTTTTTATTCTCTCTTTTTACATGACACAAGAAGATAAATCGGCACATATGTATACAGAAAACTCCATCCGAGTTCTTAAAGGATTGGAGCCGGTTAAAGAAAGACCGGGGATGTATACGCTTACAGATAATCCATTGCATATCATTCAAGAAGTGATTGATAACGCAACCGATGAGGTTTTAGCAGGTTTTGCGGATCAGATATCGGTTAGCTTGAATGCAGATGGCTCAATCAGCGTTGAAGATAACGGTCGAGGCATTCCAATTGGTTTACATCCGGAAGAAAAAGCTCCGGTGGTTGAACTAGTATTTACTCGTCTGCACGCTGGTGGAAAATTCGATAAAAAAGAAGGTGGTGCCTATGCCTTCTCCGGTGGTCTACACGGAGTTGGTGTCTCGGTTACGAATGCGCTTTCTACTCGAGTAGAAGTCACGGTTTGGCGTGATGGTTTAGAGAGCCGAATTGTCTTTGAAAATGGTTTTGTGGTTAAGCCACTAACCAGTGTGAAATCTCCAAGACCGAAAAGAGAAACAGGTACTCGGGTTCAGTGTTGGCCCGATTCCAAGTATTTCGATAGTCCCGATATTCCTGAAGATACGTTGGCAAAGCTTTTAAGAAGTAAAGCAGTATTGATGCCGGGGTGCGAAGTCTCGTTCAAAGTCGAGAAAAAAGACGTCGTTCAAAAATGGAAGTATGAAGGTGGACTTCGTGAATATCTATTAGACCAACTTCCCGTAGATCCGATTTTCCCGCCTTTTGAAGCACAAGGCTTTGCTGAAGAAGGCGATGAAACGTTTGATGCCGGAGAAGGTGCTAGTTGGGTTGTTGCATGGACTGCAGAAGGGGCTTCTGAGCGGGAAAGCTATGTGAACCTTATTTTGACTCCAAGCGGTGGAACGCATGAGTCTGGACTTAAAGAAGGTGTCTTTTTAGCATTAAAAACCTTTATTGATACACATGGCTTGATGCCCAAAGGCGTTAAGCTTCAAACCGAAGACGTTTTTGCCCGAGCTAGTTTCATTCTGAATGCCAAGGTGCTTGATCCTCAGTTCCAAGGACAGGTTAAAGAGAAACTGATTAGTCGTGATGCGATGCGACTCGTTTCTGCTTTTGTCCGACCTCAGATGGAGTTTTGGCTCAATAGCCACATTGAAGAAGGCAAAAAACTAGCCGATATGGCAATTCGTTCTGCCCAAAACCGTCAAAAATCAACCGTTAAAATCGAAAAGAAAAAGGGGTCTTCGGTTGCCGTGTTACCCGGGAAAT
This sequence comes from Burkholderiaceae bacterium, assembly GCA_017461315.1. GTDB lineage: Bacteria > Pseudomonadota > Gammaproteobacteria > Burkholderiales > Burkholderiaceae_F > JAFTYR01. Next base: position 2,176 of record JAFTYR010000036.1, on the reverse strand, counting down.
TAACCGACTGTATCGATGATGATATTAGTCGCAATGAACTTTTCCTAGTGGAAGGGGATTCGGCTGGTGGTTCTGCGAAAAAAGGTCGAAACAAAGAATTCCAAGCAGTATTGCCCTTACGCGGTAAGGTAAAAAATACTTGGGAAGTCGATCGTAATGTCTTATTCGGTAATAAGGAAGTACACGATATTGCGGTTGCCATTGGTGTGGATCCTCATGGCCCGGAAGATGAACCGGATTTGTCGGGGTTGCGATATGGAAAGATCTGCATTATGGCCGATGCCGATGTGGACGGATCGCATATTCAAGTATTGCTTTTAACGCTCTTTTATCAGCATTTCCCGAAATTAATCGAGACCGGTCATATTTATGTGGCTCGTCCTCCGTTATTTAAGGTGGATGTACCTAAGCGTGGTAAGAAACCAGAGCGTCGAATTTATTGTTTGGATGAAAAAGAATTAAAGACAACGCTAGAAAAGTTGGTCAAAGACAAAGTACCTCAGGATTCGATCCAGATTTCTCGATTTAAAGGTTTGGGTGAAATGAGTGAGACCCAGCTTTGGGAAACCACCTTATGTCCTGAAACACGACGCCTGATGCCGGTTCAAGTGGGCTCACTCGGTGACGAGATGACGCGTACAACAATGAATATTTTGATGGCTGAAAAAGAGTCAAAGTCTCGACGTTACTGGATTGAACAGCACGGCGATCAATTTGAAGTGGATATCTAAGCGACAATCAATATGACAGATAAAAAGAAAAAATCTCCAGAAGTTCTGCAAAGAGATCTATTTTCAGGATTGCCTGCAGAAGAAGAAAATCTAGAGAAAACTGCTGAAGACGATAAAACCGGTGATCTTTTTAATGAAGAACCTGAGGTTGTGGAAGTACCGCCTCCAGAAGAGACTCCCATTTCGAGCGAGGTGGTAGAAGAGGCTCCGGTTGCAGTTGAGGTTGTTGAAGAGGTAGTCCCCGTATTCTGCGAAGTCGTTGAAGAAAAGAAGGAAGAAAGTAAGTCTTCAACAAAAGAAGCTTCTTTAAGTATCAAGAATCACTTCGATACGATGGATACGTTACTAGAACCCGAGTCAGACTCAGATGATTCATTAACTTTGGCTCGTTTCGCTAGTAAAGCCTATCTTGAATACGCTATTTCAGTAGTAAAGGGGCGTGCCTTGCCGGATATTTGCGATGGTCAAAAACCGGTTCAGCGTCGTATTTTGTATGCAATGCGTCGCATGGGATTGATGCCCGATGCTAAACAAGTAAAAAGTGCTCGTGTGGTTGGTGACGTACTCGGTAAGTACCATCCGCATGGGGACACGGCAGCGTACGAAGCAATGGTCCGCATGGCGCAAAACTTTACCATGCGTTATCCACTGATTGATGGACACGGTAATTTCGGTAGCCGAGACGGCGATGGTCCAGCTGCGATGCGTTACACCGAAGCCAAACTCACTAAGTACTCCGAATTACTACTTTCTGAAATCGATGACGGAACCGTTAAATTTGTTCCCAACTACGACGGTGCTTTTAAAGAACCCGTTGTATTGCCGTCTCGCATGCCGTTTGTTCTATTAAACGGCTCAACTGGTATTGCCGTGGGTATGTCCACAGATATTCCTTCACACAATATGAAGGAAGTGGCTAAAGCGGTGGCTCTTTTAATTGAAAAGCCAGAAGCAACGCTCGATGAAGTACTCGAAATCATGCCGGGACCGGATTTCCCGGGTGGCTCTCAAGTAATTTCATCTGCTTCTGATATCCGTGAAGTGTATCGCACGGGTTACGGTTCACTTCAGATGCGTGCGGTTTACCATTTTGAAGAATTGGCTCGCGGTCAGTGGCAGTTAGTGGTTACCCAATTGCCTTATAAGGTTTCAGCACAAAATATTTTGTCTGAAATCGAAGATCTAACTAATCCAAAACCACCTTCGGGTAAAAAGACCTTATCGGCAAAACAGGCTCAAGAAAAACTCTTGATGCTCAATGTGCTCGATAAAGTACGTGATGAATCCGGAAAAGACGTGGATGTACGCTTGGTTTTTGAACCACGCTCAAAGATGGTTAACCGTGACGAATTCGTCAATACGCTTTTTGCTAAGACCAGTTTAGAGTCTAGTTGCAAATTCAATATGATCATTATCGGTTTTGATGGTAAACCGAAGCAAAAAGG
>JAFTYR010000035.1 GCA_017461315.1 Burkholderiaceae bacterium | reverse complement strand
TATTGAGTCGAAATTTCTTCAGCAAGGCGAGTGGAGTAAAAATCAGGATGTAAGTCGCAAGCTACCGCAGTCGGAGTGGCTTGGAATATCTTTTCCAAATGTTGAATTGATGCTTTAAGCGATAAGCAATTACTAGAGCGATCTAAATCACCAATGTGTTGAGACAGATAAGCATGTGAATTTTTAGTTAGACAAGCCGTATTTTTTAGCCAAGAACCTGTTGCTAATACGGATTCGCCAGAAAAGGGTAATGCAATGGAATTAGGGGTAAAACCACGAGCTCGTCGAATTAGTCGAGGTGATTTATCTGCAATAAGCACTGAATCATCACATCGAATTAAGATTTCTCGGTTGTGGAATAAAAAGGTATCTGCAATATTCCCGAGTGATCGAAGTGCTTCATCATTATCAATAACAAGGGGCTCGCCTCCTTGATTAGCACTCGTCATAACTAGGCAAAGCGGATATTTTTTCTTTAGATTCGGAAAGTCTTTGGGTCGGTTTGATGCTTCGTAAAAAATAAGCCAATGAATCGGAGTGTAGGGGAGCATCAAGCCAATACGATCTAGGCCTGGTGCAATTCCTTCAAGAACTTTATCGGCTTCTTCGGTTTTAGGACAAAGCACAATAGGAGCTTCTTTCGATAAAAGTGTTTGCTCAACTGGATCTGAGATCTCTAAGTATGAGCGTGCACTTTCAACGTTACACGTCATGATCGCAAAGGGCTTAGAGGGACGATTTTTAAGTGTCCTTAATTTCTTTACAACTTCTGCATTTTGAGCATCACAAACTAAGTGAAAGCCACCAAGTCCTTTAACGGCAACAATTTGTCCTGACAAAATTCTTTGTGTCAGTTCAACGATGGGATCGGAGCAATCTATCTTTTGTCCTTTGGCATCAGCTAACCAAAGTTCTGGTCCACATTGATCACAACAAATTGGTTGTGCATGGAATCTTCTATCCAGTGGATCACGATATTCTTTTTCGCACGGCTCACACATCGCAAACAGACGCATACTTGTTTGAGGTCGATCATAAGGAAGGTGCTTTGTGATGGTGTATCGTGGTCCACAATGCGTGCAATTAATAAATGGATAACGGTATCTTCGATTCGATGGATCAAAAAGTTCTGTAAGGCAGACCTCACAGGTAGCCGAATCCGCGGGGATTGAGGTTAATACCTTACTATTTTGACTTTCAACGATTTTGAAATCAGGACAGGACTCAAAAGGAGCTTCTGAAACTTCGCAAGATTCAATTTGAGCTAAAGGAGGAATGTCCTTTTTGGTGCGTTGAGTAAAACGTTCTAGTGCTTCAGTACTTCCTTCAAGATGCGCAAGAACTCCTTCACCATCGTTGAAAACCCATCCCTTTAGGTTTTCTTCAAGGGCTAAAAGGTAAATCCAGGGGCGAAAGCCGACGCCTTGGACCACTCCTTTAAATCGGTAGTTCTTAGCGTATTTCATCTTTATTCTTCTATTTCAGAATAATGGCGCTGAATCCAGCTAATCCATTGATCTAAACCTTCTTCGGTTGTAGCGGAGACTTCAAACACCTCAATGTCTGGATTGACTCGCTTAGCATACTCAATGCATTTTTGAGTATCAAAGTTTACGTAAGGAAGTAGATCAATTTTGTTTAATAACATGACCCTACTAGCAGAAAACATATAAGGGTATTTCAACGGTTTATCTTCACCTTCAGTCACAGAAAGAACGACGACCTTACAGAATTCACCTAAATCAAACGAAGCAGGGCAAACTAAGTTACCTACGTTTTCAATGAAAAGAACAGAATCCTTTTTTACGACCGGGTGATGCAAGGCTTGATGAATCATTTGAGCTTCAAGATGACATCCTTCACCGGTGTTAATTTGAAGCGCTTCAACCCCAGTTGCTTGAATTCTTTCTGCATCGTTAAAGGTTTGTTGATCGCCTTCAATTACACCAACCGGAATGGTCTTTGAAAGTTTTTCAATCGTCTTACATAACAACGATGTTTTTCCTGAGCCCGGACTAGAAACCAAATTCAATGCCAAAATATGATTGGTTTTGAAAAAAAATCGATTTTCAACTGCGACTTTATCATTCGCAGCTAGGACGTCTTCTTCTAATTGTACTAACCGTTCATTGGTGACTGAAATTTCTGTTTGCTTTTGAGCACAATCATGAACATGAGGTAAGGTACCCTCTTTAGAAGGATGTTCATGAGAATGAGAGTTCTTTGAAATTTCTCCACATCCGCAAGTCACACACATATCGAACTCCTATCAAATATTTTTATTCTTTTATTTCTAAAATAATTTCTGAAACTTTAAATTCTGTTCCACCATTAATCGATAAGTGGTAATTACCACAGCTTGGACAGGCATTTCCGATTCGCTCTAAAGGAACTGTTTTTGCACAATCCATACACCAGGCGGAACCTTCTGTTCGTTCAATTTCAAACTCAGCCTTTTCAAAAATTGTGTTTTGAGAACAAATCGTCAAACTTTGCATCAAACTTGGAATATCAACTCCAGAAAGCTGACCAATTGTTAACTTGATCCGTGATACCTTAGAAGCGACATTGTTCTTTGCAACGCGCTCAACAATTTCACTAATGCTCTGGGCTAATGACATTTCATGCATGTTTAACCTCTATGTGAACGGTAGTACACGGATCAAAGGATTGGAAAATCAAAGAAGCTTTGTCTTTAAGGTCTTCGTCTCCTCTAAAAGAAAGGTTCTTTAATGACGCTTTACAGAATTCAGATTGCGTAATGTTGATTTCTGTTGGCGTTAAGATCTGGTAGTGTTTAACCGTTGGATCATCAATTCCTTGAGTTAAATCCAGCTCTACCGAATGAATCAAAACGCCTCTTGAATTTTCAACGAGAGCTGAGGCGACACCCGGACGAATCCAAACGGCATCAACACTGCTTTCATCTGCATGAATCATATCGATGGCATGAATGGTTTGTAAGAAGCGTGCCACAATACGGGTATAGATTGTGTTCCCATCTTGGGTTAAAAGACCACTTACCACAGGATCTGAAGATAGGCGTGTTACTGCTCCCGTTAAGCCTTTAACTCGAATATTCCAGGGATAATTTTTCCAAGAATCAATCTCTAAATTATTTATCAGAATTTCCGGAGCTTTATTGTGTTCAAGCGCTGAAGGACAAAAACCTAAAGTGCGATTTTTTCCGTAACGAACTAATGCTTCAGTCAGGCTCTCATCCGAGCTCTTTAATGTACCGTGCATTAGAGCCTGCATCCAATTAGTGGGGAAACCATCTAAGAGGATGAAACTTGAAATTGATCGCAAATCAACCCAAAGATGTTCGATTTCTTCCCAGTCTTGAGGAGAACATCTTTTGAGTTTCGTGATGCAATCTCGAGCTTTGATCAAAGCTTGAATTTTGTCACTTCGGTATGTTTCACATCCTACATCTAAAACAAAATAACGAAGTGATTCGTTAATCATTTCTAGGTGATTCAACCATCGTGCCTGGATCAAAATTTCTTGTGAAGGAGTACCGGTACGAGCTAAATGACAGGCTACCAAAGAACAACTTAATTGAGAATCTGGGCATAATGAAAAGAGGTTTCGGATCAGTTGCTTGATTTCAGAAACTTTTTTACCAATGAAAAACTTCTCAACATGAATTTCTTTTCTGGGAAGTATGACAACTTGAGTGATTTTTTCATTGTGAACGGTCAATGTGACATCAATAGATCCTAAAAAACTCATCTTTTGCTCTCTTGAACTTTGTTCTCAATACTTCTTATAGGTTTAACAAAAAAATTTCTACGATTAATTTTCTGTTTCAAGTTTTTTTCAATTCGTTCTGAAATTTTTTCTTCATTAATAGGAATTGAATTAAATGGGGTTCCGGCTTCTTCTTCAGTCTCTGGCTTTGTAAGTTCACTCAAAATGGATCTGGCGACCAGAATAGCCATCTCGTGGTCTGTTATTTCCGATAAAGGGGAAAGCATGGAACACATTTGATATTCCCCTAAATCCTGATCATGAACACTAATGAAATCAAAAATTCCAGCAGGAAATCGGTAATGTAATTTTTTTCCTTTAGGAACGGATTTCCAACGGGATCGGTCACCTGGCGACAAAATTAAATTAATCGACCAAGGAGTGACCATGATGCCTAACCAAAAATATTTCCATGGTGAGAAATCAACCGCTTGTACCTGTACTTTCGGGTGACAGATTGGTAGAGACGACATCGTTTCCTGAATCCTCCGAAATCGAATCTCCAATTTTTTACTGGGATTTTCTTCCCAAGGAATATTTTCAGTTTTAGGATTCATCGTGTCTTACTACTAAAAAGAGTTCTTTTTCACAGCCACAAATCGGACAGATCCAGTAAGGAGGTAACTTTGAAAACGGTGTATTCGGTTCGATGTTCTGATCAATGTCTCCTTTTTTTGGATCATAGACATAGTGGCAAACTTTACATTCCAAACAATCATCGTCTTTGAGTTTGCTCGTATCTCCTAAAAAGGTACCCTCAAATGTATGCATGTCTTTTTCCTTCTAAAAGAGATGGGAAGTCGGAGGCAAATCCCAGCTCTTAGTAATCCATTCAATTAATTCTTTAATTCGCTCAATTGAATCTTGTAGATCTTCAGATGAGGCAATGGCTTCTTCTGGAATTCCACAAATTGAAATCGTATTTAAAATCATTCGACTCATTGGAGCATTATTGAAGTACTGAATCTTCCAAATATGTCTTACATTCGTTGAAAGAATGTGACAGTTCCCAAGTCCTCGAGAAACCATGTGAATGGCCCCATTACCAACAGCTTCATCAATAATCTTGGCATCTGCAGGTGTCATCGGAAGATGAGATAAGTTAATGGTTATGGGTGCAGAGCCCGGATCCCATTTCGATAAACTTTGCTTAATTTCAGCCAAAATAGCCGGACTATTCATGGCTTCGGGTGTAACGTTGACTTTATTAAGTTGGGGCTGTGTGAGCGTGTAGGCGGCTTCTGCTACACAACTTGGAAGCGCACTGACTTCTAGTTGATCTGCAATCGCAACATTTTTGTGGAAATAACGAACTCTCCATATCCCAACAAAAACAGATTCCTGAACACGAATTTCATCAAAATGTTTATTCGGAATTTGGATCCGAATTGCCACTTCACCTTCCCCTAACATTTGATTAATTAAAGCCAAGGTAGCAGGACTATATCCATTAACCGCTAATGCGGGACCAGGTTCTCCGGAATTTATATTCCATGAAAGCATGGCATTGTAAAGATCTATGAAAAATTGCCGACAGTCTAGGGCTGCTTTACGGTCCGATACCTCAGGTACAGAAGGCATATGAAAAGTTTCTACGCTATCGGGAACGCCAATCGTATGAGCCGTTACTTCTTCCTGATGAGATCCGGGACCAACGACTGAGATCGGAATAGAAAAAGGTTTGATCGTCATAACAAAAATCCTAATAATCAAACGGCTCTAACATCAATGCCGATAGAGGGTGGGTATTTTGGTTGACTCTGAAGAATGGTATTCGTTTCAGATAAAAGTTCTGACCATAAACGGAGTCCATCTACAGCACCGAGATAACGTCCATCTCGAAGTAAAACAATAGCTGGCCAACGTTTAAAACCATACTGAATCGCAAGTTTTCGAGATTCCGGTGGAATCACAACCGCCTTATTTTCAATAGTTGGAAATACGGAAACTAATTCAGGTGTAATCACGAGTGCATCCATCGTTTCTTTCATACGATTGGGATTTTCAATAAAAAGAAGTAACGTCGTACCTTCTTTTTTAGCCACATCTGTAAAGTTTTCCGATGTTAAAACTTGAAATTGATGTTCTGTCGTTAATCGCACAAAGAGAGGGTGCGTGAGTAGATCAATTTGTGGTGTGGGTGTAAATAGCATCTACTTTCTCCCTTTGACTTGAGCTTCCAAGTGTTTAGGCAATTTGCCAGTATTTTCGATAATGTCTGCAAAAGAACTCTCTATATCTGGAAGGCGTCCTTCATTTGCATCCGTTAAAGCTTCTAAAGCGTTGGTAACACTATGCGCTCTTTCTTCCGTTAATTTTTGCGTAGCATAACCATTCCAAGCAAGAACCCAATCTCCAACCGAAACAGAGCCAATCAATAGTGTATTAAGTAAACCTTTTTGGTCTTTTGATTCACAAAAGGCGCTGGATTCATTCAATATTTGAGTAACTTTCATTGGGATACCAATACACATTTAGTACTCCTTGGGATTCAGACGAGTCTGAGGTGCTCTTTGTCCCCCGATTTGGGGACGGAATTTTTCATAATTTTCTAAGTTAATGCCTTCGACATTAATGAGAGGATTGAATTTTTCGTTTTCTAAGCGAGCTCTAACTGCGATATTCCAATTCTTTACTTCTTCATAGGCCATTTGAACCGCAGGTTTTATC
>JAFTYR010000034.1 GCA_017461315.1 Burkholderiaceae bacterium | reverse complement strand
TTGCCTATAAGATGAGTAAGGAAAAGGCTTACTCGACTGACTCTAATATGTTGGGTGCGACTCACGAAGCAAAGGACTTGGAAGAACTTCACAGTTCCATGAAGATTGTTGAACCAATCATGGGCGTTGCTTTCTGGCGTGAAGATGTTGAAATTAAGCCTGAAACCATTACCGTTCGCTTCGAAGAAGGTGTTCCTGTTGCATTAAATGGCAAGGAATATGCTGATAAGGTTGAACTTATGCTTGAAGCAAACCGTATTGGCGGCCGCCACGGTGTGGGTATGAGCGATCAGATCGAAAATCGTATCATTGAAGCTAAGAGCCGTGGTATTTATGAAGCTCCGGGTATGGCTTTGTTACATATCGCCTACGAACGTTTGGTTACAGGCATTCATAATGAAGATACGATTGAACAGTATCGTATTAATGGTTTGCGTTTAGGCCGTTTGCTCTATCAAGGTCGTTGGTTTGATCCACAGGCTATTATGCTCCGTGAAGCTAGCCAGAAGTGGGTGGCTAAGGCTATCACTGGTGAGGTTACATTAGAGCTTCGTCGTGGAAATGATTACACCATCCTTGATACTCAATCTCCAAACTTAACTTACGCTCCAGAACGTTTGACAATGGAAAAGGGTGATTCACTCTTTACTGCTGCGGATCGTATCGGTCAGTTAACTATGCGTAACCTTGATATCGTGGATACACGCGATAAATTGGGTATCTATACTAAGGCTGGTCTTATTGGTGGCAACGCCAGTACAGTTCCTATGCTTAAAGGTGTAGAAAAATAATACGGATTCTCTTCTCCTATAAGAAATTGTGGGAGAGTTCTTAAGAGATTCGCAGAGGGGGCATGTAGCCCCCTTTTTTTAATGGAAAAGATCTTCTTTGATTCAAGAAATAATTTTATGTAAGTGATGGTAATGGGACTATCCTTTTAACAGGATCTTATTACAATAGAGATGACCTATTTTGGGATTTGAAGGAAGTTTCTTTTATGGCCTTCCGAGTTTTTTTATTGATACCATTCAAAATTTCTTTGCAGATTCAAAGATCTGCGTTCACATCTTGTTCTCAAGCGATATTATTTCTTAAGGAGATATCATCATGAAAAAATCTCTGTTAGCCGTTGCTTTGGGTTTAACAATGAGTGCCACTTGTATGGCTTCGTTGCCGAATGTTGCGATTCTGGCTACGGGCGGTACTATTGCAGGTACAGCTTCTTCTAACACTGCTACAACTGGTTATAAGGCGGGTGAATTAGCTATTCAAACATTGATTGATGCTGTTCCTGCTGTAAAAGAATACGCTAATGTAACCGGTGAGCAAATTGTGAAGATCAGTTCTAACAATTTGACCGATGATGTGCTTCTCCGTTTAGCCAAGCGTTGTAATGAACTTTTGAAAGATCCAAAAGTCAATGGTATTGTGATCACACATGGTACCGATACAATGGAAGAGACGGCTTACTTCTTAAATTTGACGGTTAAGAGTAAGAAACCAGTTATTCTCGTTGGTGCGATGCGTCCTGCAACTGCAATTTCTGCAGATGGTCCTATGAATCTATTGAATGCGGTTCGATTAGCTGCGGATCCGAACGCTATGGATCGTGGTGTCATGATTGCGATGAACGATCAAATTTCTGCAGGACGTGATGCAACAAAGACGAATACTAATCATGTTCATACCTTTAGTTCTCATGGTTTAGGTTATCTTGGCGTTATCGCTGGGGGTAAAAATCACTTCTTACGTAAAGTTGAAAAACCCCATACCTATCAGACAGAATTTGATGTCTCTAAACTTGATAAATTACCTCGAGTCGATATTGTCTATACACACGCGAATGCAGATGATGTAATGGTCAAGGCTGCGATGGCTGCGGGGGCAAAAGGTATCGTTCATGCGGGTTCTGGTAATGGTTCCGTTCATAGACAAACAGAACCTGCTTTAGCTGAAGCCGTGAAGAAGGGGACAACCGTTGTCTTGTCTAGTCGTACGGGTAGTGGCGTCGTTGCACCTAACATGAAGCAATACCATGAAGCAGGCTTTATTGAAGCTCAGCACTTGAACCCACAAAAAGCTCGTATTCTTTTGCAGTTAGCTTTAACTCAAACTAGTGATCCTGCAAAGATTAAGCAAATGTTCTTGAAGTACTAATTTTTGAATATCTAATTAAAAAGGAGCAACTGAAAATTCAATCACTTGCTCCTTTTAATGAATTAAATCCAAGCGTTATAGCTGTTGGATTTCGGCAATCAGTTCATCTACTTGTTCGCTCTTTGTAGCCCAGCTCGTGCAGAACCGAGTCGCTAGTTTTTCTTCCCCGTTATCTGGCCAAATCATAAAGGCAAATTTTTGAGATAAAGTTTCAATCGATTTGCGATCTAGAATTGGAAATTGTTGATTGGTTGGGGAATCAACCAAAAACTCAAATCCCTTTGCTTTAAAGGCATCACGAAGTCGAAGCGCTTCTTGAACAGCCTGAGTTGTTATTTTCTCGTAAAGATCCTCGGTAAAAAGTGTTTCGAACTGAATTCCTAATAGTCGTCCTTTAGCGAGCATCCCGCCTTTTTGTTTCATAATAGGACGGAAATGTCGATCTAGATTTTGATCATCACAGAAAACAACAGCTTCTCCAAAGAGGGCACCACATTTCGTTCCACCAATGTAAAAAACATCAACTAAATTAGGAAGATCTTTCCAGAAAACATCGTTTTCCTCTGAGGCTAGTCCATATCCTAAACGAGCGCCATCTAAAAAGAGTGGAATTTGGTACTTACGGCAGATCTGTTTTAATGACTCGAGTTCCTTTTTGGTATAAACCGTTCCAACCTCAGTAGGAGAGGAGATATAAACCATACCGGGTTCAACGATATGCTCGTGTGTATCATCTGCCCAGTAATTTTTAAGGAAAGCTTGTAATTTATCAGAGGATAACTTTCCATCTTCAGCTGGAATTTGTAATACCTTATGACCAGTTGCTTCAATCGCTCCCGTTTCATGACACGAGATATGCCCTGTATCGACGCCGATAACTCCCTGATGAGGTTTCAGCAAAGATGCGATCACGGTTAGATTGGTCTGCGTACCACCAACTAGAAAATGAACTCGAGCATCTGATTTTCCGATTTTTTCTTGGATCAATTTGCAGGCATTTTGACAGTGCACATCAACGCCATATCCTGGAGTTTGTTCAAAATTAGTCTTTACAAGAGCATCCAAAATTCTAGGGTGTGCACCTTCTGCATAATCGCATTGAAAGTAGATCATTTTGATTCTCGAATTAACACGTTAGTAATTAATTTACCTTGTTAATAAGGTAATTGACTAACAAAGGAACAGGGCGTCCTGTGGAGCCTTTTTCTTTTCCGGACTTCCAAGCTGTTCCGGCAATATCTAAGTGAGCCCAAGGAGTATTGCCAACAAATTCTTTAAGGAAGGCGGCTGCAGTGCAAGCACCTCCTGCTCGACCTCCAATATTGGCTAAGTCTGCAAAGCGACTTTCTAGCATTTGAGTAAATTGAGCGTTAAGAGGCATTCTCCAGGCAGAATCTAAAGCTTTTTCACTGGCTTCTAAGAGTTCACTCGCCATTTTTTCATCAGTACAGAAAAGTCCAGAAATGTCATTGCCAAGAGCAATGACACAGGCTCCTGTTAACGTAGCGGTATCAATCACTTCAGCTGGTTTAAATTGATCGATCACAAAACTTAGAAGATCGACTAATACCAGACGACCTTCTGCATCAGTATTAAGAACTTCAACGGTTTTTCCGCTATGCGTAGTCAAAATATCACCGGGTTTCACAGCCGAGCCACTCGGCAGATTTTCTGTACATCCGACAACGGCGACAACGTTGATGGGAAGCTTTAAAGAAGCAATGGCCACCATAGATGCAATGACACTACCGGCACCAGACATGTCGTATTTCATCTCGTCCATAGAGGCTGCTGGCTTTAACGAAATACCACCCGCATCAAAGGTCAGTCCTTTACCTACTAAAGCAACCGGTTTTTCACCTTTTTGTCCACCATGATATTCCATGATAACAACGCGAGGTGGGTTAATAGAACCAGAGGCAACTCCAAGTAGACCTCCCATCTTTAATTTTTTAATTGCTTTTTCTTCGTAAACTGTGACATCAAATCCTTTTGCCTTACCTAATTTTTGAGCAACTTCGGCTAAATATTTAGGAGTACAGATGTTTCCTGGCATATCGCCAAGTTCTTTGGCTAGTTCTACGGACTTAGCAATAGCAGAACCTTTTGTTAAAGCTGACGTCAAAGCCTTCGTTTTCTTTTCAACGACTAGATGAATAGATTCAGTTTTTTTACCGTCAGAAGGTTGAGTCTTATAGTTTTTTACACTTGAACAAGTCGTAATCGATGTTTGAGCAACGGTTTGAACCATCCATTCAGGTTGGGCGGTTTCCATCCACTCCAAAGCGGTTAATGTGACATTTTTGATGTTGCGTGTTTTTTCTACAACGGATTGAATTACTTTGGCAAAGCTTTTACGGCAATTTGTTTTCTTACCTAAGCCAATAAAAAGAACCCGTTTAGCAACAACACCAGGAAATGAAGGAAATAGAGCAGAACAGCCTAAGTCACCTGAAATATCTCCAGATTCAATCCAAGATTTCACACCACCATTGCTGACTCGATCTAAAGTGGTAGCACTTGGAGTAAAAGTTCCGTCTTTGAATAGGCCAACAACGAGACATTCTGTATTTAACTCAGCAATGTTCTGACTAGTTACTAGAGATAATTTCAATTTCTACTCCTTTTATTTGGATAGATTTTTCTTTGAAGCTGTTTTTAAGTGAGACTGTTCTTTTTTCGTAAACCAACTGGCCGAAAATCCTGCTAGCACGATAATGATCATGCCTAAAATCACAGCAACTGTGACAGCTTCTCCAAATACAATTTCACCTAATAAAGTTGAAAATAGGATAACAGTATATTGTAGTGCGCCGGATAGAACCATGTTACCTCGGCTAAAAGCTAATGTCAGGGTAACTTGTCCCATTGTAGAACAAGCACAAAGCCCTAAGATCCACAAGAAACTTTCCCAAGTCCAGGCTGTAAATTGTCCAAATAACAATATACAGATTAGACCGCAAAGTGTGCCAGCTAACATCAAGAAAAAGATAATTCTTCCCTCTGGTTCATGAAAAGTCCCAAGGCGTTTTACAAATCCGGTAGCTAATGCAGTACACAGCCCAGCAAAAAGACCGATCCCTGCAGCGAAGTACTCATTGGGGCCAATCGTTGGCCCTAAAAGAGTGAGGACCCCGATGAAACCAAAGACCAATGAGGTCATTAATCCCCAATTAATTCGAGCGTGATTTTTAAGTGAATAAACTAAAACGAAAAAGCCAAGAAATAGTGGGGCTGTGTAATTCAGGGTCATTGCAAGACCCAGGTTTAGATGCGAAATCGAGTAGATACCTCCTACAATGGCACACGTTCCTGCAATAGAACGAACCGTATGAGCCCATGGATGTAAGGTATGAATATTGATTCCCTTTAGACGCATTACGGTATAAATAAAGATTAAGCCAAAAAAGGATCGATAGAAGAGAATTTCCCAGGAACCAACCCCGCATGCACCGGCAAACTTAATACACATACCATAGACGGCATAGAAGAGTGCGGCAACGACCATCCACAATGATTGCATTACTTAGACTATATCCTTGATTTTTTGTTGCTTTCGTAACATCAATTGTTAATTAGTAGATGTAACAAAAGAAATAAAACCCCTCTATTTTAATAAATTACCACTGGATAAACACAACCGAAAATACTTTAAGAGCAGGGACGTTTCTTCAATGAAGAAATAATTTCTGGTTCTTGGTACTGGTAATTACTTTCTAAAATAGATCGAGTTGGGTTACTGTTTTTCCAATGGATCCCCGCAGCGTCAAACAGCATTTCAGAAAGCCAATCGGCTCGGAATTCTTGAGGCAAATGCTGTAGGTCTTCTTGTTTAGTAAATTTAGGACTTGCCCAAAGCATGAAAGGAATTTTATAGCCCGATAAGGTAACTGGGGAATGTCCTGTGCGGTCTAAACAATTGCCGGTTTCATTTCCGTGATCGGATAAGAAAAGCCAAAGTACAGACTGATTTTCTGAAGCCTTTTGAGTTAACTCTAAAGTTTCAGTAAGGATTTTATCCTGATAAAGCATGGCTCTATCGTAGTCATTACGAGCGATTTGAGTTCGTAGGGATCGATCTTTTTCTTTAAGTTGTGTTGAAACGGTATCCTCATCACTCCAATGAACAGAATAGTCTGATGGTGAACGAAGACTGTAATTTGGGTGAATACCGATCAAGTGGACAATGATCAATTTTTTAGGAGCAGGATTGTTCAAAGCTTCTTTTAATGGAACTAGGACCTTTTCATCCATAGAGTTTGAAGTTCTTCCTCCGGCTCGATTTAGAAATAAATCGTTTTTAGCCCATGAAGCATATTCAGATTTAATTGCCAAATCGTCCTGGTTACTAATCCATTCAATGTACCAACCTGCTTTTTGGAAGAAGGCAAAAACGTTACCGTGATTGACCTTGTCATGTTGATCTAAAGCAAACGAAAACATGGAATGAAATGCTTCTACAGTACTTGAGCGAGTTGACCATGCTTCTTTTGCATAGAAAAATCCCGGTTTTTTAGACTCTGCTTTTAATCTAGGTGTTGTATCTCGTGCATATCCATATAGACTCATATTGTCGCGATTGATGCTTTCGCCAATCACAAGAACAATGGTTTCGGCTTCATGGTGTAACTTTGTGATGTGTTGCTCAGCGGCGTTTCCTTCTTGAGCAATCTCTTCGGTAATAGAGTTCCAATCGGCTCGTAACGATTCGATTTTACTTGCAACATTTACCCACTCCATTGGAGGAAGGTGAGCTCGCCACGGTTTAATGACCCAGCTCGCTACGATAAAGCAGATAAAAAATATGAATAAAGCATATGTTGTTTTAGGGTGAGAAAAAGAAATACTTTTTGCTTTAACCCAATACAAAAGGATAAGAGTAATTAATGCAATAAAAGTAAAACTAATTGCTATCCAACAGAGAATTTCAATAGAATTAGCTTGAAAAAATTCAAATGATTCGTTTTGATTTGTATTCAATAGGGATTCGATAACAAAGGCCGATGTAGGACTTGCTTCATACATGTGGTATAGGAAGCCACGAATACCAAAATCAATAAAAAGAATAGAGAAGCCTAAAAACAATATAGGAAATATCCATTTCCTAGTTGCTTTATTTTGAATTGGTAATAAAACAGGTAATGTAAAAAGACTTGCCCAGGCCGTCAGTTGTATTGCACGCCCTGAAGGAATTGCAATAAGTCCAAAAATCAGGGATAGAGCAATCAGTACAAGGAAAGTAAAAATAGGGGAAATACTTCGAATTTCTTTCATAGAAGCTTGTCGACGGCAATACATAAATCTAAGGCAACATTTTACGAGTGAAAAATCGTTTGGTAAATCGTTCTTTACGAATCGAGACGATTAAAATGGCTCCATTGATCGATTCAACTAAGTCTTAAAATGTCTTTATCAAAAGAATGGAAATTAGAACTGCAGGCGATTGTAGGTGAACATCATGTGATTGATGACCCCGCATTGTACGGCCCATATACCGATGATTTTACCGATCATTATGTTTCGAAACCTCTAGCCGTTGTGCGTCCGGCTAATACAGAGGAAGTTAGTCGAATTGTTCGATGGTGCGCCCTAAACCATGTGGCGCTTGTACCTCAGGGCGGAAATACGAGCCTGACGGGAGCGGCGAGTACGTTACGTCCAGATACAGAAATTTTACTTTCTTTGAGACGAATGAAAGGGCTAATTCATGTGGATCCGATTAACAATACCATTGCGGTTCATGCAGGAACCCCTTTAGCAGAAATACACGATATGGCTTCTGATTGTGGGAGATTATTTCCTCTGTCGTTCGCAGCGGAGGGGAACGCAACAATCGGAGGATGTGTTGCCTGCAATGCCGGAGGTGTTGCGGTCTTGCGATATGGAACCACTCGTGATTTGGTGTTAGGACTAGAAGTGGTTCTTGCTGACGGTCGAATTTGGGACGGGATGCAATCCCTTCGTAAAGACAATACCGGATACGATTTAAAGGATTTATTTATTGGTTCTGAAGGAACATTGGGGATTATTACGGCAGTTGTCTTAAAGTTAATGCCACAACCACAAGAAAAGGAAACAGCTATTGCTTGTGTTGCAACACCAGAAGACGCATTAAAACTGTTATCTTTAGCTCAGGGTCAAGCTTCGAGTGCATTAACAGCTTTTGAGTTAATTAGCGATCAACCAATTTCACGAGTACGAAAAAACCTTCCAGATGTTCCTGTCCCTCCATTAGATGATTCTCCTTGGAAAGTATTGCTTGAGTTATCTTACGAGATTAAATCAACGGAATCAGGTTTAGAAAAATTACTTGAACTTGCTTTTGAAAAAGAAATTATTTCTGATGCGGTAATTGCGCAATCTCAAGTACAGCAAAAACAACTGTGGCATGTACGAGAGTCCATTCCTTTAGCAGATCGAGCTGAAGGAGGTTCAATTCACAGTGATGTGAGTTTACCGATTTCTCGAATACCTGAATTTTTAAAAGAAACGAGTCAACTCATTCGAAGTGCTTATCCTTGGATCGGTGAATCCATCTACGGTCATTTAGGTGATGGCAATATTCACTATAACTTCGTCAGTTCAACGGATCCTCAGCTCACTTATCAACATGAGGAGGGGATTCGAGAAATTCTTTATTCTCAAGTGAATCGTTTTGCCGGTAGTATTTCTGCTGAACACGGAATTGGACAGTTAAAATTAGAACACAATTATCAATTCAAATCTGATTTAGATATCGAATTGATGAGACGGATAAAGTCTGTTTTTGATCCGGAACAGATATTAAATCCAGGAAAAGTTTTGCGTTTTAATCAATAGGAAATTTATTGTGAAAAAGACAAAGAAAGAAATTTCAATCCAAGTAGAAGACGCATTTGAAAATCAACAAAATCTTTCAGATATGGTGTTAGATGATGGTTATCTCGATATCATGGAAGATAAAACGGTTGTGGTTTACGCAGTTGGTGGCACTATTGCGATGAAATCGGATTCAACCGGAGCTCTGGTTCCAGCCTGTAGTGGTGAGGATTTAACAGCCGCGATTCCTGGCTTATCCGATCTTTGTAATATTGAAGTTGAAGAATTTTCTAACGTTCAGTCTAGCGCGGTTACTCCTAAGATGATGTTAGATCTTTCTCGTCGTATTCAAAAAACATTGCGTCGGCCAGAAGTATCAGGTGTTGTGGTAACGCACGGTACGGATACCCTTGAAGAAACCGCTTATTTCCTATCAATTTCTCTTTCTGAAGATTTTCAACGGGAAATTTTCAAACCCATTGTTGTTACTGGTGCGATGCGTGGAGCAAGTGACGTGGGTGCAGATGGTCCTGCTAATATTTTGGCAAGTGTACGAGTGGCCTGTCATGATGTTAGAGAAGATATTCCTCGCGTAATGGTTTGTTTGAATAATGAAATCCACGCAGCGACTCGTGTCACAAAAATGCATTCGGCAAATTGTGCAACCTTCCAGTCTCCTGGTTGGGGTCCTGTAGGTTATGTCGACGAAGATTGTGTGTACTTTAGAAATGGTGGCTTACAACTTGAAGCCGGTTTGAATTTCCCAACTCCAAGTCGTTTAACCGCTAAAGTTGATATCGTAAAAGCCGTGACTGGAGATATGGGAGAGTTTATTGATTTTTCCGTTGATCGCGGTGTCGATGGAATCGTAGTCGAAGGCTTTGGTCGAGGCAATATTCCTTATACTATGATGCCATCAATAAAACGTGCCATAAAGAAAGGGATTGTTGTCGTTATCGCAACTCGAGTAAAGGCAGGTCGCGTTTTAGATTGTTATGGTTATAAAGGGAGTGTTACCGATAGTCTTTCTGTTGGTGCTATCATGGCTGGAGAAACGACTGCGGCAAAGGCTCGTTTGCATTTAATGTATATTCTTTCACAAAAGAGTGCTAGGGAACTTCAAAAGGAAGATCCCGATTGTTTCCGTGCCTATCTACAAGAGACACTAGATCCAGTGTTAAGTTCAAGATTATTTGAATAGTCTCAGTAAGGTAGATACTAACGAAAAAAGGATCGGGAAACCGATCCTTTTTTCCTAATAAACCGTTTTAGTAAAGCTTGGAGATAACATCTCTAGCAAAAACTTCCTGTTCACCAATGAGTTTACCGAGTTCCTTGTTGTCCTTGAAGTCAAGATTCATACCAGCTTTCTTGTGAGCTGCGATAGTTGCAGGGTCATTCATAGTTTTCTTGAATGCATCAACATAGAAATCGATGACTTCCTTTGGAGTTCCCTTTGGAGCTACAACGGCACGAGCAGAACCGTACCACTGAGGATAGTAACCTTTTTCACCAAGTGTTGGTACTGCAGGGAATTCTGGGGCTCGCTTGGTATCAAAGACTGCTAAAACACGTAATTCAGCTTTGTCACCAGTAGCTAACTTAGCTACGTCAGCAACCTTTGCAGCGGTGAAATCAACTTCGCCCTGGCGGAGAGCTAACAACTGGTCAGCAGTACCACCGTAAGGAACAGCCTTGTAGTCGAAACCAGCACTCTTGGAGAAGAGCTGAGCAGCGGTGTGGTTAGAGGCCTTTACACCATTAGTAGAGGCTTTCAACTTACCGCTCTTCTTAGCTGCAACGACAAGGTCATCAATCGTTTTATAAGGAGAATCAGCCTTAACCGCAATAACCCCAGATTCGGTTAAATGATTTGCAATCGGTACAATGTCGGCAACCTTAAATGGCGCACCAGGCTGAGTAGCTAATGTAGTAAAGGTTGGTAAGTTAATGAAACCAATTGTGTGACCATCTGCCTTGGAATCAACTAAACGCTTCCAACCGATCTTGCCATCAGCACCCGGCAAGTTCTGAATAACCAAAGTTTTACCGATAAATTTTTGAGCTTCTGTTGAAAGGAGGCGTGCTCCAGTGTCAGTGCCGGATCCAGCTTTATAGGCTACGATTACATTAACGTCGCCTGTAGGTTGCCAAGCCATAGCACTAAAAGGAAGGGCCATTGCGACGGCAGCTGCAAAAAGAGTTTTTTTCATTTAAGAGTTCCTCCTTGGGGGTTAACACAAACTGGTTCGCTAAGAACCTGAATAAATTTATTTGGCTCGTTCTTCAACATGCTTTTCCCACTTGGACATTAACCATGGAGACATGATGCCAAGAACACAAAGAACAATCAGCATCCAACAAAGTGGAGTACTAAATAAGACCATTGGATCGCCGTCAGAAAGATACAAAGAGCGACGAAGGCCATTTTCACCGATTGGACCAAGAATAAGACCGAGAACGATAGCAGCTGCGTTCAAATCAAATTTACGAACAAAGTAACCCACAATGCCGAAAATGAACATGAGGATGACATCATCGAAACTATTGTGAATTGCAAAGGATCCAACCACGCATAGGATAAAGATGGAAGGAATCAAAATAGAATCAGAAAGACGAGAGACTTGAGCAAAGACTCGGCAACCTAATAAACCAATGATGAGCATGGCAAACTGAACTAAAACGAAACCAGCAAAGAACGTATAGGTCATGCCTGCATAAGTTGAGAACAGTTCTGGTCCTGGTTGCAATCCATGAATAATCAAACCACCCATCAAAACAGCAGTGACTGATTCTCCAGGAATACCTAAAGTCAAAGTTGGAATTAAAGAACCACCCGTTACGGCGTTATTAGCGGCTTCGGAACCAGCAACCCCTTCAATAGAACCTTTACCGAATTCTTCTTTATGGTGAGAAAAACGTCGTGCTTCGTTATAACCCATAAAGCAGGCAATCGTTGCACCAGCGCCTGGCAGAATACCCAAAATATTACCGATAATCCAAGAACGAGTAATCGTGGGGGAAAGGCGCTTAATTTCTTGGCGTGATAACAATAAGCTACCGGTGAAGGATGCGGCCTTGGCGCGTTCAGCAATCTTGGCTTCAGCTAAGATGAGAACTTGTGACATAGAGAATAAGCCAATCAAAGCACAAGTCACATTAACGCCACTATAAAGGGAGTCTTGTCCCATCATAAAGCGTTCGACCCCTTCCATTGGATCCATCCCAATAGTAGAAATTAATAGGCCGATCACACCAGAAATAAAGCCTTTTAACAAGGACTTAGAAGAGACACCAGCAATAATTGTTAAACCGAAAATAGAAAGCCAGAAGTATTCTGGGCTCTTAAACTGCATAGCTAATTCTGCCAAGAAGGGCGAGAAGAAATACAAAGAAATACAGCTTAATAAACCACCACAGAAGGAGGCAAATACAGCTACAGCGAGAGCCTTAGCGGCTTTGCCTTTTTTCGTTAAAGCGTAGCCATCAAGAGCAGTCGCTGCGGAGGCTGGAGTCCCCGGCGTATGGATCAAAATCGCCGAAATAGATCCACCAAAAATGGCGCCACAATAAATACCTCCCAATACGATCAACCCCGTTGCAGGATTCATGCCAAAAGTTACCGGAAGCAATAGGGCAACCCCCATCGCAGCGGATAATCCGGGCAAGCAACCGATAGTAATACCAAGTGCGGTCGCAGCGCACATCAAAATGAAATTCAATGGCTCAAAGGCATTAATAAAGCCTTGTCCCATCAGTGAAATTGTTTCCATCATTTTTATGCCCTCCTATCCGCCAAAAAAGACACCCAGCGGTAAGGGCACCTTCAAAAAGAGTGAAAACACAAGATACGTTACGATCATGATGCAAGCACATGAAATAATGGCCGGGACCGGTTTTACCTTGAGTGAAAATTGAGCTAATACTAAATAGACCACACTAGAAAGGTAATAGCCTAAGTAGTTCAACGCAGCTAAGTACAGGACGCAACCAACAAAAACCGTCGCAAATTGCTTCCATAAAAAGCCCTTAAAAATGACGGGGAGATCATGCTCTACTTGGTGGGTTCTTAACCATCGGAATAGACGAGAACCAATAAAAAGAGTATTCGTGATATAAAGAGTTACGATCAAAATGAGGGGGTAAACCTGTGCTGCGGGCGGTAATGCAAGCGTCATTAGCAAAAACCAAGTGGCAAATGCATACACGACCACAGTAACGCCAATATCGGATGTTTTCATCTTATCTTGTAGTCTTTGTGGTAAGAGGGACTTCAGGAGGTAACAGTTGAAACCTTCTAAAGAGGCTATGATTTGCCATTTTAGAACTCTAGAGGCTGGTCTGCAAAGATTTAACCTGCAATATAAGGAAAACCCCCACAATATCACAATGAAAAAAGAGCTCTCCCAAAGTGGAGAGCTCATTTCTAGAAGAAATCGTTTTTACTTTTAATTTTTCAGAGGTACCACGCTACCTTTGTAGTGATCAACCATGTATTTTTTCGTCTCTTCAGATTTAAGGGCCTTAACTAACTTTTGGACTTCATCCTTCTTTTCATCCCCCTTACGAGTTGCAACAACAACGACGAAAGGAGAGTCTTTATCTTCTATTACGCAATAATTGTTAGCCCAATAAACTACGTCATTTCTGCAATACTCAAATTCAGCTTTGCGAATCTTGTCTATATA
>JAFTYR010000033.1 GCA_017461315.1 Burkholderiaceae bacterium | reverse complement strand
CGGCAGAGATTCGCCTAGGACTTCCTTCAGCACATTCCTCACGGTTTGCACCTTGTCTTTGGCTATCGGCTTCGGTTTTCTTGACCAACTCCGCGCCTTAGGGACTTACACCCTAGAACTTGCGCTTGCCCAGCGCACAGTTAGGGCGATGTACCAATCCAGTACACCGCCCTTTTTCTATTACCTCAATTTATGAGATAAAAGGCCACATAATCAGTAAGACGATCTGTCCAGAAAGAATTCTTAAGAACATCGCTAATGGATATACCGTTGAATAAGCAATGGCAGAAGAACTACGTTCTGAAAGCGTGTTCGCATAGGCTAGTGTCGGAGGATCGGTTGTAGCTCCTGCAATCATACCTACGATCGAGTGATAGTTCATTTTGTAGACAACACGAGCTAAACATCCTGTAACCATAACCGGAATCACTGTAATGAAGATACCAATACAGGCGTAGCGTAATCCGTCACCATCAGTGAGCGCCGCAAAGAACTGATCCCCTGCTCCCAAACCAACACTAGCCAAAAACAGTGCAATACCCAGTTCCCTAAGCATCAAGTTGGCTGAATGTGTGGTATAGGTCACCAGCTTTAATCTCGGTCCCCAATAACCCAACAGAATCGCAACAATCAAAGGACCTCCTGCAAGTCCAAGTTTCAAAGGAACCGGCATACCTGGAATCGCAATCGGAAGACTTCCAAATAAAATACCCACCGCAATACCTAAGAATATAGAAATGATATTCGGATGATCGAGTTTTCGAACCTCATTTCCAACCTTATCAGCTAATCGAGCAATCGATCTTTCGGGACCCACACAGTAAAGTTGATCACCTAACTGTAAACGCAACTTCTGATAGGGAAATAAAACCATCCCTGCACGGAATACTCGAGTCACATTTACACCATCCATATGACTTAAATGGAGATGATGAAGCGTTAAACCATTAACTTCTGTGCGGGTTACGCGAAGCGTTTTAGTAGTAACAGGAGAACTCTCCGTTGCCAAATCGGTATCTGACTCTTCTTTACCACAGAAAGCTACAATAGCATCCTTGTTTTCTGCGGAAGCCACAACACGTAAAACATCTTCTTTATGAACTATAGTTTCAGCTCTTGGGCTAGATATTTCTCCATTGTGCAATAAACGAGAACAGATAAAAGGACGATTTACAAAGTCTCGAATTTGACGAATCGTACGCCCTTCAAGTGCCGGATTAGTCACACGAACATGAAAGAAAATGGGGGCACCACTATGTTCTTTTTCTTCTAAATCCCAGGCTTTATCTTCTTCTGAAATCGAAATACGGAAAACAAGACGAATCACAACCGCACTTAAAATAATGCCTAATACTGCAAAAGGATAAGCACATGCATAAGCAATTGCGATATTCTCTCCGTTATAACCTAATGTAGAAAGGGCTTCTTGTGTAGCACCTAAACCCGGCGTGTTAGTCACAGCGCCAAAATACACACCAAGCAATTGGGCTAGATGCATTTGTCCATCAAATAAAAAATAGATTGCAATGGTAACTGCGATGCTTAAGAAAACACACAAAAGCATCATTAGGTTCAGTTGCACACCCCCACTTTTAAACGAAGAGAAAAAAGAGGGACCTACTTGCAAGCCAATAAAGAAGACAAACAGAATTAGCCCAAAATCCTTCATGAAACTCATGACCGTTGGATTAATTCGAAAACCAAAGTGGCTTGCTACTAATCCTGTAAAGAGAACAAAGGTAACGCCCAAAGAGATACCTAAAAACTTGATTCTTCCTAAGGCCATACCGACTGTAATAATGACGGCATAAACCAAAATGATATGACTAATAGAGTTCGCATCACTCCAAATCGCCGTAAACCATTCCATATTTGTTACTCTGAATTTTGTGGTGAGGTATTTTTATATTTGAAAACGAACTTATGTTTCGTTTTGATGACAATAGTAACGAATTAAAAATTAAATTTCCTGTATTTGTTGCCTTAAACAGGGTAACTTCCCATAAATTGAACAGATTTTGCAATATCTCTTTGCAATATAAGCAAAAACAGTCTTTAACCTTAACAAAGTAACCTTTTCTCAGATAGCCAATCTTTTGTTATTAATCTTTTTTTGAATTAAAGAAAATGAACGACAATCTCCCAAAATCCATATCAAATACGGATATGATTCGGGTGACAAATATTCTGTTCTGATGACACATTTGTCACAGAAATCGGGCAACATTGATCCAAACTTTTTAGATGAAAGAAGAGAAATAAAATGGGTGGCTTTTTTGGTGCAACAACAAAACGAGATTGTGTACTAGATGTCTTTTTTGGCGTAGATTACCACTCCCACTTGGGTACTCGCTTTGGGGGTATGTGTATCTACGATAAGGATCAAGGTTTTCAACGCCAGATTCACAACATTACCAATACGCCGTTTCGCACTAAATTTGAAGATGACGTCTCTAAGATGCAAGGATGTTGTGGGATTGGTTGTATTAGTGATGATGACCCACAACCTCTACTTATACGCTCGCATCTAGGGGTATTTGCTATCACCACGGTCGGAATTATCAAAAATGCCGAAGAACTTATCGAACGTTACTTCAGTAATAGCAATAGCCAGTTTATGGCAATGGGTTCAGGCAAAGTAAATGCTACTGAACTAGTCAGCGCTTTGATCAATCGAAAGGAATCTTTAGTTGAAGGGATTCGTTATGCTCAAGAACTGATTGATGGGTCTGAGACTATTATGATTTTGACCCCTAACAGTATCATTGTGGCTCGAGACAAGATGGGACGCTTGCCAGTTCTAATCGGAAAATCAGACGACGGATATTGCATCTCATTTGAGTCTTTTGTTTATCAAAAGCTGGAATATACTGATTTTTATGAACTGAGTGCCCAGGAAATTGTGGAAGTCACTCCAGACGGCATGAAAGTTTTATCTCCTGGCGTAGAACAACAAAAACGCATTTGTGCCTTCTTGTGGACTTATTACGGCTATCCAAATTCAAATTACGAAGGTAAGAACGTTGAATTGATGCGCTATAAAAATGGCGAAATCATGGCTCGTAATGAAAAAATGGATGGAACTTTACCAGATATCGATTACGTTGCTGGGGTTCCTGATTCCGGTATTCCACACGCTATTGGTTACGCCAATCAGAGTGGCAAGGCTTTTTCTCGTCCCTTCATCAAATACACACCAACTTGGTCTAGATCTTTTACACCCACGAACCAAAAAATTCGAAATCAAGTAGCTAAGATGAAGCAGATTCCTGTTCCTGAACTCATCAAAGATAAGAAACTCTTACTCGTTGACGACTCAATCGTACGTGGTACTCAGCTTCAAGAGACGGTTAACTTCTTGTACAAATCTGGTGCTAAAGAGGTTCATATGCGTTCCGCATGCCCACCAATTATGTATAGCTGTAAGTATCTAAACTTTTCTCGTGGTAATTCCGACATGGAACTTTTAACTCGCCGAATCATTCAGGAGTTAGAGGGTGATGAAGGACACAAACACATTGAAGAATATGCCAATGCTAAGACCCAACGTGGTCAATGTATGCTTCGACATATTTGTAAAAAACTTGGTTTTGACTCTCTAGGCTTCCAGTCCATTGATGGTCTTTTAGAAGCGATTGGTCTGGATAAAGATAAAGTCTGTACTTACTGTTGGACCGGAAAAGAATAAGTTTCTTAGAAATTCATCTTGAAGCAACGAAACTTTTAATTCCCATTTAAACAAAGCGGTAGAGAAATTTAACATCCCTACCGCTTCTTCCTTAAGTGTAGCTTGTATTGACTACGCTAACAGTCTAAATTCTCTGTTTTCACAGAAGTCTTAGAAGGCATAACGTAAGCCAACATTGGCACGCCAATCTTCATCAATCTTCGCTCCACCGGTACGTTCGACATCAGCGTAGATGTAAGTGTTCTTATTGACGTTGTATTGAGCACCAATAGCGTATTCAACCCAGGTGTCTTTGCCATCAGCTTTAATTGCAGTCTGGTAACCTTCCATAGAAGTTGTTAACTTAGAGTCACCCAAGAATTCGTGAACTAAACCAGCACGTACATAGAGGTCACCCTTGTTATTTGGACACTTCAAGCCAGCAGATACACCAACCTTAGTCATCAAACTATCAGTTGAATCCAGTTTGAACTTAGCATACTGAGCTTTGAATGATTCAGAATCAATGTAGGTATAGGTTGCTTCTACGGTTGGTTCGACATAGACGGTGTTAGAGAGATCAAATCTCCAACCGAATTCGCCGGATAAGCTCAAACCAGTCTGATCCAGTTTCTTACCTGAGAATGTACGTGCGTTAAGTTCGGTATCAAGTTTAGCTACACGAGCAATCACGTCAACGAACTGACCCTTTTCACCACTCCAGACACCGTAAGCAGCTAAGCTATAGGAATCGTTATCAGCGCTAGTCTTCTGACCGTATACATCACCCTTGGTATAGCTTAAAGCACCACCTAAACGCCATGCGTTATTAACGGCAGTATCGAAACCAATTTGAAGCTTATGGAAGTCATTGTCTAAGCCCTTACCGCTCATCTTACCGCCATCGTAACGGGCCCATGCGCCGTTCACACCTTCAGCAGCACGAACATCACCTAAGCGTTTACGCAGGTCGTTCATTTCAGTACGAATTTGTAAAACAGGAAGGTTCGTTAATAAATTGGAAATTTCTGTGTTTGTTACATTGGCTTTGCGAACTAGTTTGCCATCCACTAAAGAAGTAGCACCCAAAACTAAACCTTCATCCATTTCAATGGATTGTGCTTTCAGATAATCTTCTTCGGTCCACCCGTTGATGATGATGGCTTTAGTAATATCGCCTTCATAGAAGTCATTTGT
>JAFTYR010000032.1 GCA_017461315.1 Burkholderiaceae bacterium | reverse complement strand
CTCTTATTGGCACCTAACATTCTGGCGCTTGCCAATACGTTAGGACTAACTTCTCTTACCCCCTGGTACACATTGAAGAACACAATAAAGAACACCAAAGTGATACCGAGAGCGACTTTAGAACCGATACCTAAGCCAAACCAAACACCAAAGATTGGAGCCAAAATGACTCGAGGCATTGAGTTAAGGCCTTTGATGTAAGGGTCAGCAATAGCAGCGGCGGTTGGAGCCAAAGCCAACCACAAACCAACGAATAAGCCAGCAACCGTACCAAAGAAGAACGCTAAAACGGTTTCCGTTAAAGTGACAGCAAGATTAGGATAGATTTCGCGATTAACAAAGAACCAATCCCAGATCACCTGACCGATTTGCAGAGGTTCACCGAAGAAGAACGCCGCTTGGTTTTCATCTTCAAACATGAATGTCGGAACCAAGCCCGGCTTGGTCATGACATACCAGAATAAGAAAATAACAACCAATAACAAAAGTTGGCAGGTTACAAGTTTTGTTTTCGATTCAAGAATCTTTTTATGCATTTTTATTTCACCCGATTACGCTGATTCTCATAACCCTTAAGCACTTCTTCTCTTAAGTCCGTCCAAATTGCATCATGCAATTCGATGAATCGAGGCGTTGTTCTCACTTCAGCCACATCACGAGGGCGAGCAATATCAATATAGAACTCGCAAATCGGATGTGATGCAGGACCTGCAGAAAAGACAACCACTCGGTCACTAACAGAGATCGCTTCATCCAAATCGTGCGTAATGAATAACACAGCCTTTTTCTTTTGTTGCCAAAGAGCTAAAACCTCGTTTTCCATTAACTGACGCGTTTGAATATCGAGTGCGGAAAATGGCTCATCCATCAGAATAATATCGGGATCCATAATGAGCGTTTGAGCTAAAGCCACTCTCTTACGCATACCGCCGGAAAGCTCATGAGGATAACGGTCTCCGAAACCGGCAAGTCCGACACGTTCGAGCCAGTGTTCGGCTAGTTCTTTACGTTCTTTTTCAGAAACTCCTTTGAACTGCAAACCACAACTGACGTTATCGATCGCAGTTCTCCAAGGCATCAAAGCTTCGGCCTGGAACATATATCCGGCACGAGTGTTGAGTCCCTGAAGCTCTTCTCCGAAAACTTTTACGCAACCTTTACTAGGAGTTAGGAGCCCTGCTCCCATGTTGAGAACCGTGGACTTGCCGCATCCGGTTGGGCCAACGATACTGACAAACTCACCGTCGCCCACCGTCAAATCGACATCACGCACCGCGGTATAACGCTTACCGTCGTCACTCACAAAACTACAAGTTGCGCCGATAAATTCTAATGCGGGTTGATTCTGCATATTTTGTTCTTTCTATTTAATCAACAATTTGAACCTAAATTCTTTTCTTACTTCGTTGGATATTTTTGTAAAGCACGTTCTACGAATTCATTCGTCCATACTTTACTAAGATCCAATTTCTGAGGATCTAACTTATTGTTAACCGTCATAAGAGCACGAAGGGAAGTCTGAGGACCACTTTCTGGAATTAAACCATCCTTAGATAAAGCATCACGGTTGTTTTCAAAACCAGCCTTATAAACGGCTTCGTTATTCATGAGGTAAGCCTTTGGAACTACTTTAACCACGTCATCAGCAGTAGCTGTTGTTAACCACTGATTAGCGCGGACCATAGCGTTCGTTAGAGCTTGAACGGTCTTAGGATTGTTCTTTACGAAGGCAGCGGGGGCGTACAAACAACCGGCTGGAAGTGCACCATCGAAAATTTCATCAGCTTCTTTAACCTTACGGGTATCAGCAACTACCTTAACATCACCATTGAGTTCAAGAATGGTCATTACTGGGTCAAGATTAATTAAAGCGTCGATCTGACCGCTTCGCATCGCAGCGACTGCGCCAGAGGAAGAACCAACACCGATGAATGCCACATCTTTTGCAGTCAAACCACCTCTAGCGATAATAAAATTAGCAACTACCTGAGAAGAAGAACCCGGAGCGGTTACACCAATTTTTTTACCCTTTAGGTCCTTAAGTTCTTTGTAGTCCTTCATGGTCTTATTAGAAACGGCAAGAGCCAATTGAGGAGCTCTACCCTGAAGCACGAAGGCGACCATTGGTTGCTTCTTGGCTTGCATAGAAATGGTGTGTTCAAATGCACCAGAAACCACATCAGCACTGCCACCTACAACCGCCTGAAGTGAACGAGAACCACCCTGGAAGTCAACAACTTTAACGTTTAAACCTTCATCTTTAAAGTAATCCAGGCGTTCAGCAATACTCAGAGGAAGATAGTAATAAAGACTCTTACCGCCAACAGCGATTGTGATGTCTGTCTTTTCAACTTTATCAGTAGCAAATGAAGTATGAGCCATCATCATGGTACTCGTTGCCACGATGGCGGAAATAATGGTTCGACGTGTAAATTTGTTCATTTTCTTATTCCAATAAATAAAAAAGTCCGTTGTTGTAACGGACTGTTCTTGATACTGCGAGGATTAAATTTCTACGACATAATGTGCCAGTAGCAAAAACAGTCTCAGGTTGTGAGACGCAATCGCAACAAACGCAAAGACAAAGAAAAATCGCAGATTAAATCAAAAATATAAGAGACCACCTTACCCACGCAAGCGCTTTCCGCATGCGCTCTGCTTGCCGGGATCACCGACATCGCAAGGATTAAGGTTAAACGGGGTATCGCCATCTCTAATATTTTTTGATGATTACGCCCTCAAGGATACCTCGTAAAAACCGTATATGCCAAAATAGGACTAATTGTTTTCCCTAATTTGGCGATTCAGCATTGCTTGAGCCACCGTATTAACGTCGGTGTATTCAAGTTCAGCCCCTGCAGGGACTCCCTTGGCAATTCTGCTAATTCTTAATTGAGGATAGTAACGTTGGAGAATTTCTGTAATTGCCAGAGCAGTTGCCTCACCTTCTGGAGTAAAAGAGGTAGCAAGAACAACCTCTTTTACTCTTTCATCCCCTACTCGTTGAACAAGATGGTTAAAACTGATATCGCTAGGACCCACACCGGCTAAAGGTGATAGACGTCCCATTAAAATAAAATAGCGACCACTCCATGAGAGACTTTGTTCAATCACCATCATGTCAGCAACAGACTCAACTACACATAAAAGAGAATCATCTCGGTCTGGAGAAGCACAGTACTGACACAAGTCCGAATCCGTTAAATTATTACAACTCGGGCAACGATGTACTTTATCGACGGCTTCTAATAAGGTTCGACCGAGTCGCTCCGCTTCTTTCTTTTTACTAGAAAGAAGCTGATAGGCCATCCGTTGCGCTGCTTTCGGACCAATTCCAGGAAGCGCACGCAAAGACTCGATGAGTTCCTCAATTAATCGTGCTTGAGCCAAAATAAAACTCCATTAGAAAGGAAGCTTCATTCCACCGGTAGCAGCGCTCATCTTAGTCTGAACGACTTCATCGATTTTCTTCTGAGTATCGTTGAGAGCAGCGACCATCAAATCTTCCAACATTTCTTTGTCATCTTCGCTACCTAACAAAGAAGCATCGATTTCAACTCGCTTGCAAACATTCTTACAAGTCATAGTGATTTTGACTGCGCCAGAACCAGCTTCACCGGTTACTTCAATCGTAGCTAATTCTTCCTGAGCCTTTTTAATATTCATTTGCATCATCTGAGCCTGTTTCATCATTTGACCCATCTGACCCATGCCACCAAAACCTCTCATTTTCTATTCCTTTTTAATTAAATTTAGAAACTTTTTCTACGCCGTTTTCATCAAAAAGCTTGAATGTTGATTTATCAAGTTTTGCATTGAAAACTTCGGCAAATTTTTGAACCGTTTTATCTGCCGACATCTTAGCAAACGAACGATCAATTTCTTCTTTATATTTTTGACGCTCTAAATTAACTAGAGTACGTCCTTCAAAATTTCCAACTTCAATCATCAAATTCACAGGATTTTCTAGAATT
This sequence comes from Burkholderiaceae bacterium, assembly GCA_017461315.1. Classification (GTDB taxonomy): domain Bacteria; phylum Pseudomonadota; class Gammaproteobacteria; order Burkholderiales; family Burkholderiaceae_F; genus JAFTYR01. The sequence continues at coordinate 10,276 of JAFTYR010000032.1, read as the reverse complement.
TGATTCATTGAATTTTCAATTTCTTTAATTCGAGCCTTCTCTTCGGTTAACCGACGAAGATGCTCAGGAACTCCAAGAATCACATGACGCCCCGTCCAATCATGAAGTTCTGCATTAATAATCAATGCCTGAGTTTCGGGATCGAGCTTTATTTTTTGCGCCACATCAAGCCAGGCATCCATCTTAATGGGCGCTAATGGCTCCCCCCGAGAAAAACTCTCATTCTTTCGACTTTGAAGTGACACGCCAGGATCATCCTCTATATATTCAGAATCATCTGCTACATAGGGTTCGTCATCTTCCCATGGAGGAATATCATTAATGTCGTAAATTTCTGTATTTTTTACTTCTGCTTTTACTGGTTCTGTCTTAACTTCTAAGATCGGTTCTTCTTGTTTTTCGACAGTAGGAGTAATTACAGCTTCCTTCTTATCCAAAACTTTCGAAGCGCTTTTTGGCTGAATCACGCTTTGAGATGAAATTTTTTCCTCAGAGGCCTTTGTTTTCGAGAATTCTTCTGGCACAGACTTCGGAACTCGACCATCGTATGGAGCAAAAGCCATCATACGGATAAGCGCCATCGTAAACCCTGCGTATTCATCCGGAGCTAAGTGCAAATCATTACGTCCATGAATGGCGATCTGATAATAAAGCTGAACTTCATCGGACTGGAAAATGCGAGCCAACTCTAAAATGGCTTCTCGATCCATCTCATCTTCTGCAACCGAATCCGGAATCAATTGAGCCATCGCAATACGGTGAAGCAACAAAGACAAATCCTTCATGGCTTGTGTATAGGATAGGCTTCTTTCACCGATTTCATCCGCTATTTCAATCACCGCCTTAGCATCTCGATTAGCCAAGGCATACAACAGGCGAATTAATGTAGTGGTATCAATCGTTCCAAGCATTTCTCTGACACTATCTTGTGTCACGTTACCGGAACTGAAAGCAATCGCTTGGTCCAAAAGTGATAAACCATCACGCATGGAACCTTTGGCTCCAACCGCTAATATCTTTAGAGCTGAATCATCGTATGGAATATTCTCTTTATTGAGAACATCCGCCATATGTTGTGCAACGACTGTGGGAGATAAGCTTTTTAAATTAAATTGCAAACAACGAGACAACACCGTAACAGGGACTTTCTGTGGATCGGTCGTTGCGAGAATGAATTTAACGTATTCTGGAGGTTCTTCCAGAGTTTTAAGCATGGCATTGAAGGCCGGGGTCGTTAGCTGATGAACTTCGTCGATCATGTAGACCTTAAAGCGAGCATTCGTTGGAGCATACTTAGCTCTTTCAAGCAAGGCCACCATATCGTCAATGCCTCGAGTACTCGCTGCGTCCATTTCAATGTAATCTACGAAACGGTCCTCATCAATAGCTCGACAAGCTTCACACACACCGCACGGTTCAGCCGTAATACCGCCATTACCATCAGCCCCTTTACAGTTAAGACATTTTGCCAAAATTCGAGAAATCGTGGTTTTACCCACACCTCGAGTTCCGGTGAATAAATAGGCGTGATGTAATCGATTTTCGCTTAATGCATGCTTTAGCGCTTTGACCACATGATCTTGACCGATCAGGGTTTCAAAGGTATGAGGGCGCCACTTTCTAGCCAATACTTGATATGACATGAGCTTACTGCCTGAGATATTAGTCATCTAATACTACTCGATCACGACGACTTTGCTCAAAAGAAAATTAATTCTTAGGGATATTATCTGGATAGATAAAGAAATGACGGACCTGACTCGGCACTATTGAAAATCCGCTGTGGCTGCTTCGTTCCCGACCTGACCAGGTTCACGGCCTCAACATGCGAGGGGCCCGTCAAGTGTTTTATTTTATCAAATAAATTTATATATGGTGTAAAAAATATAAAACGCTTTTCTTTTAAGCCTACTTTCGTTTCAAAATCCTCTGTATTAATTAGTATTTCTCTATTAAGTTTTCTTTTAGAAAAAAAATCCTGTAGGATTATTGAAAACATAGATCATATGTATAACCCGTTTAGGGTCGTGATTTTGAAAAAGTTTCGTTTATTCGACTACGATTGAATTGTCGTAATACAGTTGATCTAAATGTAGTGCATCAATTGAATAATTTTAAGAAAGGTGAATTTATGGCTTTACAAAATGTGGATGATCAATCCTACGAAAGTGAAGTACTTAATGCTAAGGGTGTTGTAGTTGTTGACTTTTGGGCTCCATGGTGTGGTCCATGCCGTATGTTTGGTGCTGTTTTAGAAAAGGCTGCTATCACCTACGAAGGCAAAGCCAAGTTTGTGAAATACAACGTTGATGAAAGCCAGGCTATGGCTCAAGAACTGAATGTTCGTGGCATTCCAACCATTGCTCTATATAAAGATGGTCAATTAGTTGCACAACAGTCTGGTGCCTTAAACGAAGTTCAATTTGCATCTCTTCTGCAGAATTATTTATAATTCGCCCCGAACCGGGTTCGGTTTCATGATCGAACCCTCTCTTTTTCTCCCTCTGATCTTTCATTAATTGGCGAGATCGTTTTACGATCACGCTGTTCTTTTGTATGCATCTATCAGAATTAAAATCAAAGCATGTCTCAGAACTTTTGGACATTGCCCTGGAACTTGAAGTCGACAACGCCAGTCGTATGCGCAAGCAAGAGCTCATGTTTGCTATCTTGAAAAAACGCGCAAAAGCTGGTGAACAAATTTTCGGTGACGGAACGCTAGAAGTTCTTCCTGACGGATTCGGTTTCTTACGCTCTCCAGTGTCCTCTTATTTGGCGAGCACCGATGACATTTACATTTCTCCATCCCAAATTCGACGTTTTAACTTACACACAGGAGACTCCATCGAAGGTGAGGTGCGTACTCCTAAAGACGGTGAAAGATATTTCGCTCTCGTCAAAGTAGATAAAGTTAATGGCCTTCCTCCGGAGCAATTAAAGCATCGAATTCTTTTCGAAAACTTAACTCCGCTCTTCCCAGATGAACCACTTAAGTTGGAACGTGAAGGCGTAAAACCGGAAGAAAATCTAACCGGTCGTATTATCGACTTAGTCGCTCCAATTGGTAAGGGACAACGTGCCCTTTTAGTTGCTTCTCCAAAGAGCGGTAAAACGGTTCTTTTGCAAACCATTGCTCATGCAATCACAACAAACTATCCTGATTGTGTATTAATGGTCTTGTTAATTGATGAACATCCGGAAGAAGTCACTGAAATGGAGCGTTCTGTTCGTGGTGAAGTCATTGCATCAACTTTTGACGAACCTGCTTCTCGCCACGTACAAGTTGCAGAAATGGTGATTGAAAAAGCTAAGCGTTTAGCAGAAAGCAAAAAAGACGTTGTTATTCTTCTAGACTCCATCACTCGTTTAGCCCGTGCTTATAACACCGTGGTTCCAACCTCTGGTAAGGTTTTAACTGGTGGTGTTGATGCTAATGCACTTCAAAGACCGAAGCGTTTCTTTGGCGCCGCTCGTAACCTAGAAGAAGGTGGTTCTTTAACTATCATCGGAACCGCTCTTTTCGAAACAGGTTCACGTATGGACGATGTGATTTACGAAGAATTCAAGGGAACCGGTAACATGGAAATCCACTTGGATCGTCGTTTAGCTGAAAAGCGTGTTTACCCAGCAATCAATATTGCTAAGAGTGGTACATGTCGTGAAGAATTGTTGTTAGAACCCGCTGTAATGCAAAAGATTTGGATCTTGCGCAAACTTCTATTTGATATGGATGAAATCCAAGCGATGGAATTTCTCTCAGATAAAATGAAGCGTACCAAGAACAACAGCGACTTCTTTGACATGATGCGTCGAGGTGGTTAATCTCGTTTGATTTTAAAGGCGAAATCGTGCATAATTTCGCCTTCTTTGTAATCTTGTAGGCACGTTCTTGCATACCATACGTAAGACTGACACCGGTCAGCGGTATCGTAAGGCGAGTGGCGACCGATATATTGGACTAAAAATGAAATCTGGAATTCACCCAAATTATCGTGAAGTAGCCTTCACTGATATGTCTATTGGTCAAACTTTCATCATCCGCTCTACAGCTGAAGCTCGTGATGAAATCGAAATTGATGGCGTTACATATCCTCAGGTTAAGTTGGATACATCCTCTGCTTCTCACCCGTTCTACACTGGTGCTCAGACTCGTATCGTTGAAGCTGGCCGTGTTGAAAAATTCCGTCAGAAATTTGCTGCTAAGACTGCTGCTATGAACGCTTCTGCTGAAGCCGCTAAGACAGCTAAGGCCAAGAAGAAATAATTCGTCTGACCGAATTAAAAAAGGTAGCCCCGGCTACCTTTTTTTTATTAAAATTCATATTCTTTAGTATTCACATCTATTAATACCCATGCTGAGCAATCGCTCCTCTCCCGCACTTGTCAGCGCCGTGGCTGCGTCAAAACTTCCTCGTTGGGCCTTATTGGCTCTTTTGGTCGTTTTCATCTTGCCACAACTTTTTTCAACCGTTCTTTGGAGTGGACGAGATCTAACAAGTTTTGGTGTCGCATGGAGTGTGCTCAATGAAGACCCAGGTAGTTGGCTTTTCCCTAATGTAGATGGTGCGTATATTCATAACATTGGCCCCCTAACCGCTTGGGTTGGTGCTCTCAGTATGGCAACCTTAGGGCGGGTTATTAATCCGGTAGCCGCCTTTCACTTGACTAGTGGTATTTGGTTCTCACTCCTAACCGCTAGTGTTTGGTACTCTACTTACCTTCTTTCTCGTAGAGACGAAGCCCAGCCTTTGGCATTTATTTTCGGAGGCGAAGCTGCTCGAAAGGACTACGGTCGCATGGTAGCCGATATTGCAACCCTACTTTTAGTAGGTACTTACGGCTTAGTGTTGGTTTTACATGAAGTCACACCTCAAACTACCCTATTAGCGCTTGCTGGAGTTCTTTCTTTTGGTGTTATTTTAGGTTTAGAAAATTGCATTCGTGGTTCCGTTATTACAGGATTAGCCTGCGGTGCTGCGGTGATGACCTCCTCTATCGGTACCGGCATTTGGTTCACACTCGCCGCTTGGGTTGCCATTTTCTTTACCCCCAATTACACCAGTCGCTCTAGACGAGCTTTAATTTCTATTACCGTTGCCATTATCTCAGCTTTGGTTTGGCCTTTACTTGCTTTCATTTTATATCCAACAGAAGCTACGCAATGGTTCTCACAATTCGTGTCTGCAAGTATCAGTGACTTTACCTATCTACCTCTTTCAGACTACGTTTGGCTAGCTAAGAATTTTGCTTGGGCAACCTTACCGGCTTGGCCATTTGCTATTTATGCGGTTTATGCTTGGCGTCGTAATATCCGTTCTGCACATTTAGCAGTTCCTTGTGCCATCATTTCAATCGCCTTTGTTTCGATTCTATTTACTGGAGTTGATGCACGTAGCACTATGCTGTGCGTGATGCCTTCTATGGTGATGTTGGCGGCTTTCGGTATCGTGAGCATTAAGCGCAGTAAAGAAAACGTTTTGGATCTCTTTAGTGGCATCGTATTTACTCTTGGCCTTATCGCTATGTGGGCCTATTTCTTCGCTTGGTATACCGGTGCTCCAACCAAAATGGCGTTCTCGATAACACGTTTGGCCCCTGAAGTCCCGCAAGTATTATCCGTCTCAATTATTGGCGCCCTTCTATTTAGCCTTTTGTGGATATATCTATTAGTTTGGCGTTTCTTTAGACACCCGGTTTTCCTTTGGAGAGGAGCCTGGATCGCAGCCTGTGGGGTTACCGCTTCATGGGTAGTTGCTATTTCACTATTCGGTCCATTAATTAATGGAGCCCGTTCCATGAATTACACTCAGAATGCGTTTACCCACGCGCTAGAAGAAATTCAAACGCATAACGGTTGTATCTCTGGAGATCGATTGAGTTTATCGGATCGAGCCGCCTTTAACTACCACGTTGGCATTCACTTTGCTCCATTAGGAGATAAGGTCTGTCGCTATGAACTTGTTGCCTCTTCACACAATAAACACAGTGTGCATGAGGATCATCACTACACCTTAGCTAGCGTGTTAGGTAGACCCCGAAGTGGGATTGTTTACCGCTTGCGTCTCAAACAAGATTAAGTGCCATTAAGTTACAGTACTTCTTGATTGAAAGAACAGTCTTTACAATAAGAGCTGTCTGTGTAGTTTTGTTTGCAGTTTTTCGTAAGACCAATGACCACCGAATTTCATAATCGACTAACACCTCCTAGTACCAGTTACTGGGCCATTATCAAGTTATCGCTACCCATTTGGGTATCTAACTTAGCTATTGTGGGTGGTGGAACTATTGATACCCTTATGGCAGGTCGCCTTGGTGCTAATGAATTAGCCGGTGTTGCTATTGGCATGGCTGTGACCGTGTCTATTTTTATTGCACTAGTCGGCATCATGCAAGGTCTTTCTCCAATCGCCGGGCATCATTACGGCTCAGGAAAGCATGAAAAAATTGGATTTGAACTACATCAAACGCTATACCTCGCGGCTCTGATGTCTGTTATCGGCATCGCTCTGATGTGTTGGACTCCACTCTGGATGACATTAACCAATGCTTCTGCAGAAGTTGCAACTGTTGCTTGCCTATATCTGTACTTCAATGCAATTGGTCTTCCAGGAGCAATGGCTGGAAGAGCGTTTATGGCTATGAACGCGGCGGTTTCTCGCCCTAAAATCGCCATGTGGATCGCTCTATTGATGTTGGTTTTAAAAGTCCCGTTTAATTTATTATTTATCTATGGTTGGGGTCCAGTTCCTGGCGTTGGTGGCGCTGGCTGTGCTTTATCTTCATCATTATCCGGTTGGTTAACGTTACTGTGTTATTGGTTAATCTGGCATTACGACTCTTTTTACGCTCGGATGCGGTTGAAGAAATTTTCTCCTCCCAATAAGCGAGCTCTATTTGAACAACTTCGTCTTGGAATTCCTATTGGACTTTCTGCATTCTTCGAAGTCACCTCTTTTACCTTCATGACGATTTTTATTTCCCGTCTGGGAGCTACTACGGTTTCAGGTCACCAAATTGTGGCTAACATCACCTCACTTTTCTATATGTTGCCACTGGCCTATGGGGTTGCCTCTTCCGTTTTAGTTTCCCAATCTATTGGTGCAGGAAGTCCAGAATCAGCAAAACAAGCGACTCTAAGAGGTCTAAAACTCGCCGGATTCTGTGCATTGATTGTAAGCGCGGCCCTTTATCTGGGCCGAGATTCAATGATTGCGCTTTATACCAATGAGGAAGCGGTCGCTACCATTGCACTTTCTTTGATTGGTTACGCAGCGTTTTATCACTTCTTTGACGCTCTAAACTGTGTCGGAAGCTTTGCTATGCGTGGTTATCGCATTACCGTTGTACCCATGATTATCTATGGTGTCTTGCTCTGGGGCTTAGGTTTAGGACTCGGTACATTATTTACCTTTAGTTCCTATTTGACACCAGCTCCGATGGGAGCTAGTGGCTATTGGATGGCGATTGGTATTGGCCTAACCTTATCGGGCATTGCCGTTACTATCATGGCGCTTTATGTATCTCGAACCGTAGAACGGGGACTTAAGTTACGCATTCGGTAGATCGTATAAAGGGTTGTAGATACGAAACGCATCGACAACCCTTTTATTAAGTCACACCAATTAATTTAGAAAACGTAACGAGCCTTAAGCTTGATACTATTGTCTAAACGGTCTCGACTACCGACATTAAGATCCCAACTAGCACCAACGGTCCAAGCACCATTTTGAGCATTTAAGCCAAGTGACATTTGAACCGGTGCAGTATCTATCACATGGGTTCTAATGTTTTCAGTTAAATTGCCACAATGAACTCGACTAGAAGCCTTCTTAGAACCTAATGCTGGATTAACGGTAACGTCTACATTAGGACTTAAGGACCAACTAGAAGCATTAAACGAGCCACGGACACCTACACCAACCGGCATTGTTACTACATTAAGACGTTCGCTGTCTGTCTTAAATCCTGCGCTATAGTCGCCCACTCGTAAATGCGTCCATCGTAAACCAACGTGAGGAACAACATCAAATTGCCCCACTGGAATTTGATATTCACCACGAACACCGACTGTAATGGCATTCGTTTTGACGTCATCATCAAAATTCAAACCATAGGCATTGGCTCGAGTAATATCAGACTTTGTGTGCATGTAGCCTAAATCTGCCTGTGCATTAAAGGCTCCAATACGTTTTGCCCCATAAAGACTAATACCTGAGAAATCGGCACTATTTTTTGTCCGAACCACTGCATTCTTAGAATGTCCGGTACCGGTACCTAGAGTTACAGCTACACCAACTCTAGTGCTAGAAGCAACTTCTGTATCGGCACCAAAGACCAAACCAGCTAAATCGAGTTCATAACCCGAAGCACCATAAAGTGTCTTAGCCTGATTGGTTGTGCCATTTGCATCCACCCAAAGATTTAAACCCTGACTCCAATCCGGAGTTTGAGTTAACGATAAACGTTGCTCAACGGAACTATTCATTAACTTACCCGCATCGATTGCGGTGTTGTAAACCCCTGAAGTCACAGCCAGTGCGGTCATTTCATTAGTAGCCTGCACAGCTTGCTCTATTGAGCTGAAGCCATAATCGGCAAATGAAGCAGTTCTAGACAACAAAGCAATCGACTTATCCGAAGAATTGGTGTTATTACTTGAAGTCTTATAGAGCTGATCCATAAAGGAATCGGTCCAAAGTCCAGGGAAACGAGTCGTAGCACTCTCGTGTTTTACCGTCGTAAATGAAAGCGTTTTTGTCGCTTCATCCCATACTGGCTTGATTTCCAACATGAGATCGCTTGTTACAAAGATATTGGATAAGTCAAAATCTGTATTACCTTGATCGTCTGTCTTTACCAATTCATCCACGTTAAATAAGACAATTGGATCCGAAGAAACGGTCGCATTGATGATACCTAAACGAGCTGCGGAATCTACCGTTAATTTCTTAGCAGTGACCATTGCAGTTCCATTACTAGATGAAACATCATACATACTTAATGTATTACCAGATAGAACAACACTCCCTGGTTCATAGATCAAGTTATCACTCAGTTGTACATCACTTACGTTCGTCAGAGAACCATCTACATACAACATACCGGTATCAGCAACTTGAATCGGTTTTGCAATGTATACGACTGACTCAATTTGATCTTCACCATAAGTCAAACCGAGATTCTTTGCTTCAGTAAGGGCGGTTTCTTTATCTGTTCCAAGAACCACAGATGAATTCATACCAACAATCAATTTAGTCTGTAATTCATCACTATTATCACCAGCCAATTCAGAAGCCACTAACCAAGAGCCATCGCCCCACGTTTCATTTCCAGTCCAGAGAGGATCTAGGAATAAAAGACCGGTGCTACTCAATTTCTTAACGGACACGGAACCACTTGAAGTCTTATCACCAATATAAGCGGTACCATCACCAGTAAGCTCAGAGGCGGTAACACTTCCCGCAATCTTAGAGGCAAATCCTTCCCGACCTCTAAGAGTTAAAGTCTTGCCAATATTAAGGTTACTATTCTGAAGAGATAGAGTATATATCTTAGCTGTTTCAGTGACATTCACATCACTATTAATCAGTAAGACTTGATGTTCTTCACCTACAGTATCTCCTGTATCAGCGGAAATAAGACCATCTACAGTAAAAGAAGATCGTTTTTCATTGCTTTGCCCCAACATTGAAATAGTTGAGCTAAAGCCAACACCTTGGCTATTATTCTGACCTCTTGCGACTTGCAAGGAACCAACAGTCCCCTGATTAGCACTATCCAAATTACCTAGTACAAGGACTCCTCCTCGATGAACGTTAACCCCTACCGTTTTTCCTAATTTTTTTACAAGTGATTCATCTGTAGAACTACCATTCAGAACCATAGTGGCTAAGCTACCAACAAGTAGGTTGTTATTGTTATAGTCGTCGGACAATATAACATTTTTAACAGATGCTCCGATCTTAGTATTAACTTCAGTTAATGTTGTTTGTTTCAGTTGATCGGTTGTGAAGTCAAAAATGGTACCTTGTGGGCCAGAAATTGATTCTGTGTCTGCTAGCAATAAAGCTCGTTGATTACAAGACTTTCCTAACATACCGCATTTCAACTCATTTAATGTCACCACACCATCGATCGGATTCAAACTTGCAATATGAACTCCTTCACCTACTAACTCGATAATGCCCCTCTTTTCACTTCCTTTGAAAAGTTTGTTTCGAATTTCATCAAGATCGCTCTTGTCGTATTCAGCTTCAGATACATCCACAATTTGAAT
>JAFTYR010000001.1 GCA_017461315.1 Burkholderiaceae bacterium | reverse complement strand
TCGAAAAATGAACTCTATCCGGCTTGAAGGTACTAAACCCACCTAAATTTTGAGGGTTGGTATAAGTGTTATCATTATAGACGAACGCATTCCAAGCATGTTGTAGTCTATCTCTCATTCTCATTTTGAATTTTCACCTCCTTTCGAATAGCCTATTATTCGTCTTCTTTATTCATTTGTTCTTTCACCATAGCTCTTATCTCAGCATCAGTCATCTTGGTGTTAGGATGCTCGGCTTTATAGTTTAGTACGCCTTTCTCAATATTCATTTTATTCATAACCGGTGTTGCACCGTAATACCCCGTCCAAATCGCACCAGTGGATAATATTTGAGGTACTAAGATGCTGGTCCATGCTTTTTTATTATTACTAGCTATTTCTGCACTTTCCATAACGCGTTTTGTATAATCATATGAACCGTCGATGGTTATGATTGGCATTTTCGATTTATAACCACTATATTTCTTATCGTTAACATCTTGTAATGCGTTAACCCCTTGTTTTCGTAAAGCGTCGTAGAATTTTGTCGATGTTTTAATTCCATCTTCCGATTTATTCATCAACATAACGTTAAATAAATCATACCCTTTTGATTTCATATCGAGAATATTTAATTCTTTACCGTTATCAACTTTATTGACGATTCGTTGTAAATCAGGTTTACCTAGGGCAAACATCATACCTTCTTTTTTAAGTGATCGTCTGAAAGCGGCTCTGAACTGCATATCTTCTTTGTATAATTTTTCAAATGTATCTCGTGCCATTTTTTCCGAAGCGACTTTTATTTCTTGTTTACTTTTAACCGTAACATCGTAGATTTTATCTTTGACATAATTAGGGTCTATATCTCCCATAACGTCAGCCTCGGCGTTTATTGCTTTTTGGAAAGTGTCTGCTAAAATACCTTTATACTTAACCTTGTCTTTTTTATCAAACGCCAAGTATTGTCGCCCTTCTTTTATTTCGGCATTTTCAGATAAACGCATAATTCTTTGGAATTCACTACCTTCTTTGAAAATATACTCTTTAGTGTAACCTTTGTATTTCGCTGTTGCTATGGCTGCAGTTGCTGTTATCGCGGCTGCTGCGGCTACGAATTTCTCAGTTCTAATACGTTTAGCCGCCAATTGTTCCGCTTCATCGAAGCTAAGTCCATTTTTTCTATATTTTTCCTCTAGTTGTAATCTATGGAGCGATTTCTCTTTTGGTATTTTATATCTTTTTTCTATATTAGCATTTTTATCGACTTTATTATTTCTTTCGTTTTTTACAGATTTTTTAATATCATCGACAGACTTCTTTCCTAATTCGGATGCTCTTTTTGCATATGCTTTATTTTCCGGTCTTTTTCCGTATACTTTAAATGTTTGCCCGCCGACCTGAACGCGTTCGTAATTATTAGATTTCTCTCTTCCATCTCCGTCATCGTATCGTCTTCTTCCAGCGGGAGTTAAAGAACCATCTTTATTCTGGAATCTTCGGACACCCCATCTTTGCCCCTTGATTCCGTGATGCTGTAATTCATCAGTTCGTGTGTAAATCCATGTTGTCATTTTGATTTTTCACCTCCTTTCGATTACTCAAAGGCGTCTTTATTTAACTTATATGCAACATAACCATCCATCATCGCGGCAACCGCATCTATCTTCTGGTCATATCGTCTTTTTAATAACTTCCTATTACCATTAGTATCTTCCAGAGTTATACAATTCCCCATAGCAAATGTCATAAGTTCCTCATCGAAGATAAGCATTCTTTCTTCGGCTAATTTCTTGAGTTCACCTAACGGAACCGATTCAGTTTTAGCCCCTTGTATAACTTTCTCTATACCAAATGGTCCATTTTCTCGTTCCCATCGTTCTACAAATGCTCTAGCGTTATAAGGGTCAAACCCAAAGCATCGAATATCGTATTCTCTATCGACTATATGCGCATCCAAGTCATCATAAACTTCTTCCATATCTAAAACGGTACCTTCGAGAACTATTAGGCTTCCTTCCCTCATAAATTCATCATACTTCAGCCTCATTGCTCCTGGAAGTTTATGTAATGTCTTATCGGTTATATAGTTTCGAGTCTTTATCCCAAACGACCCATCTCTTAATGGGAATAAGAATGTAAACGCACAGAAGTCATCACCCTGAGATAAGTCTGCTCCCATAGCACACGGCATACCCCAGAAATCTCTTCGTCTATGCGGTAGTGTTTCATCATAAGTAAAGAAGTATGTGTAACCCTCCATCGGTATTCCGAAACGTTTTGCTAGAATATCATTACGAACCGCTGGAGCTTTCTCGGCTCTTTCGACATCCAACTGATAGGTTTCATACGTTACGGTTTTACCAAGATTCGGGTTTGCTTTCAACCATGTTCTGGGATCTCCTACTTCTTCTACTTCATCCAGACGGTAGTACCAAATCGATACGTGAGGATTAATGTATTCACCTTTGAGAATCTCCATTAATTCCATTTTGATTGTGTCACCGCTTCCATTACGAACCGTACCTTCGGAACTCATAGCTATAATCAAATAGTCATCCAATTTAGATGCCCCTTGTTCTATGGCACCTATTACGTCCTCCCGTATATCCCCCGATAACCATTCATCGACCGTTGCGATTTTACAACGTAAACCTTGAAGTTTGTTAATATTCATAGGTCTGATCTCCAATAAAGAACCAGTTAAGAAGTTCTCTATCCCTTTCTTAGTTGAGGCCAGCTTTGTTCTATTAGCTTTGGAACCGGTGGTATTCTGTAAAGACCCCTCGGTTAAGAATTGAAATAATGGCCCTTTGGCTCTGGTAATGGATGTACGCATTGGTGATAGTATCTCTTCTGCCTGTTTCATTGTTGGGGCGGTTGTTATCTGGTGCGTTGTTGTAACATCAACGTTAAGATAATAATTTTGTATTAGTGAGCCATACATCGATTTCGCCGCACCCCTTGCGACTATTAGATACTGTATGTTAATCAAACGTTTCTTTATCTTTTTGGTTACATATCTACCGCCATGTCCATCTGGCGATGGCTCAAACACACTTCGTTCAACAAAGTAGTACCATCCGAATACTTGTTCGGCCCACAGTTTGAACGAGTCTAATAGATGTAGATCCCCTCCGTCAGTTAACGTTAATTCATTTTCACAGAATTCAATGAACCCATTAATTGCTTGATCGTCATAGTAGATTCCAGGGTTCGCAATTAGGTCGTCGATTC
>JAFTYR010000031.1 GCA_017461315.1 Burkholderiaceae bacterium | reverse complement strand
TAGGGTTGCGATTAAGGCCCAGAAATGTTGCATTATTCAACGTCCTCAGGATTTGCTGCGACTACGCAGTGGAAGCCAGAATCTACGTAAAGAATATCGCCTGTAATACCAGAAGCGTAGTCTGAAAGCATAAAGGCCGCTGCGTTCCCCACTTCCTCAATTGTGACATTACGACGTAATGGAGAAGTAGCTTCCATGAAGTGGAGTAACTTGTTGAAATCCTTAATGCCACTAGCCGCTAAGGTCTTAATTGGACCAGCAGAGATGGCGTTAGCTCGGATGTTCTTGGGACCGAGGGAAGCTGCTAAGTAGCGAGTCGAGGCCTCTAACGCAGCCTTGGCAATACCCATCGTGTTGTAGTTAGGAACGACTCTTTGACTGCCGAGATAAGAAAGCGTTAAGAGAGAAGCAGGATGACCTTCCATCAAGGGCAATAAAGCCTTAGCTAAAGCAGGATAGGAATAAGCAGAAATGTCTAAAGCAGTGCGGAAGGCTTCGCGAGAAATACCGTCTAAGAAATCACCTTGAATGGCTTCTTTTGGAGCAAAAGCAATGCAGTGCACTGCACCGTCTAAAGTACCCCAACGTTCCTTAATGGCATCAGCACAACCTTGGATTTGTTCGTCTACAGAAACATCTAAAGGAATCAGGAAGTCACTACCAAATTCTTCAGCAAATCCACGAATACGATCTGCGAAGCGTTCATTTTGGTACGTAAAGGCAAGTTCTGCTCCTTCACGATGACAGGCCTTTGCAATGCCATACGCGATAGAGCGATTGGATAAAACACCTGTCAGGAGAATCTTTTTATTCGTTAATAATCCCACTTTTTTAACTCCTATATCGGTCAATGATTAATGGGTGAGTCTTAATTTTTGCCCAATTTTGAGTTGATCACTCATCAATCCATTGATCTGTTTAAGTTGATTTACTGACATATTAGCCGAAGTCGCGATTGAAAAGAGCGTGTCTCCTTTGCGAACCACGTAAGAGGATCGTTTTTCAAGGGGACGTTTAGCAATTCGCTTCTTGGCTTGATTTGGAATGTTTTCAAGAACCACAGAGCGTTTAGCCGGTATTCCTTTCGGGTCAATCACTAATCGCTGTCCGATTCGAATCGAATTACCCTTAATGGAATTAGCTGTACGTAATGCATTCACAGAAATACCGTGTCGGGAGGCAATGCGACCGAGAGTGTCACCACGACGAACAACATAGAAGCGACTGTTTGAATTAACTCGGTTGGAATACGATGCGGACTGACGAATCTTAGTCGGTACCGTGATTACAAGATTTTGACCGACTCGAAGTAGATTGCTTCGAAGTCTATTTTCTCTTTTAATCTTTTTTTTACTGACGCCGAGACGCTTTGCAATACGACCAATCGTGTCACCACGACGTACACGATACTTCACACGACGGAAGTCTTGTTGCAGGCTTAGGGTCGCTCCAATCGTATCGGCAGAAATGTTCTCAGAATAGTTACCAATGCCACTGGATTTATTAACTAATAGTAGTGAACCAACTTTAACACGACGTCCTAAAGGAATTTGATTGGCTTCTCTTAATTCCTTTTCTGTCATCATGGCACGCTTTGCAACAGAAGCTAGCGTGTCACCCGGCTGAAGTTTGTATGTAGTCCAGTTAGAAAGAGGTTGCCCAGACATACTGTAGGACACTAAGTTTTCTACAAATTGGTCGAGTGCATCCATTGGTAAAAGCATTCGATTGTTGTGAGAAGCTACAATGACTGGACGATTAAAAGACGGATTTAATTCAATGAAATCATCTTCGGACATATTGGCAAACTGAGCCGCCTTCTTGACGTCAATGTCTTTGCTTTTCGTAATTTGAACCAGCGCAGGTTCGTTGTAAATAACCGGCAGATTAAGATTGTATTGCTCTGGATTTTGAATGATATTTTTGATTGCTTGTAACTTTGGATAATAATTACGAGTCTCTTTGGGCATTTTAAGAGCCATGTACTGAGTGGAACGTCGGGCGCGTTCATTGCGTTTGATGGCTCGAGATAAATTACCTTCTCCCCAGTTGTAGGCCGCTAGTGCTAACTGCCAATCGCCAAACTGAGCATAGAGTTTTTCCAAGTAGTTAAGAGCAGCGTTGGTGCTCTCAAAAATGTCATAGCGTTCGTCAGTCCAAAGACTTTGATTTAAATCGTAGTGCTTGCCGGTAGCTGGCATGAATTGCCATAACCCGGCCGCCTTGGCTCGCGACTTTGCCTTTGTCATGAAAGCACTTTCAACAAAAGGAAGAAGTGCTAATTCTGTTGGTAAATTTCGTTCGTTAACCAGTTCTACGATGTGGTACAAAAAGGGCTGAGAACGTTCGATCATGCGACGCAGGCGAGATGGATCCTTTAAATAAAGTCGTAAATTCCTATCGACGACTTTATTTTGCATATCCGGGATCTGAAATCCATCTCGAATTCGGTTCCAAACGGTATAAACATTTTCATCAGGAATTACGTCGGTTGTAATTTCTGACGACGAAATGACTTCTTGAGCTACGGTTGGCGTATTAAAACCAAAACTAAGCGCAAGAGAAAATGTTAAAACCGAAAAATAACGAAGTACACGCATGAAGGGGGTTCTGAAGAAAATCAAATACGAAGCAAAAGCGCGTTGATTTTAACAGGGGAAATCAATAACAACTCCGAAAAACCTGAATGAAATAAACCGTCTATCGAGTTTAACAAGACTAGTGAGATTTATTACTCTTTGATTTCATTGTGTTTTTGTTGAGTGAACGGAAATCGAACTAAAATTTTTTAAACTATTTTTACAAACTTGATTTAAATCTCTAACGTAAGATTAGGGGTATTAATCTAAAAACAGATAATTTAGGGTACAAGATGCAATCTCTTGATGAATTTTATACAACGCAATTGGGGCGCTATGCATTGGCGTGGGAACAATTGCAATTTGATAAATTGGTGACGGATTGCTTTGGTTATTATGCCCTGCAACTTGGTGCTTCAAGTGTTGATTTTTTACGAAATAGTCGCATCAATAATAAAATTATTGGAGAAGAAAGTTTTTTACCTCTAACTCAAATTCGAGGAGGTAATAGAAGTCGTATTGGGCTTCTGTATGATGAGTTGCCGTTTGAAAGTGAGTCGATTGATTTGGTAATTCTTCCCCACACATTAGAAGTGGCTATAGATCCTCACGCAGTTCTCCGAGAGGTATATCGTGTTTTAATTCCTAACGGACGGTTAATTTTGACAGGATTTAACCTCATTAGTCTTTGGGGAATGCGCTATCAATTACAGAAGTTTGGAGCAAAACCGTTTTTGCCAGGTAGACAGTTTATTTCTGTTTTTCAAATGAAAGACTGGTTACATTTACTGTCGATGTCTGTGGATCGTGGTATTTTTGGTGGATATCGGTCAACGCTCTCGGTCGAGAAAATGCGTTCTGATTCTTGGATCGAAAAAGCGGGTGATCGTTGGTGGCCTCAGTGTGGTTCTCTTTATGCGTTGAGTGCTAAGAAAGTTTTGCCTGGAACCAAATTTGTGGGCAAAGCGATTAATAAAAAGAATTTTTTGTTTGGAACACGAGCAAACATCAATAACCTAAAAGATCGTGTTGAGGAATAAACCTAAATGGCAGGAACTGTTGTTGAAATTTGGACGGACGGAGCGAGTAAGGGGAATCCTGGTCCTGGTGGTTGGGGGGCTTATCTTAAGTACGGAAGACATACAAAGGAAATGTGTGGTGGCGAAATTTTAACAACCAACAACCAAATGGAGTTGACCGGTCCCATTACTGCTTTAAAACAACTCAAGCGTCCCTGTAAAGTTATTCTTTATACGGATTCTCGTTATGTTCAACAAGGCATGACTGTTTGGCTTAAAGGTTGGATCCGCAATAACTGGAAAACTAAAGATAACAAACCGGTAAAAAATGTTGAACTTTGGAAGGAACTTGTTCAAGTGGCATCTCCTCACGAAATTGAATGGGTGTGGGTGAAAGGACACGACGGTATTGAAGGAAATGAAAAAGCGGATGCCTTAGCCAACCAAGGGGTCGAAGAGGTAATGGCTAAAACCTTTGAGCCAAGGGATTAGTACGATATTGATAATTTCGTGTAAACTAAACTAGTTTTGTTGCACAGTTAGCTCAGTGGTAGAGCACTGCCTTCACACGGCAGGGGTCACAAGTTCGAACCTTGTACTGTGCACCAG
>JAFTYR010000030.1 GCA_017461315.1 Burkholderiaceae bacterium | reverse complement strand
TTCTAGGCTTAAAGGATTTCGAATATTCTGAATTTCATCCTGACTTAAATTGTGATACAGAAATTCACCTTTATCATTTTTAGCAAATGCGGGATGAGGAGCAAAAAAGATTCCCTTCTTGATTGGGATCTCATACACGCTTGTCGCAACATCCTCTGCGCTTACCTGATTTGAAAGTTGATTTCCTTTTGCATCTAAATAGCGTGGTTCAACCACATGGGTAGCAGCTCGAGCCTCTAACTGATAGGGTCGCTTCAGATAGTTATATTGATAAAGCGGTTCGTAAATACTATAGGTATACGGAGTTTCATCAGAAGAATAAGAACTCGTCGGATCCAGATGTTTTGGACTTCGTCCAGAAAAAGGCGTAAACAAGGTATTAGATCGTAATTCTTTTTCTGTGTGTACAGCATTCGGTGTACCATCGCAGGCTACTAATAGCAAAGTCCCTGCTATAGCAACCAAATAACAGATTAAAGCTTTAACCACAGAATGAAACAAATCTAAAACTCCTTTACGCTCACGATGACTAATCAGAACTTTAAATATAGATAGGAGAACTTTATTTTACTGATTCAGTATTTTTTTACTTAATGACGTTATTGAAACTTTATCACCACTGCTCAATAAATCATCTATAAATACTTTTTTCGATAAACTTACCCTTATTATCTTGACTCGGAATTACTACAATTCCTTGTTTACATTTTTCTAACAATAGAATCAAACTAAATGGAACAACCGACTACTTTTGATTGGCCCGTTCGTGTTTATTATGAAGATACGGACGCAGCAGGTGTGGTTTATTATGCGAATTATTTACGCTTTTTAGAAAGAGCTCGTACCGAATGGATGCGTCATTTGGGCTGGGAACAGCAAAAAATGAGAGAAGAGCTTGGTATGATCTTCGTGGTTGCTAGTATTAACGCCCAGTACCGCAAACCTGCAAAATTAGACGATAAACTCATCGTTCGTTGTCATGTTAAAGAAATTCGTAAAGCTTCCTTGATGTTTATTCAAGATGTTTTTCGCGAAGATGAATTATTACTACACTCCGAGGTTCGGTGCGGTAGCTTAAATGTAGAAACGATGAAACCAAAGGTAATGCCGGATTTATTACTAAATTGCCTAAAACAATATATTGATTAAGGAATTAAATGATGGACACAGCAGATCTATCTATTTTTACGCTAATTACACATGCTGGTATCGTTGTTAAAATTGTTCTGGCAATTCTAGTTGTGTTTTCTTTGGCTAGCTGGACCGTAATTTTTCAAAAATGGTTTCAAATTACAAAAGCCAAACGAGAATCTACACAGTTCGATCGTAGCTTTTGGGGTGGTTCCGATTTAAATAATCTTTACGAATCAGCCAACAACCGTCGTACCTCTATTGGAAGTATGGAAGGTATCTTTTATTCTGGCATGACAGAATTTCTCCGTACTCGTAGTTCTCGTGAATTAAATCAGGCAAACTTTGGTGTTATCGATTCAGTAGCTCGTGCTATGCGTGCCCGTTACCAAAGAGAACTCGACCAATTAGAGTCTGGACTTAGTTTATTAGCTACCATCGGTTCCGTTTCTCCCTACATCGGCTTATTCGGTACCGTATGGGGAATTATGGACGCTTTTACGGGACTCAGTAACCTTGAAAGTGCTTCACTAGCTGTTGTAGCTCCTGGTATTGCAGAAGCTCTTGTCGCTACGGCTATTGGCCTTTTCGCAGCGATTCCTGCTGTAATTGGATATAACCGATTCGCTTATGCTATCGACCGACTTTCCAATCAATACGAAAGTTTTATGGAAGAATTCCAAAACATCTTAAATCGCCAAGCATAAGAGGTTGCTTATGGCTCGTAATAACAACAGAAGAAGATTATTGGCCGAGATGAACGTCGTTCCATACATAGACGTGATGCTCGTCCTGGTTGTAATTTTGATGGTAGCGGCTCCCTATGTAAATCCTTCAATGGTTGATTTACCCAGTGTACATAGTGCATCACGTACACCAGATAAAGTTGTTGAAGTCATCGTAGATCCTAACGGTCACTTATCCGTTCGTTCTGATGGAAATCTAACCCCTACAGACCTTCCAAAGTTGATTGCAACCATTGAATCTTTGAATAAAGATGGAAAGCAAGTACCTGTAGTGATTGCCGCAGATAAGACCGTTTCTTACGAAAAAGTAGTCAATGTAATGAAACAACTTCAATTAGCCAATATCAGTCGAATCGGTCTTTCATTAAAGATTGAGGGATCAAGGTAACTGTTTATGGAACACTTATTTCCTAATCGGCCCAATAAAAAGGAACCGCGCGCTCAATTTACTACTTCGCTTGCATTGGCGATATTGGCACACATTATCCTTTTTGCGATGTTGTTTATCTCCTTTCAGTGGAGATCTCAACCGACCGAACCGATTTATGCTGAATTATGGAATCCATCTGATGAATTGATTCAAAATAAAGAAGTAGAAACACCTCCAGAAAGTGATACTTTAAAGACTGAAACTCAACCAGAGCCGGTAAAGCAAGAAACTCAAGAACAAGAGGTACCTCCACCTCCTCCTGTTACTCAAACGAAGCTTGCTCGCAAAGCCAATTTACTTGAAGATCCAGATATTGTTCAAGAACAATTAAATCAAGAACTTAAGAAAAAGCAGGAAGAAGAAAAACGGTTACTAGAAATAGAACGTAAAAAAGAAGAACTGAGAAAACAAAAAGAACATGAAAAAATTGAACAACAAAAAAGACTAGAAGAACAAAAACTAAAAGAACAACTGGAACTAAAACGTCAAGCTGAAGAACGCGAACGAAAGTTACAAGAAGAAAAGCGACTTCATGAAGAAAAGTTGCGAAAGCAAAAAGCATTACAAGAGGAATTGAAGAAAAAACGTGAAGCGGAAAAGAGGGCAGCAGTTGAAGCAGCTAAGCGACGTAGAGAAATGATGAACCGCCTAACGGGACAGTCTAGTAATGCGGTTAATCAAGGAAGTAGTTCTATGACAAGCTTCCAGCGTGCTCAATACGTTAATAGGATTGTGGCTTGTGTTAGACCAAATATTGCCTTTAATCCGCCTGCAGGGGCCAAATCGGGGCAATACATTGCATCTTTTGAAGTTCGATTACTAAGAAATGCAACGCAAAGTGGAAAACCCCGCCTGATAAAAGGTAGTGGTCTTAATGCATTCGACGCGGCGGTTGAACGAGCCATCATCAAATGCGACCCCTTCCCTAAACCAGAAGGTAGTGATGTTCCACGAAGCATTATTCTGAACTTCGATCCTGTAGATCCAACAACGTATTAAACAAAAAATGCGTCCAATTAAGGACGCATTTTTTGTTCTAAGTCACCAATTGAAATTAAGAGGCTAACATTCAATCTAACCTCAAAAATCAATTAAAAACCGAGTTTGTTTTTAATGAAAGAAACAATCTCTCCAGCAGGAACAGAGTCACTCTTCATATCAGCTCGGTGGGTATACTCAACAACCCCTTGCTTCAGACCTCTATCGCCAATCGTAATGCGATGCGGTACGCCGATAAGTTCCCACTCAGCAAACATAACACCTGGACGGAAATTACGATCGTCTAAGATTACGTCGATATCAAGATTCTTTAATTCCTCATAGAGTGCGTCAGCTGTCTTCTTAACTTCCTCACTCTTATCGTAACCAACTGGACAAATTACTACGGTAAACGGAGCAATCGAATCCGGCCAAATAATGCCTTTTTCGTCATGTCCTTGTTCAATCGCAGCGCCTAACAGGCGAGAAACACCGATACCATAACAACCCATCTGCATAACCTGAGGTTTTCCATTTTCATCCAAATAGGTTGTGTTCATAGCAGCGGAGTACTTATCGCCCAAGAAGAAAACGTGACCAACTTCAATGCCTCGTTGCATTTTAAGTTTGCCCTTACCGTCAGGGGACTCATCTCCTTCTACAACATTTCTGAGATCTGCAATGAGAGGTTCTGGTAAATCGCGACCCCAGTTGACACCACGAAGATGGAATCCATCTTTGTTAGCACCAACAACAAAGTCGCTCATACAGGCAACCGTTTTATCCGCTACGACTTCAATATCCTTTGAAATTCCTACAGGACATAAAGAACCAGGTTTACATCCAAAATTAGCTTGTATTTCTGCATCTGTTGCAAATCTAAATCCAGACTTCAAAGATTCAAGCTTACCTGCCTTCACTTCGTTTAACGTATGGTCTCCACGAAGCAAAAGTACAACAATCTTTGCTGGTAATGGCTCACCATTTTCATCACAGCGATCCGTGGCAACTACGACACTTTTTACACTACGATCTAAAGATAAACCTAAGAATTCAGTCACAACTTCACATTTTTCCATATTAGGAGTTGCTACTTCTGTTAACTCTTCGGTTGGAGCTAATCGTTCTGTAAGCAAAGCAGGAGCTGGAGCTAATTCGATATTGGCAGCGAAATCACTTTCCGGACAGTAAACGATTAAATCTTCGCCTGTGTCTGCAATAACTTGGAATTCTTGAGAACGTGAACCACCAATAGAACCAGAATCTGCACGCACTGCACGATACATCAAACCTAAACGATCGAAGATACGGCAATATGCTTTGAACATAATGTCGTAACTCTTTCCTGCGTCTTCAACAGTTCTGTCAAAGGAATAAGCATCTTTCATGACAAATTCACGTCCTCGCATTAATCCAAAGCGAGGACGACGTTCATCACGGAATTTGGTTTGAATTTGATAGAAATTAACGGGTAATTGACGCCAGGAACGAATTTGTTGACGGACAAGATCCGTCAATACTTCTTCACTCGTTGGTTGGAGAACAAAGTCTCGATCGTGACGATCTTTAATCCGCAATAGTTCAGGACCATATTTTTGCCAACGTCCTGTTTCCTGCCATAACTCTGCCGGTTGTACCACTGGAGTTAACAGTTCAATTGCACCAGCACGATTCATTTCTTCACGAATGATTTTTTCAATCTTACGTAAACTACGTAGTCCCATTGGCATGTAGTTGTAGATACCTGCCGCAAGCTTTTGAATCATTCCTGCACGAAGCATCAATTTTTGGCTAATTACCTCAGCATCAGCGGGTGCTTCTTTTTGTGTTGTAATAAAAAACTGTTTTGCACGCATTCAATTTTCTCTATCACAGATTTTTAGTAGAAAACTACCATCGAAATATTCGACAAATGAACAAACTTTTTATTGATGCCGAATATAATGTTCAAATAAAGTTGTTATTTTAAATTTTTTTCATGCTTGATAAAGACGGATACCGACCAAACGTTGGAATTATTTTGCAAAACCCCCTGATGCAGGTTTTTTGGGGCAAACGTTTAGGACAGCATTCATGGCAATTTCCACAAGGCGGAATTAAACGAGGTGAAACACCGAAAGAAGCAATGTTCCGTGAACTGTGGGAAGAATTAGGACTTTTTGAAAACCAAGTTCAAATTGTTGGATGTACCGATTCTTGGCTTTATTACGATGTTCCTGAAAATTGGATTCGAAAGGATCTACGAGGAATCTATCGCGGACAAAAGCAAATATGGTTTCTGTTGAAATTTTTAGGGAAAAATAAAGATATCAACCTTAACGCAACGAATCACCCGGAATTTGAGGCTTGGAAGTGGAACAGTTATTGGGTACCACTTCCAGATGTCATCGATTTCAAACGAAATGTCTACAAGGAAGCTTTGCTGAATCTCGTCTCAATCAGTTCAATGGGTGATCGAGAAAAAGTCCCTCCCAAGGGCTGGGCTGATGCTAAAGGACCGAGTCGATTCCGTCTTAATTACAATCGACGCAGATAATTAAATTAAGACCATATTATCTTGATGAATTAATTCGCGTTGTTCTAGGTAGCCAAGTTCTTGAATAATCTCTTCAGTATGTAAACGTGTGATTCGTCTTGCCTCTTCTGAAGAATAATTCGTGACTCCACGAGCAACTTCTTTCCCGTTTTGATCTTGGCAAGCAATAATTTCACCTCGGAAAAAATTGCCTTCAACCGAGAGAACTCCAATAGGTAACAAACTATTGCCCTTACGAATCGCTTCGGCAGCACCATCATCAATAACACAAGAACCTTTAAGTTGTAGATGATCTGCCATCCATTGCTTTCTTGCTGATAATGACTGTCTTTCTGCTACAAGAAGGGTTCCGATCGATTCAAATTTTGCCAGTCTTTCTAAAACCTTTGCTTCGCGTCCGCTTGCGATGATGGTTGAAGCACCGCTACCAGCGGCGCGCTTCGCAGCGAGGATCTTGGTTAACATACCGCCCTTACCAATAGAGGAACCCGCCCCACCTGCCATTTTTTCTAATGCAGGATCACCTGCCTTAGCGCAACTAACAAATTCAGCATCTGGGTTTGAACGAGGATCTGCTGTAAATAAGCCCAGTTGATCCGTCAAAATCACAAGAACGTCAGCATCGACCAAATTAGTGACTAATGATCCTAATGTATCGTTATCACCAACCTTAATTTCATTGGTGACCACTGTATCATTTTCATTGATAATCGGAACAACCTTAAGATCTAACAGAGTTGTGAGAGTCAGTCTTGCATTCAAATAGCGTTCACGGTCTGCTAAGTCGGCATGAGTTAACAATATCTGAGCTGTTTTAATACCATAGTGCTCAAAACTTTTCTCATATGCCTCGACCAAACCCATTTGTCCAACGGCCGCGGCGGCCTGCAGTTCATGCATTCGAGAAGGTCTTTTTGACCATCCTAAACGCACCAAGCCTTCTGCTACAGCCCCAGAGCTGACTAAAATGACTTGTTTACCCAACTGTTGTAATTGAGCGATCTGTTCAGTCCAACGGTCGATTGCTACCCGGTCTAATCCATGTCCTTCATTTGTGACAAGTGACGAACCGACCTTAATAACAATACGCTTTGCGTTTTTCCAAACCTTTTCTTGTTCCGTCATTTCACTTAATCCTGCTCAATCACTTCCATTTCATCAAAGCGAATATCTGGAGATGCTTCCAAAATCTGTTTCTGACGCTCTTGTTGAATGTATTCAGCAATAGCATGAACAAGCGCATCACAACCTTCCTTCGTAGCTGCTGAGATCGCCATGATCACAGCATTTGCACCAAATTCTGAACGATATTTTTCAAATAAGGCTTCACGCTCTTCTTCTGGCACTAAATCAATCTTATTTAATACAATCCAACGTGGTTTTAATGCCAACTTAGGATCAAATTTTTCTAATTCAACGGTGATGGCTTTTGCTTGCTGAATCGGATCAATTTCAGGATCCAAAGGCATGATATCTAATACATGCAAAAGTAAACTGGTTCTAGAAAGATGCCGCAAGAATTGATGTCCTAAACCAGCGCCTTCAGAGGCTCCCTCAATGAGTCCAGGAATATCAGCCACAACGAAGCTCTGTTCTGGACCTACTCTCACAACACCTAACTGAGGATGTAAGGTTGTAAACGGATAGTCCGCAATCTTAGGACGTGCATTAGAAACCGCTGAAATAAAGGTAGATTTACCTGCATTCGGTAATCCCAACAATCCAACATCCGCTAAAACTCGCAGTTCGAGCTTTAATTCGCGCTGTTGTCCTGGTTCTCCAGGAGTGCATTGTCTTGGAGCGCGATTCGTTGAGGTTTTAAAGTGTAAATTCCCTAATCCCCCTTTACCGCCTTGAGCTAAAAGTGCCCGAGCACCATTAGCATCGAGGTCTGCGATTAGTTCTCCAGTATTTATGTCCGTGATAATCGTACCAACTGGAACCTTAATCTCTACGTCAGAAGCTCCACGGCCATAGCAATCACTGCCTCGACCATTTTCTCCATTTTTAGCTTGAAATTTTCGTACGTAACGATAGTCAATGAGTGTATTGAGATTACGATCTGCCACTGCAAAAATGGAACCACCACGACCACCATCCCCGCCATCAGGACCACCCTTTGGAATGAACTTTTCACGGCGAAAAGATGCTACACCATTACCACCATTACCGGCGATCACTTCAATTTTGGCCTCGTCAACAAATTTCATATCAGACCTTTTTGGGATTTAGTTCGTTCATATTAAACGAAGAAAATAGGAAAAAGTTTTATTTTGTTATTGATATACAAAACAAAAACCCCACTCTTACTGAAGAATGGGGCCTTTTAGACATAATTCGGTCGAATTAAGCGACAGGAATCACATCTACGTAATGCTTGTTCAAGCGACCACGAACACAGAACTGAACCTTACCTGCAGTCTTAGCAAATAAAGTGTGATCACGGCCCATACCAACATTTTCACCTGCGTGGAATGCGGTACCGCGCTGACGAACAATAATAGCGCCAGGCTGAATCATTTCAGAACCAAAAACCTTAACACCCAATCTCTGGGCATTGGAGTCGCGACCGTTTCTTGTGGAACCGCCACCTTTCTTATGTGCCATTTGACGTTACCTCTTATTTAAATTCAAAAATTAAGCTGTAATAGCATCGATCTTCAGCTCAGTGTAGTGCTGACGATGACCACCGCTCTTCATAGAGTGCTTACGACGACGGAACTTAAAGATACGAACCTTGTCATGACGACCTTCAGCAACGATTGTAGCTGTAACGGAAGCACCTTCAACTAAAGGAGCACCAACACGAAGACCTGCTTCATCCTTAACGGCCAAAACTTCTTCAAGCTTGATCTGAGAACCAACTTCACCAGGAAGCAATTCAACTTTAACAGTGTCACCAACTGCAACAGTGTACTGCTTGCCACCGGTTCTGATAATTGCGTACATGTATAACCTCTGTCACCTCAATACGGACTACGCACCGCTGAAGCCTTTTTATGAATTAAAAAATCAATAAGCGTAGAGCGCGTGATTATCCCATAAAAAACATATGTCGTCAAAGATCGGTTTACCTATTTAAATTCTTCACTGACTTGAGTACGTGATTAAACACAAATACAAATCAAAACTCGGTATGATGACTGTTACAAATTATTGTTTCGGAGGTAGCATGTCCAACATAGCAGAGACCATGCTTAAGATTATTGCGCCAATTCAGGACGATTTACTTAAAGTAGACGAGGCCATCGTTAATGATTTACAGAGTGATGTGCTTCTCATAAAAAAAATTAGTGACTATATCGTCACAGCTGGTGGCAAAAGAGTTCGACCGATTATCCTTTTACTCTTAGCTCGCGCTCTTGGTTATCAAGGACAAGACCATATCTTCTTAGCAACGATGATTGAATATGTCCATACAGCTAGTCTGCTACACGATGATGTCGTCGATGAAAGTGATCTGCGACGTGGTAAACCTACTGCGTGCTTTAAATGGGGAAATGCTGCTGCTGTTTTATCTGGTGACTTTATGTACTCACGAGCTTTTCAGCTCATGGTTAAAACTCAAAATCTAAGAATTTGTGAAATCGTCGCAGGTGCTGTTAATAGAGTCTCAGAAGGTGAAGTGATTCAATTACTCAATATTCACGATACCACCGTTGATGAAGCTCGCTACATTGATGTGATTGAACGTAAAACAGGGGTTTTATTCGAAGCCGCTGCGAGGATGGCTGCAACCATTGCATCCGTACCTTTAGAAACAGAAGAACGTATCGCTCAGTACGCTCTTTCTTTGGGACGTGCCTTCCAGATTATTGATGATGTCTTAGATTACATCGGTACCTCTAACATCGGTAAAAACCTAGGTGGTGATTTACGTGAAGGTAAGATGACCATGCCACTTATCTATGCTCTCAAGCACTGTACTCCGAATGAAGCATCTATCATCAAAAACGCAATTGCTGAGAATGATGGTGATTTAAATCAAATCATTGACATCCTCAAGCGCACCGGAGCTATTGAACAGTGTATGCAGATGGCTCGAGATGAAGTAAACAAGGGCATTGAAGCCCTCTCAACGCTTCCTGCTTCACAATACAAAGATTCTTTGGTAAAATTGATCGAATTGACTGTTACTAGAGATGTCTAGTAACGAAATTCGGAGTGTAGCTCAGCCTGGTAGAGTACTGCGTTCGGGACGCAGGTGTCGGAGGTTCGAATCCTCTCACTCCGACCAGAACACTAGCCGGTTGTTAGGAATTAACAACCGGCTTTTAATTTATAAATTATCTGAAAATTTACAAGTGAAAACAATTGAAGTCGTCGCCGCAATTATTCTCCACAATGGCAAGGTACTAGCCACTCAAAAAGGAAGCGGTGAATTTAAAGGATTATGGGAATTTCCTGGTGGAAAAATTGAATCTGGAGAAACCAAAGAAGAAGCTATTATTCGAGAAATTAAAGAAGAATTAGCACTCGTCATTACCCCAGAAAAACTACTTATTTCGATCGAACACGACTACTCAACCTTTCACTTGTGTATGCATTGCTTCCTATCTGTAGTAAAAGAAGGACAGATTTCTCTTCTAGAACACAATGATGCTTGTTGGCTTTCCCCAGCAGAATTAGATCGTGTTAAATGGCTCCCGGCCGACATTAAAGTTGTTGAAAAACTTAAAGCAGAATTTAAGTAACTCGTTCGTCACTACTAATATTCGGTGAAGCTACTGTTTTATATTGCCTTCTAAAATTTCTGCAAAGATAAATATTCCAATTCCGCTCCAAATAAAAAGTAGTGGTACTAATTGAGTTTCTTGAAATGGCTCATGGAATAAAAAGATACCAACACACGTCGTAAGGATTGGATTTAAATATTGAACGAATCCCAGGATGCTAAGGGGTAAGTTGTTCGTAGCTGAGGCAAAGGCAATCATCGGAATAGAAGTAACGATCCCAACACTAATGAGGAGTCCTGTTATTTCTAGACCGCCACTAATAAACATTCCTCTTCCAATAAAGCCAAGATAACCAAGATAAATACACGCAAAAGGTAACATGATCGCTACTTCTAGCATATTGCTGACCCACGGATCTATTCCTAATCGTTTTTTAAAAACACCATACATAGCCCAAGACGAAGAAACACCTAGAGCAATCCAAGGAATTTGACCAAAGCTATAGATCATGATGAGCACACCTATAGTTGGTAAAAGAACACTAAATGTTTTGATTTTCGATAACTTTTCAGAAAAGAAAAATAAACCAAATACAACGGACATCAAAGGGGTTAAAAACATCCCAATTCCTAGTTCAATCACCTGATTGGTATTAACTGCATGAATGTTGATCCACCAGTTGAGAGCGGCGAGTGAGGCTGCTAGGAACAAATTAGAAATTTGAATAACGCTCTGTTGGATCGATTTAATCGTTTTTCTTATATGGTCGAATCGCCCCCAAATGCACAAAAAAATAAAAATAAATAAAAGTGACCATAAAATACGATGCCCCACAATTTCCCAATCATGAGCCCTCTTCAATAGAGCCCAATAAAGAGGCATAAACCCCCAGCACATATAGGCGGTCGTTGCTGCGATGAGACCTCTTATCTTTTTATTATCTGAGGACATGGCGTTATGTCAGTTCCTAATAAACAATTCACCTTGTATTTTTACAAAGAACACAAGAAATTCGCAGTAAAACAAGCAAAATATTTTGATACTTTGACAACAACATTGCGACAGTCATGATTTAAAGTGCTTGTTTCTCAACGATTGACCATCTTTCGCCTATTACCACTCATTGTTTGACTATTAAGGAAGCAAAATTTATATAAATTAACTTTTTGCATGGTACGATTAAAAGTACCCCATTTATGTTTTCAGTATTGTTTCAATTACCCATTGAAACCTAATCAACGGATAGTGCGATCGAACATGTATCCTTAAGATTACTGAAACGTTGTTATATACAATGTAGTCGCCATGTTTCACGAAAGTGAAACATTCCTTAATGCATTGCATTTGATAAAAATTCCAATAAAACTTTCTCATGAAAAAAACAAATAATCGTTATATTGTTATTGGCCTAATGCTTTTTGCACTTTTGTTTGGTGCGGGCAACCTGATTTTCCCAGCAGCGATGGGACAAAACGCTGGTACTGAAGTTTGGTGGGCTTTGGCTGGATTTTGCGTCACAGGAGTTGGGTTACCTCTTTTAAGCGTAGCTGCCTTAGGGTATTCAGGCTGTCAAGATCTTCAGGAAGCAGCTAACCGCGTTCACCCTTGGTACGGCGTTTTTTATTCTGTTATTTCTTACATGGCTATCGGTCCGTGCTTCGCTGCACCTCGTACGGGGACCGTTTCTTTTGAAATCGCGATCAAACCTTTTTTAAACGGAAGTAACGCAGAATTTGGTTTACCAATCTTCCTTGCTATCTTTTTCGCTATTTCTTTCTGGTTATCGGCTTCGCCAAATAAATTAGTGGACCGAATTGGTAAGATACTGACACCTGCAATGCTGGTTGTCATCCTTGTTTTGATTATTAAATCTTTTATTACCCCACTTGGAGATCCTCAACCACCGATCGCCACTTACGCTGTTCCGTCAGCAGCATTTGTTCAAGGTGTTTTAGACGGCTATAACACTCTTGATGCGATTGCGGCTTTCATTTTCGCAACATTAGTTATTAACGTAGTAAAAGAAGAAGGTATCACTCAACCAGGAGAAATCACACGCGCAGTTCTTAAGTCTGGTTTAATTGCTGTAGTATCACTTGCCATCATTTATATTTTCATTGCAAAAATTGGTGCAGATTCTGTTCAAGTTCTAGGAAGACTAGACACCGGAGCCCCTGTTTTGGCTGGAAGTGCGCAGATTCTCTTTGGTAAGTTTGGTGCAATTATCTTAGCGACTATTGTTCTACTCGCTTGTTTAACAACCGCAGTAGGCCTTATCACTTGTTGCGCAGCTTTCTTCATGAAACTCATTGGAATTTTCAGTTACAAAACCTACGCTGCAATTTTCTCCGTTGTAAGCTTCCTTATCGGTCTTTTTGGTCTAAAGACGATTATTGTTTCTACAATTCCAGTATTGATGTTTATTTATCCACTGATCGTCGCTCTAATTGCTTTGATTTTCTTGGATAAGTATTTTGAAGGTCGTCAGTGTGTTTACGCGTGGACAGTTGGGTGTACCTTCATTATGGCTACGATCAACCTTTTAGAAACAGCTGGTATAAATTTAGGTAGTCTAGAAACATTCTTACAAGCATATGTTCCTTTACATACCGTAGGTATGGGCTGGATTTCTTTTGCTATTGTTGGTTTCATCATTGGTTTCATTTGGAAATTAATGGCTCCCAAATCAGTACAGTAATTTAAGTTTGAAAAGGTAACTCACCGCATGAGTTGCCTTGGTGCTTAGATCTTCTCCAGTACCACTACAAAATTCATGTAGTGGTATTTTTCTTTGTTTTATCATTGTTGACTCATTAGTTTTTTATATAAGATTGGATTGGCACATGAGACGAATCATTGGTCTAACGGGAGGAATTGGTTGCGGTAAATCCACCGTATTAAGGCTATTTGAAGAATTAGGTATTGATACAATTGATGTTGATGAAATTTCTCGAAAGATCACACTACCTGGTGGATGCGCCATTAAAGCTATCTGTGACACCTTTGGTCCTTCGGCAATTGACTGTTCAGGAGCCATGGATCGCAATTACATTCGTAATTTAGTTTTCGATAATCCGGAAGAAAGAAAGAAACTCGAAAATCTTTTACATCCCATCATTCAAAATGAAACATTAAAACTCATCGAGCACACCCAGTCACCTTACTGTGTGGTTGAAATTCCTTTATTGATGGAATCTAAATTTTGGCTTCAAAAAGTTAATCGTATTCTGTTGATTGATGCGACAAAAGAAAATCAGATTATTCGAGTCAAACAACGAAATGGATTTTCTCTAGAAAGGATTCTTTCTATCATTGATTCTCAAAAAAATAGAAAAGAACGAATTCAGATTGCCGATGACATCATCGTCAATGATGGCTCCATTTCAAATCTAAACTCTGCTATTCAGCAATTACATCAAAAATATGATAAAAATTATGTAATTGGGTAATCGGAGTCATTACCCTTCCTTCCGAATTTTTCTGTTATGTGTTACTCTCGGAAGATGTCTAGTTTCACGATTACCTCAAATAGAATTGTTTCGAAAAATACTAGACAAGTGGATGTTTGGTGTTATGGAATACAAGATGGAAGCAAACCTTCTTCGATATGAATTTCCTACCGCAGAAAAAACACGTACATTTCTGCGCTTATCGAATCTTTTTACTCAGCTTGAATGGCTTGCCTCCCAAGACAACTATCACTGTCACGAAGCAGCTCTGCTAAAGTACTTTAACATCCAGGATGCGACCCAACGAGGCGACCAAAAAAATGACATTATTCAGGAGTTAGAACGTAATCGGATTGCCCTTTCTGCTTATGTTGGAAATCCAGATGTAGATCAAACTCTTCTTAACGATACACTTGAAAGAATTACTCGTTCAGTCACTGAAATCAACGCCATCGGGCTTCGTCTTTCTCATTTATCTTCTCAAAATGAATTTTTAAGAATGATGAACCAACGGTCAGCTATCCCGGCCGGTTTCTGTGAATTCGATATTCCCTCCTATCATCATTGGCTAAATTTACCGGATTCAATCCGAAAAGAACACCTTAGTAAATGGCTCTCACCAATGAAGGCTTATCACAGAGCTGTCGCCTTAATTCTAGAAATTTTGCGTGACAGCGTTACGGTGCGTAAAGGTTTAGTAGCTAAACAAGGTACCTTTGAAATTCCAATGCAAGGAAAGGTTTTTCCTTTAGTTCAGGTTTTTGTAGACCCATCATTAGACTTTGTACCAAAAGTTTCTGCAAACAAATATATGCTTAGTGTCTACTTTGTACCCTCTGGTTTTAATGGCCGTGTCGTACCACGTATTGACGTTCCTTTTGAATTAGGTCTTTGTTCTATTTAAGATTTTTATTCTTTCTGCGACTTTTTGAATTAAATCTAAGTAGTTTATTTTTATTATGTTAAAAGTTAAATGTCCAACCTGCCATCGAGAAGTAGAATGGTCAGAAAATAGTCCGTGGCGTCCCTTTTGTTCCGAACGATGCAAATTAATTGATCTAGGAGCTTGGGCTAACGGAGATTACGTTATTTCCGGAAAACCGATAGAAGCAGACGATGATATCGACTTACCCATCCGGGAAGAACCTTCCCTACCCGATATACAAATAACCACTAAAAAAGATTCTTAAATTTTTGTATGACTTGGTCTGTTGAAGGAAGAATTGGACTCGGTAGTTGATTCAAAGAGAAAAAACTAAACCTTTGATTCTCCTTTGCAACGGGTACTCCAGACCAATCACGACAATGACAAAAATGAAGCCTTACGTGGGCATGGGGATACTCAAATTCATAGACCAGAAAAAAATCCACCTCTCCTAAGGTAAGGTCAAGTTCTTCTTTGATTTCTCTACGAATCGCCTCTTCAAAACTTTCTCCTGGTTCAACCTTCCCGCCAGGAAACTCCCAGTAATCAGAATAAACTTTACCGTCAGGACGACTATTCATTAGAAAGCACGCCTGGCCATCATAAATGACAGCCAGGACAACTTCTACAATTTTTCTTTCCATCATTTTTGATCGAGATGCGTGCGACCAACCCAGTATCGTGCAAATTGATAAGCAACTCTTCCTGATCTAGAGCCCCTATGAAGAGCAAACTTCAATGCCTCTAGGCGCCAATTTTCTCCAACTTCTCCACCCAATATTTGCGTCCAACTTTCAGCAACTCGTAGATACTCGTCTTGAGTAAAGGGATAAAAACTTAACCAAAGTCCAAATCGTTCTGACAAGGAAAGTTGTTCTTCGATTGTTTCTGCCGGATGTAAGTCTCCTTTCTCATCTAGGTGACTTCCGACATTATCTTCCATACGTTCTGGCATCAAATGTCGTCGATTAGAGGTAGCATAGATAAGCATATTATCGCTGGCGGCGGAAATGGAGCCGTCCAGCGCAGCTTTCAGTTCTTTATATCCATCCTCTCCAATTTCAAACGAAAGATCATCACAAAAAATCAAGAACTTTTCAGGACGTTCTCCAACAATTGAAGCAATCTCGCCAAGATCGCCTAAATCGCGCTTATCGACCTCAATTAATCGAAGCCCTTCTGAGTAAAAACGACTCAAGGTTGACCGAATCAGTGAAGATTTCCCTGTGCCACGAGCCCCAGTTAAAAGAACATTATTAGCAGGTAGCCCCTTTACAAACTGAGCCGTATTTTCAAAAAGAAGTTTTTTCTGATGGTCTACATTGTGAATACTATCTGCATCCATCAATGCAATGCGAGAAATCGGCTGTAATTCTCCAACCTCTAAGCCTAAATACTTCTTTCTTTGCCAACGGAATGCGGCCTGAGACCAATCAATCTCCTCTGCAGTCCTTGGAAGCAACCGTTCAATGCGCTTTAAAACATTTAAAAGTTGCTTTTCTGTTTGTTCATTCATTTTTAACTACGATAATCTGCATTAATTGAAACATACTGATGAGAAAGATCTGTTGTCCAGATCGTTTCACTAGCCTCACCTCGGCCAAGATGAATCTTCACCGTAATTTCGTCTCTTGCCATGACTTTTTGACCATCTTCTTCCATATATTGCTCGTAGCGTCCACCATTTTTTGCAACTAAGACATCATTGAGCCAAAGACTAACTTTAGAGGCATCTAAATCTAATACCCTTGAGTTACCTACTGCGGCAAGAATTCGACCAAGATTTGGATCTGAAGCAAAAAACGCTGTTTTTACTAAAGGAGAATGAGCTACCGAGTAAGCTACCTGTAAAGCTTCTGACTCATCTTTAGCACCAGTTACATTAATGGTAATGAACTTGGTTGCCCCTTCTCCATCACGGACCATCGATTGAGCAAGTTTCTGTGCTACATCAATCAATGCGTCTAATAGATCATCAAAACGAGGATCATCAACAGAGTCGATAGGAGCTGCAGCTGAACGCCCTGTCGAAATTAAAACAAAAGAATCATTGGTTGATGTATCTCCATCAACAGTAATACGATTGTACGAAGCATCTGCTACTCGTTTAACAACCTCATTGATGATATTACGACCAATGCCAACATCTGTAGCAATAAAGCTAAGCATCGTTGCCATATTAGGTTCGATCATTCCCGATCCCTTACTGATTCCAGTGATAGTAACTTCTACACCGTCTAAATCAATCTTTTTAGAGGTAGCCTTAGGAACCGTATCGGTCGTCATGATGGCCTCTGCAGCGGACAACCAATTATTACGAGACATATCTTGAGTAGCGGATTGGACTCCATTTAAAAGTCTTACCATTGGGAGTTGTTCCATAATCACACCCGTTGAAAATGGTAATACTTGGTCCGGACTGCAATTAAATATCTCAGCTACTTTTGCGCAAGTTGCCTTTGCATTTTCTAATCCTTCAACACCGGTTCCTGCATTAGCACATCCAGTATTAACAACTAAAGCTTTAATGTAAGGAGAGTCTTGAAGATGTTTACGACATACTTGTACGGGAGCAGCGGCAAATCGATTACGTGTAAATACTCCTGCAACCTTGGACCCTGCTGCTAACTCAATAACTAATACATCCTTCCGTCCTGCTTTTCGAATCCCTGCTTCAGTCGTTCCCAAAACAACACCTGCAACGGGATAAAGATTTTCAGCACAAGGAGGCAACAAATTGATTGCCATCTAAGCTCCTTTATAGAAATTTAATGTCTCTTAAACATTGTAAAACAGTAGCAAGCGACTCTTGACTTTCAGAATAGGAACTTCTCAGCAAATTATCACTTTACTCATTTTGTGTAACGGCTTCTTGCAATATGAACGGGCAGAAACTTTTATCTTTGCTAAAATCGATAAACTCGTAATTTTGCGACTTATTTTCAATAGATTTAGTGACTGCTCAATACGATCTGATAAAGCGCACTACTAGATCTAACCGATTTTTATAGAAGAAAGAGTAACAATGGCAAGTTTTCTAACTAGGATTTTTGGTAGTCGAAACGATCGATTGATCCGCCAATATCGAAAGCAAGTTGCTGAAATCAACAAACTTGAACCTGAAATTAAAAAACTCTCCGATGAAGAGTTGCGTGCCAAAACGCATGAATTCCGTAATCGACTCAATAATGGCGAAACACTAGATAATTTGTTAGCAGAAGCTTTTGCCGTTGTACGAGAAGCTAGTTTCCGAGTTCTTGGTATGCGTCATTTCGATGTGCAACTTATCGGTGGCATGGTCTTAAATGACGGGAAAATTGCAGAAATGAGAACCGGCGAAGGTAAGACTTTAACAGCAACCTTGGCTGTCTATCTCAATGCATTACCAGCAAAAGGATGTCATGTCGTAACCGTCAATGACTACTTAGCAAGCCGTGACGCTGAGTGGATGGGACGAGTTTATAAGTTTTTGGGTATGACAGTTGGCACTATTTTGTCCAATCAGCCCAATGAAGAGAAGCAGGCCGCATACGCAGCAGATATTACGTACGGTACCAATAATGAATTTGGCTTTGACTATCTGCGTGACAATATGGAGTACGACGTTACTCAGCGACGTCAGCGTGGTTTAGCCTATGCAATTGTCGACGAAGTTGACTCAATTTTGATTGACGAAGCCCGCACTCCACTTATTATTTCTGGTCCCGCTGAAGGCAACACTGAGATCTATCTTGCTATCGACAAAATCCCAAGTCAGCTCACTCGACAAAAAGAAGAAAAAGGAGAGGGAGATTATTGGGTTGATGAAAAAGCGCATCAGGTTCAACTGTCCGAAGCTGGTCATGAAAAAGTCGAACAAATTATGGTTCAGATGGGCTTATTGCCACAGAATCAAAGTTTGTATTCACCTCAAAACATCATGTTGTTGCATTATTTGAATGCAGCGCTGAGAGCCCATAGTCTTTTTGTAAAAGACCAACACTACGTAGTACAAAACGGAGAGGTCATCATTGTTGATGAATTCACTGGTCGTCTCATGAAGGGACGCCGTTGGTCAGATGGTTTACATCAAGGAGTTGAAGCAAAAGAACGAGTCAAGATTCAACAAGAAAATCAAACATTTGCCTCTATTACGTTCCAGAACTATTTCCGCATGTACGACAAATTGTCCGGCATGACTGGAACTGCAGATACTGAAGCTTATGAATTCCAAGAAATTTATGGCTTGGAAACAGTTGTTATTCCTACACATCGCGAAATGATTCGTGATGACCAACAGGATAAGGTTTATCGCACAGCTAAGGAAAAATATAAAGCGATCCTTGACGATGTTAGAGATTGTTACGAACGCGGGCAACCGGTGCTCGTAGGGACCACTTCGATTGAAAATTCTGAATTGCTAAGTGATCTCCTAAAAGGAGCCAATATTCCTCACAACGTGTTAAATGTGAAGCAACACGAAAAAGAAGCTCAGATTGTTCTTGAAGCAGGTCGTCCTGGCATGGTT
>JAFTYR010000029.1 GCA_017461315.1 Burkholderiaceae bacterium | reverse complement strand
GGCGGATCAGTGGATCGATGCTTTACAGAAAGAAAACCAACTCGCTGATGAATTTGAGTTTTAATTAAAACTTGTTTTTCTTTTTACCCTAATGAAAAAGGTCTCAGGTTTAAAAAATCTGAGACCTTTATTTATTGGTGTCTTCTAACGGATTACAAGAAGAGGCAAACCGTTACGAAGAAGGTTGGAATCAAAATACCAACAGACCAAAGCATATAGCCAAAGAAGGTCGGCATCTTAATACCACGGTTTTGAACAATGGAAACAACCATGAAGTTTGGAGCGTTACCAATGTAAGTCAAAGCACCCATGAAAACCGCACCCATGGAAATCGCCATTAATGTATGAGCGCCTTCTGTCATTAAGTAAGCAGGATCACCACCGGCTAAGTTAAAGAAGGCTAAATAGGTTGGAGCGTTATCCAAGAAGCCCGATAACATACCGGTCAACCAGAAGTACATGGCGTTAACAGGAGTTCCATCCGCACCGGTTACCAGAGCAACAACTGGAGCAAAAGCACCAGAAGGACCAGCACGTAACATTTCTAAAACTGGAACAATCGTTAAGAAAATACCGAAGAAGAGTTTACCAACTTCGAAAATTGGATCCCAGCTAAATTGATTAGCCTCGCGATATTCTTTCTTGGTAAGAATCATGGAAAGAATACCAACGGTAATGAAGATCGCATCACGAACTAAAGATTGAAGGGCTAAATGAACACCTAAGATGTGGTATTCAACACCGCTATTCCAGAAGCCAGAAAGTAATACGGCACCGATGATACAAGCCAAAAGAACAAAGTTAATAGCACCTTCTACCTTGAACGTAATTGGATCTGTGTGATGTGCACGAACGGCTTCATTAGTCTTCAATTCCTTGTTGTAAAGAACGGTATCAATGAGGAAATAAAGAGCCAGTAAGAACAGAACAACAGTACCGGTTACGCAGAATAAGTGGCTAGCGGTCCAGAAGAAATCTACACCTCTTAAGAAACCTAAGAAAAGAGGTGGATCGCCTAATGGAGTTAAAGAACCGGCAATATTAGCGACGATAAAGATAAAGAAGATGTAGGAGTGGATCTGATAGCGACGGTGTTTATTGGCTTCGATCAAGGGGCGGATGAGAAGCATCGCAGCGCCCGTTGTACCCATCAAGTTAGCCAGAATAGCACCCACAAACAAAATCACGGTATTTAAAGCGGGCTTACCAACTAAGCTTCCTTTTAAGTGAATACCACCGGCAACAATATAAAGAGAGCCAACGAAGATAATGAAAGGCACATAATCGCCAATCATGGCGTGAGCTAAAGCTTCTGAACTGGCTTGTGTATCAATAAACAGTAGAAGCGGAATGGCACAAAGTAAACCCCAACCGAGAGCAACTTTTCCATAATTTTTGTGCCAAAAATGGGCGAAAAAGAGAGGCCCTAAAGCAATGCTCAAAAGAATTCCTGCAAAAGGTACGGCCCACCACAGGGAAAGCTCAGAGCCAGGTAAACCAGCAAAAGCACTCGTTGGCAAAAGGGCTAACAGGCTTAATAATCCGGTCCGGTGACTTAGAGTAAGCATGTATGAACTCCACTTAAGTAAGTAAAACGATAATTTCTTCTTATTATGATCGAATGCCACAATATGAAAAATTAATTGCACTAATAGCGCAAGCGCATTGTAGCATTGGATTTTTCAATTTATTCCGTAATTAAGAAGACCTGCTTGAGATAGTTGAGATATCCAGGATCTTCGCACATACTCTTTTCCGGAGAATCGGATATCTTAGCAACGGGTTGATCGTTACAACGAACCATTTTGATCACATTCTGCATAGCAGTGTATCCTAAATCATTCGTTAAATTCGTACCGATACCAAAACCCAATCGAATACGACCATGAAACTGGTTATAAAGTTCTATAACTCGAGGGAATGTTAAAAGATCTGAGAAGATCAACGTCTTTGATTTCGGATCAATGCGGTGACGTTTATAGTGATTGATCATCTGTTCACCCCAAACAATGGGGTCTCCTGAGTCGTGACGGGCACCATCAAAGAGTTTGCAGAAAAATAGGTCAAAATCATTTAAGAAGGCTTTAGTTCCGTATACATCACTTAAAGCAATCCCTAAGTCGCCTCGATATTCTCGAGCCCACATTTCAAATCCATACGTTTGAGTGTCTCTTAATCTTGGACCTAAAGCCTGGCAAGCTTGTAAATATTCATGAGCCATGGTGCCGTGTGGTGTTAAGTTGTTTTCCATGGCAATCAATACGTTACTAGTTCCTGTGAAGTTATCAGATAAATCTCTTTGTAAGACTTCAATGACTTCCTTTTGCCAAGCACGAGAGAAGCGGCGTCGAGTACCAAAGTCTGAAATACTTAAACCTTCAGAACTTGGCATTTCTTTGATAAGCTGAATTTTTGATGCTAAGCGCTTTCGTCCTTCTCCATAATCAGGATTCGGTACGTTTTTACGGTAGTAGCATTCGTTAATAATCGCCAAAATCGGAATTTCAAAAAGAATGGTGTGTAA
Organism: Burkholderiaceae bacterium; assembly: GCA_017461315.1. Lineage (GTDB taxonomy): Bacteria > Pseudomonadota > Gammaproteobacteria > Burkholderiales > Burkholderiaceae_F > JAFTYR01. Next base: position 7,713 of record JAFTYR010000029.1, on the reverse strand, counting down.
CCATGGTCCCTTAATTCTTAATTCAATTTCTGTGTCGTTACCTTCGATAGGAGAAACCTGAACATAAGAACGCTTTAAGTGGAATAATTCTAAAAAGTCAACATAGTCACTTTTGATAAAGCGCAAACTTCTAAGGTACTCTAGTTCTTCTTTCTTGAACGTTAATGTACAAAGATGATCGAGCTCTTCATTGATCTGAGGTAATACCTCTTGTAGATTCATGTGAGGAGTACGACATTTGAACTTATATTCGACTTGAGCACCAGGAAATTGATGCAAAACACATTGCATCATGGTGAACTTGTAAAGATCTGTATCTAGTAAAGATTCAATAATCATTGTCATTCCTTAAGCGACTTTGCCCATTTTATGCGACTAAATCCCTTTAAACGAGATTCTGTGCGAAAAAATGATTTCTAATCAGGATACTCTCGAAATTCTAAGAGTTATCTAGGCGATTATTGACATATACCGTTCATCATAAAAATCAATTTATCTTTCAAGACTAAAAAAAGCAAATTTCAGTCTTATACCAAACAGAACATGAGTTAAAATAAAAAATTAGTTTTACTTTTAGTATTTTGGAGAAATTCAATGGCACACGTCGTGACCGAACCGTGCGTTCTTTGTAAATATACCGACTGCGTTGATGTCTGTCCTGTAGACTGTTTCCGCGAAGGTCCTAATTTCCTCGTTATCGATCCTGATGAATGTATCGATTGCGCTGTTTGTATTCCTGAATGTCCTACTAACGCTATTATGGCCGAAGAAGATGTTCCTGAAGATCAGCAAGAATTCATTGCTTTAAATGCTGAATTAGCTCGTGTTTGGCCTTCTTTGACTCGTATGAAACCTCATACAGATGATGCTGAAAAGTGGCGTGATGTCTTAGACAAGCGTCAATATCTTAAGAAGGAATGGTAATCCGTTAAGGATTTCAGTCCAATCTAATAAGGTAAAGTTTGACTAGATAAGAATAGGGCACGGATGCGACCCGAGAATTCGATTGAAATTAAGTTGCTTGAAAAGAAGTGTTGGCGTGATGGTTTGGTAACACTTCGATTTGAAAAACCGAAAACGTTTGCGTTTGAAATTGGACAATTTGTCCGAATTGGGTTAGAAGATGCAAACGGAAACTATACGGGGCGAGCCTATTCTTTAGCCTCTTTACCTACAGACGACTATATCGAGCTTTTAGTTGTTGCCGTTGATAATGGGGCTTTGTCTCCTCGCTTAGTCGCTCTGGAAGAAGGGGATTCGGTTATTCTCGAATCATATCTTTTCGGGCAAATTCTGCCTAAAAGAATTCTCGGAGGAAGCACCCTGTGGCTACTAGCCAGTGGTACGGGGCTAGCTCCTTTTATTAGTTTTATTCGTAGTCCCTTTATCTGGGAGTCGTGGTCTTTAGTAGTTTTAGTGCATTCGGTGCGTCATCTCGAAGATTTAGCCTATCGAACTCAGATAGAGACACTATCTAAAGAATTGGCAACTTACGAGGGTTCGCTTCGTCGATTAATTTACGTTCCAGTCGTTACACAAGAGCATTCGGATGCGTTACACGAAAGAATTCCACAGTTAATTGATTCAGGTCTATTAGAAGAAAAGGCGGGTATTAAGCTTAATGCAGAGGATTCTCGGGTAATCCTTTGTGGAAATCCGCAAATGGTTCAAGACGTTCGTCAATTGTTAAAAACAAAAGGATTTGTTGCACCTAGACGTGGGAATCCAGGAAACCTTCTAGCTGAGGCACTTTGGTGATGAAAGAACTCGATATTTACGCAATTGATGCGGTACTACCTCAGACACAGTGCGAGCAATGTGGATTTAAGGGGTGCTTGGAGTACGCAAAGGCGATTGCATCTGGAGAAGCGAATATCAATCGTTGTCCAGCAGGAGGCGAAGTTGGTATTGAGCAACTTTCTCAAATCACAGGGTTTCCGATTATTCCCTTAGATGAGACTCGGGGAGAACACGTTCCTTTTGAAATTGCCGTTATTGATGCAAAGCGCTGTATTGGTTGCAAACTCTGTGTTAGAGCTTGTCCAACTGAAGCTATTGTCGGTTGTGGAAAACATTTGCACCAAGTAGACGAAGATCGTTGTACAGGGTGTTGTTTGTGCATGATTGCTTGTCCGATGGATTGCATTGAAATGAAGCGAGTCGGTCGAGATTGGACAAAAGAGGATGCTGATCATGCTCGAAAAAACTACAAGATTCGAAATATAAGAAGAGCGAAGCGACAAGAGAAAGCGGAGCAACGTTTGCAAGAGCGAAGCAGTCAAATCGATAAAAAGGCGTTTCTTTTATCCTTAATGAAAAAGGCCAAGAGTGAATAATCAGAAACGAAACGAGATTATGCAGATTCTTTCCGAAAAGATTCTGCATCCTAAGAGCGAATTGGAATTTAATACGCCTTTCGAATTACTCGTTTCGGTAGTACTTGCGGCTCAGGCCACAGATAAGTCCGTCAATATTGCTACTCGTAAGTTATATCCGGTTGCTAATACACCCGAAGCAATTTACGCCTTGGGTGAAAAACAACTTGAAGACTATATTCGTCATATTGGACTTTATCGAGCTAAAGCTAAAAATGTAATTGCACTGTGTAAAAAACTTATTGATGAACACAATAGTCAAGTCCCAGAGGATTTTGATGCATTATTAGAACTTCCTGGTGTTGGTCAAAAAACGGCTAGTGTGGTGATGAACGTCGCTTTTGGTGCACCACTCATTGCGGTCGATACGCATGTATTTAGGGTAGCTAATCGTACCGGATATGCTCCAGGAAAGACACCTGCTGAAGTACAGGACAAAATGCAACGCTATACAAAATCTTGCTACAAAGTGGATGCACATCACTACTTTATTTTGTTAGGTCGCTACACCTGTAAGGCACGAAAACCAGATTGTGCTTCTTGTCCGATTACTTCTTTATGTGAGTATCCAAATAAAACAATCGCCTAATTTGGATAATTTTTAAGCTTCAATCCTCATTTTGTCAGAATTCAGTTTTAATATCTCTGACTTGGTAGGTTAAGTAGTGCATAAGGTTTGTTGGAAGAGAACGGCGTTTTTATTCAATAAACTTTGATAGACAAGATGACACAGTCTAATAATCGTTTGTATACATCACACGGTGTGGGTGATAGCCTTTATACGCATCAGCGCTTTAGTTCCTCATGGAAGCTTTTAGCTTTAGCTATGGGCTTAACGATTAGTTTTGCTCTTGTTGAGGTCATTGGTGGTGTTTTAGCTAATTCTCTTGCTTTGATTTCAGATGCGGGTCATATGGTGACCGATTCTTTTTCTTTATTTTTTGCTTTAATTGCTAATTGGTTTTCGAGAAGTCCAGCTTCAAACCGTTTCTCATTTGGATTTGCTAAAACTGAAGTAATCGTTTCATTCATCAATGGGTTATTGATGATTGGCGTGGTGTTTTGGATTGTTTTTGAAGCCGTTGAACGTTTTAATCAGCCATTGCCAGTCAATGGCGGTAATGTTTTCATCGTTGCTTCTATCGGTTTAGTGATCAATATTGCTGTGGCCTACATTCTCTCTAGAGATAAGAAAAATTTGAATATCCGAGCGGCGCTCGTACATGTGATGGGAGATTTGTTAGGGTCATTAGCGGCTCTTGTAGCTGGCGGTCTGATCTATTTAGGTGGTCCTGAGGTTTTAGACCCAGCCTTATCCTTGTTTGTTGCATGCTTAATTCTCAAATCCACTTATAGCATTATCAAAACTTCCGTATCTCAATTGATGGATGCGGTGCCTGACGAAATCGCTTACCAGAGGGTTGGTAAAGAAATCAATGATATCGAAGGAGTTGTAGAAGTTCACGATTTACATATCTGGTATATGTCGCCTGAAGAAATCGCCTTACAAGCGCATTTGGAAATATCGGATCTTCAATTGTGGCCAAATATTTTGCAAGAGGCTCGTAGTCGCCTAAGTAGTCACTATGGTATTACTCACGTCACACTACAACCCGAATTAGCTCAGTCAGAAAAATAAGAAAATTAAGCCAAAACAACGACAATCTGATTGAATGTTGAATCGAAAAGCCAATACAAAGGCTCCCTTAATCTGTGAGGTGAGCAGGATGATGAGATATCATCGATGTAGGGTCAATAGTGTATACTGCGATCAGTTTGAGAAACGGTGTGGTTATTTCAGCACGAACTCTTGAAGAGGGACTTCCAGAAATCGTGGAATTGCCGTACCATCATTCTTTTATAGGTGTGCTGTTCCATTCGGAATTCACATCGAATCTAATGATTCGGATGTTCACTTTTTGTTTTTATAAAGGGTGGATTCTGAATACCAAGAACATATGGAAGAGACAAAATAATGAAACTGTGCGGCTATGACGTGGGATTGGACCATCCTTTTGTTCTTCTCAGTGGTCCTTGTGTCATCGAAAGTGAAGATATCGTTTTTGAAATCGCAGAAACGATGAAAGGAATTACCTCACGTTTAGGAATTCCATACGTATTTAAAGCAAGTTTTGATAAAGCCAATCGCTCTAGTGATACTAGCTTTAGAGGATTGGGAAGATCCCGAGGATTGCAGATTTTAGAAAAGGTTCGTAAAGAACTGAATATTCCTGTAGTCACTGACGTACATGCGGTCGAAGAAGTTGGCGAAGTCGCTTCTGTGGTGGATTTATTACAGACTCCTGCATTTTTATGTCGTCAAACGGATTTTATTGTTGCTTGTGCACAAAGCGGAAAACCCGTCAATATTAAGAAGGGACAGTTCCTAGCGCCATATGATATGAAGTTGGTGGTGGAAAAGGCTCGCCACGCAGCGGAGAAAGCTGGTTTATCTACCGATCGCTTTATGGTTTGTGAACGAGGAACCAGTTTCGGATATAACAATTTGGTTGCGGATATGCGTAGCCTTGTAATTATGCGTGAAACCGGAGCTCCGGTTGTATTCGATGCAACTCATAGTGTTCAGCTTCCTGGTGGCAATGGCACAAGTTCTGGTGGACAGCGTGAATTCGTTCCACCGCTTTCGAGAGCGGCGGTGGCGGTAGGTGTTTCTGGCTTATTTATGGAAACTCACCCGAATCCGGCCTGCGCAAAGAGCGATGGTCCAAATAGTGTTCCATTAAATCGCATGGAAGAACTATTAAGTTCATTAGTTGAATTAGACCGAGTGGTCAAAAATCAAAACAAATTCCTTGAAAAAACCTTTTAATTTCAATCTAAAAAATAGAGGCAGAAATGAGCGCAATTATTGAAGTCATTGGTCGTGAAGTCATCGATTCTCGTGGCAATCCGACGGTTGAATGTGATGTTTTGCTCGAAAGCGGTGCTTTCGGTCGTGCTGCGGTGCCAAGCGGTGCTTCTACAGGAAGCCGTGAAGCAATTGAGTTGCGCGACGGCGATAAGTCTCGTTATTTGGGTAAGGGCGTCCTTAAGGCTGTAGATAACGTTAACGGTGAAATTGCTGATGAAATCATCGGTTTAGATGGTTTGGATCAGGCCTTAATCGACAAGGTAATGATTGAATTAGATGGCACTCCTAATAAGGCTCGTTTAGGTGCTAATGCTATTTTGGCTGTTTCTTTAGCTGTAGCGAAGGCTGCGGCGGAAGAAACCGGTTTGCCTTTGTATCGCTATTTCGGTGGCTCCGTTGGAATGGAATTGCCTGTTCCAATGATGAACGTTATCAATGGTGGTGCTCATGCTAACAACAACTTGGATATTCAAGAATTCATGATTATCCCAGTAGGTGCTCCAAGTTTCCGTGAAGCACTCCGCTATGGTGCGGAAACATTCCACGCTTTAAAGAAGATCATCAATAACAAGGGTATGAGTACTGCTGTTGGTGATGAAGGTGGTTTTGCTCCCAAATTAAGTAGTCATGAAGAAGCAATTGAATTGGTAATCGAAGCAATCGAAACCGCTGGTTACAAACCAGGTGAAGATATCTGTATCGGTTTGGACTGTGCTTCAAGTGAATTCTTCGAAGACGGTTACTACAACCAGAAGGGTCAGAACCTTCGTATGACTGCTGAAGAATGGATTGAAAAGATGGTTGAATGGTGCGACAAGTACCCAATCATCTCCATTGAAGACGGTATGGCTGAAGGTGACTGGGAAGGTTGGGCTAAGTTAACTGATGCTCTTGGTGATCGTGTTCAGTTGGTTGGTGATGATCTTTTCGTTACTAATACTAATATTCTTTCCGAAGGTATCGAAAAGGGTATTGCTAACTCTATCCTCATCAAGATCAATCAGATCGGTACATTGACTGAAACGTTCGCTGCGATCGAAATGGCAAAACGTGCAAACTATACAGCCGTTGTATCTCATCGCTCTGGTGAAACCGAAGATTCTACAATTGCTGATATTGCCGTCGGTACAAATGCTGGCCAGATTAAGACCGGTTCTATGTCTCGTAGCGACCGTATGGCTAAGTACAATCAGTTGTTACGCATCGAAGAAGAACTCGGTGAAGTTGCTGTTTACCCAGGCATGTCCGCTTTCTACAATGTTCGTAGATAATCTGTAAATGGCTCGATTTACTAGAGATCGAAGCAATATGGTCCCAAGACTTATTGTCTTGGGACTTATCGTGTTGTTATGCTTAATTCAGTATCCCTTATGGTTTGGTAAGGGAAGCTTTCAAAATTTAGAGTCTTTAAAGTCTCAGTTAAAAGAACAAAGACAAACGAATCAAGACTTAAAAGACGAACTCAAACAACTTTCTGCAGAAGCGGAAAGTCTCCGTCTTGGCGAAGAGGCGGTTGAAGTCAGAGCACGAAAAAGATTTAATATGATTCGCAAAGATGAGGTTCTTTTTCGTTTAGAGTAACCCTATTGCAATCGTAGGTAGGGAATGTTGTGAAACCGATTACAACTTTTTTGTCGTATGCTAAATCACATCCTTTTTGGTTATTGGGTGTCACAAGTTTTACCGTTTTAATAGGTTCCCTCTGTTTCTTTTCGTTTTATCAACTGTTATGGGGTAATGCAGACGAAGCTCTGAAATACGGATTTTTTGCAGGCTTAGTTGGTTTTACCGCTACGGCAATCGGTTCTTTTCCTGCCTTTTTTATTAAAACACTTCCACAAAAAGTAGAAGATTCCTTGTTGGGGGCATCGGCAGGGATGATGCTCGCTGCGAGTGTTTTTTCGCTCCTTCTTCCCGCAATTGAAGCTTCAAATTACTTATATCCCACCTCTAAATTCATGACATTAGCGGTTGTTTGCTTTGGTATGGTTTTAGGTGTTTTACTTCTTTTTGCAATCGATGCGATGACACCCCACATCCATCGACAAATCGGTCATCATGGTCCTCAAGTGGCTTCTTTTTCTGGAACTTGGTTATACGCCTTTACGATCGTGATTCATAATTTCCCCGAAGGAATGGCACTCGGTATCTCTTTTGTACAACCCGAGTTAGAAATTGGGGTTCCATTAACGATTGCGATTGCCCTACAAGATATTCCCGAAGGATTAGTAGTTGTTTTGGCGCTTAGAGCTTTGGGCTTATCTAATGCTAAAGCGGTTCTTTTTGGTATGGTCAGTGGTTTAATGGAACCCATTGGTGCGTTGTTTGGTGTCTTTGTCAGCTCAGGTTTCCCACAAGCCTATCCAATTGGATTGGCATTATCAGCAAGCGCTATGATCTTTGTGGTGTCTCATGAAGTTATACCTGAGACTCATCGAAACGGCCATCAAACCATTGCAACGCTCG
>JAFTYR010000028.1 GCA_017461315.1 Burkholderiaceae bacterium | reverse complement strand
TAATAAAGACTTCTATTCCCGAGCGCAACTGTCGGAATTATTTAAAGAGAAAAAAAACCGCTCAGATTGAGCGGATTAAATCTTGTAATACTTTTTATATATGACTAGAACGAACGAGAGATGTTGTACATCGATGCACGTTTCTTAACAACATCCAACAATCCCTCACAAGCGTCCTCACAGTAATCAAGTACGGTATTAAAACCTTCATTACCACCGTAATAAGGATCTGGAACAACTGCTGTATCGTATTCGCTAGCGTAACGCATGAGCAAAGCTAATTTGTGACGATACATCGGAGGACAAATCTGTTGCATTGCAGTCAAATTTTCCCAGTCCATCGCTAAAATGAAATCACATTCACGGAAATCATCTAAGGTAATCTGACGAGCTTTTAAAGTAGAAAGATCGTAGCCACGCTTTCTACCTGCAAGCTGAGCGCGTACGTCCGGTGCTTCACCGACATGGTAGCCATGTGTTCCAGCTGAATCCACGACAACCTGTTCAGAAAGGCCACTTTCTTTAACCATTTTCTGAAACACTGCTTCTGCCGTCGGGGAGCGACAGATATTACCCATACACACAAAAAGAACTTTGACCATGTTTTAAATCTCTCTTAAAGCACTAAGCTTTTCTTTTAACTTATTATTCTTTATTTCTTACTCAATACCCACCTTTTGGTCAGATGGGGTTTAAAAACTCCACCGCAAGGAATATTACATTCTAATTGTGATAAAAATCAAGTGTATTTTCGACGACTAATGCTCCGAATTACCCATACTGGAAACACCAAAAACCTGTAACTTAATTTGATTAATCTTGTCTCGAGTCTCTGCGGCCTTTTCAAACTCGAGATTTTTTGCGTAATCAAACATTTCTTTTTCAAGTTTTTTAATTTCTTTAGCTAGTTGTTTTGCGTCTAGCTTTTCATAATCCATATCGACATTCTTATTGCGAACCTCTATTTCAGAATCACTTCGATACACCCCATCAATAATGTCTCGTATTTCTTTCTTGATACTAGTAGGCACGATATTATGTTCAGTGTTATAGGATTTTTGTTTGGTACGACGTCGCTCTGTCTCTTCAATAGCCGTTCTCATTGAATCTGTCATCTTATCTGCATAAAGGATTGCTTTCCCTTCGACGTTACGAGCCGCACGACCTATCGTCTGAATCAACGAACGTTCACTTCTCAAAAATCCTTCTTTATCGGCATCCAAAATAGCAACTAACGATACTTCAGGGATATCTAAACCCTCACGTAATAGGTTAATCCCAACAAGTACATCAAACATTCCCTTTCTAAGATCTCGAATAATCTCAACTCGCTCTACCGTATCAATATCTGAGTGCAGATAACGAACACGAATTCCATTGTCTTCCAAAAATTCGGTAAGGTCTTCTGCCATCCGTTTGGTTAAGGTTGTAATCAATATCCTCTGATTTCTCTTAATACGCTCATGAATTTCTGCTAGTACATCATCAACCTGAGTTGTTGCTGGACGAACTTCTACTTCCGGATCTACAAGACCAGTAGGACGAACAACTTGCTCAACAATTTGTGACGAATGTTCTAACTCGTATTTAGCAGGCGTTGCTGATACAAAAATCGAACGACGCATCTTACGTTCAAATTCTTCAAATCGTAACGGCCGATTATCCTTTGCACTAGGTAGACGAAAACCATATTGAACCAGGGTTTCTTTTCGTGCATTATCGCCACGCGACATACCTCCAATCTGCCCTAAAAGAACGTGAGACTCGTCAAAAAACATCAAGGCGTCTTGAGGTAAATAATCAATCAGTGTGGGAGGTGGTTCCCCTTCTTTTGCTCCAGAAAGATGTCGTGAATAATTTTCAATTCCTTTACAGAAACCTAATTCATTTAACATCTCTAAATCAAATAATGTTCTTTCTCTAAGACGCTGAGCCTCAATAAGCTTTCCTTCTTTAATAAAAAAGGCTTCTCGTTCTTTAAATTCTTCCTGAATTGTTTGAATCGCCCGTAAAACATCATGACGAGGAGTCACATAGTTAGACGTAGGATAGATGACAAAGCGTTTGATCCGTTGATGTAATTTACCGGTCAGAGGATCAAAAAAGTACATCATTTCAATTTCATCATCAAAAAATTGGATCCTTAAAGCCAATTCAGAATGTTCGGCCGGAAATACGTCTACCGTATCCCCACGAACTCGGAATGTTCCACGAGTAAAGTCTGAATCATTTCTCGTATATTGAATACGAACCAAGTGAGACAACAAGTCCCGTTGATTTAATAATTCTCCTTCACGAAGAATTAAACGCATTTCCGTATAAGACTCTGGTTTTCCTATACCGTAAATTGCACTAACGGTCGCTACAATAATGACATCTCTTCGCTCAAGAACACTTTTTGAGGCAGAAAGGCGCATTTGTTCAATGTGATCATTAATTGAAGAATCTTTTTCAATAAAGAGATCTCGTTGAGGAACATAAGCTTCTGGTTGATAGTAATCGTAGTAACTTACAAAATACTCAACGGCATTGTTTGGGAAAAAATCCCTCATTTCCGCGTAAAGCTGAGCCGCTAACGTTTTATTCGGCGCCATAACCAGAGTCGGAAGCCCAGTACGTGCAATTACGTTAGCCATCGTATAAGTTTTACCGCTACCCGTTACACCAAGGAGAGTTTGAGCAGTCATTCCATCTTCAATTCCCTCAACCAGTTTCTTAATAGCGTTCGGTTGATCACCAGCCGCTTCGAAAGGTTGATGTAACTCAAACGGTGACCCTGGAAAACGAATAACTGTAGACACGTAAAACTCCCGATCAATAATTCTTAGACTACTAAATTCTTACGGATATATCGCATTTACCAAATGAATACATAAAAAAGTATTCAATTTTGTGTTCTTTCTCTTACAGACGGCTATATTTTCAAAAATAGTCTTTTCAAATTTTTATGTCCTTTTTGGTTAGGAATTTATTATGACCCAATCAATCTTTGCTTGTGTAGAAAAAAAACCAGACGATCCCATTCTAGGACTTAATGAAGCCTTTAAAACCGATCCGAGAGAAAACAAGGTCAATTTAAGTATTGGCGTCTACTGTACCGAAGAAGGCAACATTCCCCTTTTGAATGTTGTTGCCCTGACAGAGCAAAAGTTACTCGATAAAAAGGAGGCTCATGCATATATTCCTATTTCAGGTCTTCCTCAGTATTGTTCAGGTGTTCAAAAATTACTCTTTGGTGAAGGTTCTGAAGTTATAGCATCTAAGAGGGCAACGACGATCCAATCCCTTGGTGGAACTGGTGCTTTGAAGCTGGGTGCTGATTTCCTCAGTACTATTCTAGATAATCCAACTGCTGTTGTTTCTGCTCCTACATGGCAAAATCACGTCGCTATTTTTGAATCAGCCGGTTTTACTGTTGGTTCATACGCCTATTACAACAAAGAACAAGGTTGTATCGACTTCCCAGCAATGGTTGCTAGCTTAGAAGGTTTGAAAGAAAACACCGTTGTTATTCTCCACGCCTGCTGTCACAACCCAACAGGTTTTGACCTTACTACAGAAGAATGGGCAAAAGTTATTGAAATCTGTAAGACCCGTAAGCTTATTCCATTCCTTGATATCGCTTATCAGGGCTTTGGTAACGGTTTAGAAGAAGATACCGAGGCCGTACGTCTCTTTGCTAAAAGTGGCCTACAATTCTTTGTCTCCTCTTCCTTCTCAAAGAACTTCTCTTTGTACGGAGAACGCGTAGGCGCTCTTACAGCGGTTTGTGCTGATGAAGCGGAAGCCGCTCGTGTATTAACTAATCTGAAATCCGCAGCTCGTGCCAACTACTCCAATCCTCCAAAGCATGGCGCAGCTATCGTCGCAACCGTATTGAATGATCCACAACTTTTAGCACAATGGCATGAAGATCTTCGCCAAATGCGTGTACGTATTAAAGAAATGCGAACCGCACTTGTCAAGGCCTTAAAAGAAATTGGTGCTTCAAAAGACTTTTCATTTATTGAAAAACAAAATGGTATGTTCTCATTCACTGGATTAACCGCTGACCAAGTACAACGTCTCAAAGACGAATTTGGTGTATACGCAGTTAAATCAGGTCGAATTTGTGTTGCTTCTCTTAATACAAAGAACGTTGAATACACTGCTAAGGCAATTAAAGAGGTAATTAAGTAAAAAAACCGCATGAAGAACTTGCAAACTTTCAAAAAGTCCTGTATAGTTCTTCTTCTCGATTCCCCGATAGCTCAGTCGGTAGAGCGACGGACTGTTAATCCGCAGGTCGTTGGTTCAAGTCCAACTCGGGGAGCCAGTTTTATTCACCCATGTCTGAGACGTGGGTATTTTTTTATCTCGTCAAAAATATTGCCACCTCAACCCGTGGCTAAATCCCAAAAGCCCTTATGAATCAATCCCCTACAAGTAAATTTTGCGGGGGGGGGCGAGCGCCCTCTTCAAGATATCGCTCAGAGAAAAGCTGCTAAGCAGTTTATTAAAGAATGGTCAGGTAAAGGATATGAAAAAGGCCAAAGTCAGCCATTCTGGTTATCGCTTCTACAAGACGTGCTTGGCGTAGAGAACCCCACTCAATTTATTTCTTTTGAAAATCAAGTTCAGCTTGGAAAAACAAGTTTCATTGATGGTTATATTTCTGCAACTAAGGTTTTAATAGAACAAAAAGGTAAAGGAATAAACCTTAAGAAAGCCTATAAACAATCTGATGGTTCAATACTCACACCATTTCAACAAGCAAAACGGTACGCCAATGAATTACCATTTTCTCAACGTCCACGTTGGATTGTTGTGTGTAACTTCTCAGAATTTCATATTCACGACATGGAAAATCCACATGATGATCCAGAAATTATTTACCTCAAGGATCTCGATCGAGACTACCATCGTTTAGGTTTTCTGGCTGATGCAGAGAATATCCTTATTAAGCGTCAACAAGAAGTCTCGATGCAGGCTGGGACCATTATCGGTCGCCTTTTTAATGCATTATTGAAGCAATATAAAGATCCTACCTGTATTGAATCTCATAAAAGCCTGAATAAACTCTGTGTTCGTCTCGTCTTTTGCATGTATGCAGAAGATTCTGGCCTCTTCGGAAAAGCAAATAAATTTCATGATTATCTTTTGCAGTTTGATGTCAAACGAATGCGAAAGGGACTAATGGAACTTTTTGAAGTACTCAATCAGCCAGTTAATGAGCGTGATCCCTATTTAAATCCAGACTTAGCCTCTTTCCCCTACGTTAACGGAGGCTTGTTTGATGGTCAAATCGAAATTCCATTATTTTCTGATGAAATTGTTGATTTGCTATTAAATGAAGGTAGTGAAGGATTTAATTGGAGCGCCATTAGTCCAACAATTTTCGGTTCATTGTTTGAAAGCACGTTAAATCCTGAAACTCGCAGAAAAGGCGGGATGCACTATACGTCTGTTGAAAATATTCACAAGGTTATTGATCCACTATTCTTAAATGATCTACGCAAAGAACTCAATGTTATTCGTGCTAATCCCGTAGATCGAACGCGTACAAGAGACTTACTTAAATTCCAAGAAAAGTTAGCCTCTTTGAAATTCCTTGATCCGGCTTGTGGCAGTGGTAACTTTCTAACAGAAACCTATATTTGTTTACGCAGACTTGAAAATGAAGTTCTAAGCATCCTCTCTCACGGACAGGTTGCAATGGGAGATATTGCTAACCCAATTAAGGTTTCTATTAATCAATTTTACGGAATTGAAATTAATGATTTCGCCACCGCTGTCGCACAAACCGCTTTATGGATTGCTGAAAGTCAGATGCGACAGGATACAGCTGAAATTGTTCAATTAACGGATGATTATTTACCACTAAAGTCCTTTAACAATATTGTAGAAGCTAATGCTTTAACTATTGACTGGAGGACAGTGGTACCTAAAGATGAGCTTTCCTACATCATGGGGAACCCTCCTTTTATCGGTTATTCGAATCAATTAAAAGATCAAAAAAGAGATATTGAAGCAGTCACAATTAATCATTTAGGGAAAAAACATAAACAAGCTGGCAAGTTAGATTACGTTTCGGGATGGTTTTTTAAATCAGCTGAATTTATCAAAGAAACTAATATTAGGTGTGCTTTCGTTGCAACCAATTCGATTACTCAAGGTGAACAGGTTAGTTTTTTATGGAAACCTTTACTTATATGGTTTGGCATTCATTTAAATTTTGCTTATAAATCATTCATTTGGAACTCTGAAACTCAACAGAAAGCACATGTACATTGCGTTATCATTGGATTCTCGAACAAAAAGAGTAATACGGTTAAACTTTTCGAAAACTCCGTGTTATGTCATAACGTCGAACAAATTTCTCCTTACTTGACTATCGGAGAAACTGTTTTTATTGAATCTCGAACTTATCCAATTTGCAATGTTCCAGAAATGGTTTATGGCAATAAACCAGTAGATGGAGGTTTTTTTCTATCACCGAAGATGAGAAACGGATTGTTCTTAAAAATGAACCGGATTTGGAACAATTTATCAAACCATACTTTGGTGCTAATGAATTTATTCGAAACAAAAAACGCTATTGTTTATGGTTGGAAAAAGCAAGCCCTTTACAGATACAGCGTTCACCATTCATAAAAGAACGAGTAGATGCCGTACGAAAATATAGGCTAGCTAGTACTAAAGAGTTGACACGTAAAAGTGCGGACTTCCCGGCTCTGTTCCAAGAAATTCGTCAACCTAATAGTGGCGATTACATTGTCGTTCCTAGGGTATCTTCTGAAACTCGAAAATACATCCCACTCGGTTTCATGACAAAAGATGACATCCCCAACGATGCTATTCAGTTAATTCCAAATGCAAGCTTGTTTGAGTTTGGAGTTTTAAATTCCTTAATTCATATGGCATGGATGCGTACGGTAGCTGGCCGAATGAAGAGTGACTATAGATATTCCAAAGACATCGTATACAACAATTTCCCTTGGCCAGAAGTTGACGAGAAATGCAAAAAGAAAATTGAGTTTTGTGCTCAAAGTATTTTGGATGCTCGTACCGAATACCCGGATTCATCACTTGCGGATATGTATGGAGAACAAATGTACCTGTATACCGATTTATTGAACGCTCACAAAGCTAACGACCATGCCGTTATGGATGCCTATGGTTTTAAACACAGTATGAGTGAGGCAGAAATTGTGTCTGAACTCATGAAGCTCTACCAAAATCTAACCAACTAAATCAATAAAGGGAGCTCTTTAAGTTTCCCTATCAATACTTGTGGATTTAACATATAAGTATCACACGTAACAAAAGCTCGAGAACCTAATGATTCTCGAGCTTTTTTAGTCTTTCAAGAGGACTGAGATCCTCTTTTATTCTTTAATCAGAATTCAGACTATACCCAGCCGTAGAGGTGAGCAAAGATGTAACCCATAACGGTTGCAGTGAACACACCAATCAAACCAGGCATAATGAAGGAGTGGTTGATCACGAACTTACCAATTCTAGTTGTTCCAGAGCGGTCGAATTCGATGGAAGCAAGGTCAGAAGGATAAGTTGGGATGATGTAGTAACCGTAACATGCGGAGATCAAACCAGCTACGATTCCTGGAGGTGTACCAACGGCCAAAGCAACAGGAACGATTGTGGCAACAGCAGCTGCCTGGGAGTTCAAGAGCTTAGATACCAAGAAGATAACAACAGCGTATGCCCATGGATAGAGCTTAACGTATTCAACCAAGATTTCCTTTAATTCGCCCAAGTGAGCACGGAACACTGTATCAGACATCCATGCAACACCGAACACAGAAACTACAGCAACCATACCGGAACGGAACACGGAGGAGCTACCGATAGTCTTCGGAGAAATCTTTGTAGAGATAACGATGAGAGCTGCGCCAGCTAACATGAACATCTGGATAACCAATGTCATGGAAAGACGCTTCTTACCAACCATTGGACGAAGGTCACCGAAAGCACCAAGGATAGCAACGACAGCAACTACGCCCAAGAAGATCCAAAGAGCAGTCCACTGAGAACGTGGGAGCTTCTTACCCAACAAGGTAATACCTTCACCGTAAACATACTTCTTAGCTTCTGGATCGCTGATAAGAGCCTGGAATTCTGGATCCTTATCCAAATCTTTACCACGGAAGTTGGAGTAAGTAGCCATAACCAACAAGCCAATGAAACCGCATGGAATAGTTAAAGAAAGAAGGTTAACTAAACCGAGTTCGGAACCATTAGCAACAGTGTGACCAGCCAACAATGCAACGCCAGATACACAAGCAACAGAAACTGGAGAGCAGATAACGCCCATCTGTGCAGCGATAGAGGTTGCAGCCATTGGACGTTCTGGACGAACACCAGTCTTAATAGCAACGTCGTAAACAATTGGGAGCAATGTGTAAACGGTATGACCTGTACCACAGAGGATGGTCAATACGAAGCTACACATTGGAGCTAAGTATGTAACGAACTTCGGATTGTTACGCAATACGCGTTCAGCAACCTGAAGCAAGCAGTCCAAACCACCGGAAGCCTGTAAAGTAGCACCAGCAGCCACAACTGCAATAATCGTCAAAATAACATCGACAGGGGGTTTGCCTGGCTTAAGACCTAACCAAGGCTGTGGACCGAAGATGAAAAGAATCAAACCGATACCACCGATCAAACCCAAATAAATACTGCCCTTCTTTGCTCCGAAGAACAAAATCACTAGAAGCAGTGCAAATTGAAACCAAAAGTAAATACTCATTAAAAGTTCTCCAAAAATATTCTTGTTAGAACATGTGCGATTGTATTACATTTTTTTACATGCACATTTATGGATAACCCTAAAAAAATACAAAAACTTTAAGTCCTAGCATTAAAGCAGGGTATATCTATCCGAAATTTTCGGAAAACTTGTTTAACACTAAATGAATTGGGATAAAAATCCATTAATAAAACTAGCCAGTAAAAAGAACACTATGGCCGAAAAATCAATGTTTCTCCATACTGGAATAATTCTACGGAAGGGGGCCAAAAATGGATCGGAAAGATAACCTAAAGTTCGATAGTAACGGGATGTTGGATTAACCCATGAAAAGATACAGTAGATCAAAGCAACCCACATTGCCATCTCAACAATCCATGAGATTACAAGTGCAAAAGAAGATATAAACAAATAAAGGAATCCGATAGTTCCTCCTGTAACTAACCACAGAAAGAACACGTAAATCAGGGCACTTAAATAGGCTACAAAAATACAAGGAAAATCGATATTTCGATACCGAGGAATAAATGACGAAGCCGGATGCACGGCCCATTGAGTCAGCTGATAGGAAAATTGACTCAAAGGATCATTACTTGGAGTTCCCAAAAATCTCATATAGGCTCTTAGTAACAGCAAGCAACCAAAAACAGTACAAAGCAACCTGATCGTGAAAAGAAAAACTCCAGAAATCATATGTATTCCTATCCAAAGCAATCATCCAAATTATCGGATTAGCATTTTAAAGTTTAGAAACGCCAAACTAATTCTTGATTTTATAGTTTTAAACAAAAAGACACCACCCTCTTCTATGCCTCGTATTAGTCATCTACCTGAAATGGGTATAAATGAGCATCTGTAGGCCCCAAGTGTTTCAATTCCATCCAATCAAAGGAGGGACCCGGATCTGTTTTACGACCCGGTGCTATATCACTGTGTCCCACAATCGAAGTAATCGGATAATGCGTTGAAAGAACTTTACACAATTCTGATAACTTTTGATATTGCACGGGTTCAAAAGCAACAAAATCAGTCCCCTCAAGCTCGATACCTATTGAAAAATCATTACAGTTTTGTCGATTCCGAAAGGATGAAACCCCGGCATGCCAAGCTCGCTTTTGGCATGAAACAAATTGAGATATTAATCCTTTCCGATCAATATAGAAATGTGACGAAACTCTCAGATCCTTTAAATCCACAAAACTAGAATCATAAGAACAATCCAGGCAACCTAAAAAAAGGTCTTTTACACAGCAAGTTCCAAAACAACCAGCAGGTAGACTGATGTTGTGGATCACAATCATTGTGATCTTTTCGTTCAAGGGTCGATCATTAAAATGGGGAGAAGGCACTTTTTGTATTTGAGAACACCACCCATTTTCATCAATCCACATTATTGGTCCTTACTTTGGTTGGAATGACAATGTTCTTTGCAACAATAATATTGGCCGTTGTTTTCATAGGCTTCTGATTGAGGTACATAAACACCGCAACGAGCACAAGAAACCATAATGAAATCTTGCTTAGATGCCTGCTCTTTCTTTTTTGAATCAATTTGTCTAATTCGGAATGATCTCCACCCCAAATAAATAGCAATAAATATCAAGAGGAAAAATAGAATCTTTGACATCTTACCGCCCCACCTCTATGACTAAGCGTAACCCAATGTAGGCAATCATTAATATACAGAAACCAACGACAACCCAGCGAGCAGCGAATCGTCCACGCCATCCTCTCAGATGATGCCCCCATAATAGAACTGCAAAAACAAGCCAAGCTAAAAGAGTCGTTACCGTCTTATGATCGAATCTAAAGAACACCCCAAACAATCCATGGGTATAAGCACTTCCGAAAACAATCGCAGCGGAAAGGATCAGAAAACCCGACCATAACAAACGGAATAACATTTTTTCCATATCCATAATGCTCGGCGCATTTTGGATAATACTTCCGTCTTTTTCCTGTCCTAAAGCTTTTCCAGCCTTGCCTTCACGAAGCCAATTATGTAGTGCCATAAGAACCAATGCCTGGATCAGAGCAATTGTCATTAGGCTATAAGCCAGAATCGCTAATAAAAGATGTACACGGAATGAAAAGGACGCGGTTTCTGGTTCTAATGGAGTTCCTGGTAAGAATATCGGAAATAAAGTTCCGATCGCGGCTATCGGAAGAATAAACACCAACAAGCTCTCAACTCTAGAAAAGAAGGATTCAATCAAAAGAATGAGGGTACATGCAAAAAGCGTAATTGATAACGCTAAAGCCAATCCAAAATAAGGCGTTCCGTGGGTAAACAATGCCTCATAGATCAAATATACCTGCAAAAACAGGCCAGCACTAATAGCTGGACGAACCCATACACCTAGTTTCGAACGTATATCGCGCGCCGATGAGTAAACACCCCAAGCTGATATAAGATATAGCGTCGCTACAATAATATAAAAAATAGTATTGATCGTCATTTCATTACCGCTTAACAATACAGTCTTGTATTATTCTATGACGTAACCCTTTAGTTTGAATTAAATCCATGCTCGATTCGCTCACTCAAAGACTCAGTAAAGTCGTTAAAACCATCACGGGCCAGGCTCGTCTCACAGAAGCTAATACCCAGGAAATGCTACGCGAAGTGCGTATCGCACTATTAGAAGCTGACGTAGCCATTCCTGTTGTTCGAGAACTCATTAACCGAATTAAAGAAAAAGCTCTCGGAGAAGAAGTTGTCGGTAGTTTAACTCCTGGTCAAGCATTAGTTGGTGTTGTACACCAAGAACTGATTAACGTTATTGGCGGAGGCGATGATCCAAAAGCCTCAGAACTTAGCCTTGCCGTTCAGCCTCCTGCAATTATTCTTTTAGCAGGTCTTCAAGGCGCAGGTAAAACCACTACCGCTGGTAAACTGAGTCTATGGTTAAGAGAAAATCGTAAAAAGAAGATTCTGACCGTTTCGACTGACGTTTATCGTCCTGCGGCTATTGATCAGTTAAAGACCGTTTCAGAACAAGCCGGAGTAGATTTTTTCCCAAGCAATCCGAATGAAAAACCTCTTGATATTGCTAATCGGGCTGTTGATTACGCCAAACGTCATTTCTACGATGTTCTAATCGTTGATACGGCAGGTCGACTGGCCATTGATGAAGTCATGATGAATGAAGTTGCCTCATTAGAGCAGGCCATTCATCCTGTTGAAACCTTATTCGTCGTTGATGCGATGGTCGGTCAAGATGCAGTAAATACGGCCAAAGCGTTCGGAGAAAAACTCCCTCTTACAGGAATTATCTTAACTAAGGTTGATGGGGACTCACGTGGAGGTGCAGCCCTTTCGGTACGCTACACCACAGGTAAACCGATTAAATTTATTGGTGTCGGAGAAAAATTAACAGGCTTCCAACGCTTTGATCCTCAGGCAATGGCAGGTCGTATTCTCGGTATGGGCGATATCGTCTCTTTAGTAGATGACGTAAAACGTTCGGTTGACGTTAAAGAAGCCCAGAAAATCGCAGAAAAGATCAAAAAGGGAGAAGATTTTGACTTAGATGACTTTAAAACACAATTAAGTCAGATGAAAAATATTGGAAGTTTTTCCTCTTTGATCGAAAAACTTCCCTCTCAGTTTGCCGAAGCTGCTCAAAACATTGATGATGATCAAGCTAAAAAGCAGGTAGCTCGAACAGAAGGCATCATTAACTCCATGACGCCATATGAAAGACGTAAACCTGAAATTATTAAGGCAAGCCGTAAGAGAAGAATTGCGGCAGGTGCTGGCGTGTCTGTTCAAGAAGTAAATCGTATGCTAAAGCAATTTGAACAGAGTCGAGATGTCATGAAAATGATGAAAAAAGGTGGTTTATCTAAGATGATGAGAGCATTCCGTGGCATGAAAGGAAAATTCCCTGGATTCGGAGGCTTTTAATCTTTGAGTAACGTTATAAGAATTCTTGGTATTGACCCAGGACTTAACTTTACGGGATATGGCATCATTGACTATCTTCCGGGGCGATATACTCGTGTGACTTCAGGTGTTCTGAAGGTTCCTTATGGCGAACTTTCAGAACGTCTTGGATTCATTTTTGAACAGCTGACGCAGATTATTGATACTTACAAACCATCTGTCAGTGCCATTGAGAAAACATTTCTTAATACCAATGCCCAATCTAGTATGTTGCTATCACATGCTAGAGGCGTAGCGATGTGTGCACCTGCAAGTCGTAAACTATGCTGTAAAGAATTTAGCACTCGAGAAATAAAAAAAGCAGTAACGGGAACGGGAGCTGCGGACAAAGTTCAAGTCCAATCCATGGTAGCTCGCTTACTAAACGAAGAAGAATCTCGGTTTTCATCTGATGAGTCTGATGCCATTGCAACGGCCATTTGTTACGCAAATAGCTGTATCCTTGTAGGGATTCTTCCTGCACAAAAAGGAACGGGAAAAAGTGCCACGGCTTCCGCTCGAAAAGGAGCTAGTGCAGGACGATCGCGAAATGCTTGGACTCAAAAATACGAAGGTAAATTAAAGTGATTGCTCGCTTACATGGCAAATTAATTGAAAAAAATCCACCTCAAATTGTTATAGATTGCCAAGGCGTTGGCTACGAAGTTGACGTCCCAATGTCAACTTTTTATAACTTACCGGAAATTGGTGAAGATTTAATCATCCTGACCGAGATGATTGTTCGTGAAGACGCCTCCTTGTTATTTGGGTTTCTCACAAAAAATGAAAAAATTCTTTTTCGCCAACTCCTAAAGGTCAATGGTATTGGTCCTAGAACTGCGTTATCCATGCTTTCCTCTATGAACGCAGTAGAACTCAGTAATGCGATTGCAACAGAACAAGTCGCTCTACTCACCAAGGTACCTGGAATTGGTAAAAAAACGGCCGAACGCCTTGTGCTAGAACTCAAAGATAAAGTTTCTGCCACTTCTATTGAAGAGTCCATCATTGGTACAAAGAAAGAAATTCTGCAAGCTCTCATTTCACTTGGCTTTAATGAAAGAGAAGCTCGATCTTCTTTAAAGAATTTATCCGATGGCATTGAGGTTTCTGAAGGGATTCGTTTAGCTCTTCAGCATTTATCTAAAAAAGGTTAATCATGGCCGATCGTATTGTTTCTTCTGAAAAAATTGGTAAAGACGATATTGCGGATAAGGCATTACGCCCAACGTACTTGTCAGAATACGCCGGACAAGACTCAATCCGTGAACAGTTGGATTTGTTTATTACGGCAGCGAAGAATCGTGGAGAAGCCTTAGACCATGTATTACTCTTTGGGCCTCCAGGACTCGGAAAAACGACTTTAGCCAATATTATTGCGACTGAGCTAGGAGTCAATCTACGTCAGACATCTGGTCCTGTTATAGAAAAGGCCGGAGATTTAGCGGCGATGCTAACCAGTCTTGAACCACACGATGTTCTTTTTATTGACGAAATACATCGCTTGTCACCGGTTGTCGAAGAAATTCTTTATCCAGCTTTAGAGGACTTCAAACTCGACATTATGATTGGGGAGGGACCCGCAGCAAGGTCAATTAAAATCGATTTACCTCACTTTACTCTCGTAGGAGCAACGACACGCGCAGGTTCTCTATCAAAACCATTACAGGATCGTTTTGGTATTAGAGCTCAATTGCAGTATTACACACCTGAGGACTTGGCAACAATTATTCGTCGTTCTATGCGACTGTTGGGAATGAATCCTGAGCCGTCCGCGGCGCAGGAAATAGCTCACCGTTCTCGTGGCACTCCCCGTATTGCCAATCGACTTTTAAGACGTGTACGCGACTATTCAGAGGTTCGCCATCAAGGAGAACTTTCTAAAGAAATCGCAAAATCAGCGCTTAATATGCTAGAGGTTGACCCCATAGGTTTAGATAGTTTGGATTGCCAATTTTTAACAGCCATCATGGAAAAATTTGGTGGCGGTCCCGTAGGGATTGAAAACTTAGCTTCTGCTGTAGGTGAAGATTCAGAAACACTTCAGGATATGGTCGAACCCTATCTTATTAAAGAAGGTTTCGTACAAAGAACTCCTCGGGGACGAATTGCAACAGAAAAAGCTTACGAACACTTCGGTCTTAAACGTCTAAATCCGAGAAGTTACAATTCGTTATTCGAATCACTATAAATCTTATTTTCTTATCGACAAAGGAACTTATGTGCACGTAAGTTCCTTTTTAATACCTAGAAAAAATAATTACTTAGTTCTCTAAAATTGAGATCGAGTAAAGGATGGAACAGCCTCTAATAATTGTTTTGTATAAATTTCTTGAGGATTTAACAGAACTTTTTCTGCTGAACCATATTCAACAATTTCTCCATTTTTCATTACAGCAATTTCGTCTGCAAGATAACGAACCACGCTGAAATTGTGAGTAATAAATAGAATAGATATTTCTTTTGATCGTTGAATTTCTGTTATCAAATTTAAGATTTGAGCTTGTACCGATACGTCAAGGGCTGATGTTGGTTCATCACAAATAAGAACTTTAGGTTCCACAACCAATGCCCGTGCGATAGCCAATCGCTGTCGTTGACCACCAGAAAATTCATGTGGATATCGGTTCAACATATTAGAGTTCAAACCACACTGAAAAAGAACCGATTCGATACGCTTACCTATCTCATCGTAAGAAAGATCGGGACGTAAACTCAAAAGACCTTCTTGAAGAATTTCTTTTATTTGTAACCTAGGGTTCAAACTCGAAAAAGGATCCTGAAAAACAACTTGAATGTTTTTTCTCATAGTACGAAGTTGTTTTACATTTAATTTTTCCAAGTCAACTCCAAGTAGTTTCACTTCGCCTTGTGTCTTAGCTTTTCCACGAAGTAATTGAAGTATTCCTTTGATTAAGGTCGTTTTTCCACTACCGCTCTCTCCCACTAACGCAAGAGTTTTACCTTTTTTCACACTCAGTGAAACATCATTAACAACAGTTAGCTTCTCTTTTTGAAACCATGAAGATGAACGAGTTGGAAAAAGCACACTATAGTGCGAAATAGTTAAAAATTCCTCCAAACTATTTTCATGTCT
>JAFTYR010000004.1 GCA_017461315.1 Burkholderiaceae bacterium | reverse complement strand
TTTTTGAGCAAATCTTCAGAAAGAGTACCGTATTTAGGGTTGTGAGCAATGCTTTGAGCATTGTCTAAATATTCTTCTATTGGATATTGACTTAAATTACCTCGACCAATCGTGGCAATACGAGTCTTGATTTTAGGATTAACAACTTCACGAACTAGACCAGCGAGATAACCATTGAGCCCACAGTTGTAATACATGTAAGAGTTACCTACAACGAGGATGGCTTTGGGCTGGAAGTTAAGTTCTTTAACTAAAGGGACTTCTCCTGCTGATGCAACAGGAATAACAAAAGAAGAAGCCAACAAGACGCTTAAAACACTTTTTTTCATGAATAAGATCTCCATGTTAAATAAGCAGTAAACGATGTACCTAACGTATGTAAGTACCTATTTATTGACGTCTTTAATTATTTAGGAAAATGAACCCTATTAATAGATGAAAAAAACGTATAAAACATATCCATTTCGGATAATTTGACACATTAATAATCACAACACCATCTCATAAGCATTTGATAATAAATAATAATATTTATTATCATCCATTACTTCATTAATAAAAAATTATCGACATAGAAATGTAAAACATCCGTTCTTAAAATGTTGATGCAACTTATATTTATCCTCTTTGCAAGATGACAGCTTTCAAGGTCTACGCTAGTTATGCAAACTCTTCAAAGCTTAGAGCAGGAAGTTACTGTTAACTGCAACGGCTACCTTTAATTCCTCGGTATACGCCACGCTTTTTAATCTGAATTATTTCAACTTAGTTTAGAGAATTATCTTTTCAGTCCCCTGAAACATTCTTTGTAGTATTGCGAAGAACTATTGACCATCAATTCTCAAATATTCACTAGTAAATGAGCATCTACTAATGACGAATTCATTGTCTGCTACCTAACCATATTAGAATGTGGAAATCTTTTTTATTAGGTTCATTCATGGATATTCGTAAACTTCAGCGCATCATCGTCGACGCTCTCGAAGACGTTAAAGCGCAAGACATTAAAGTTTTTAATACAACAAAGCAGACTGCTTTATTTGAACGAGTTATCGTAGCTACTGCTACATCAAACCGCCAAACTCGAGCTTTAGGGCATCACGTTTACTGTGAAGCTAAAGAAAATGGTTGTGAACAGGTCACCATTGAAGGTCTTGAAACCGGAGAATGGGTTTTAGTCGATACCGGTGATGTCGTTGTACACATCATGCAACCGACAATTCGTGCTTACTACAACATTGAAGAATTGTGGGGTGCACATCCGGTTAAATTGAAGCAACTCGAAAAACACGACAAAGCTTAATTCTCATGAAAATTACGATTGTGGCGGTTGGTTTAAAACAACCAACCTGGGCCGAAGAAGCAGTTAAAGACTACTTATCTCGGTTTCCTTCAGATTGGAAAGTCGAATTAAAGACGGTTAAGGCTGAAGACCGCACCTCAAAAAAACCGATTGCTCGTATCATGGAACTTGAAGCCGAGCGTATTCGAAATGCACTTCCAAAAAATGCTTTTTTAGTCATTTTGGATGAGCGAGGAAAAGACTTAACCAGTGTTGCACTTGCTCGGCAATTGCAAACTTGGGATAACCAAGGAGAGCATATTGCCTTTGTAATTGGGGGTGCAGACGGTATTGATCCTTCTTTAAAGTCTGAGGGACAATTTATGTTAAGGCTCTCGTCCTTGACACTTCCTCATGCATTTGTGCGCGTCATGATTGCTGAACAACTTTATCGTTCTTGGTCCCTGCTCCACAACCATCCTTACCATCGAGCTTAAATATCGTGACCGATATCAATTTTTATCTCGCTTCTCGCTCGCCGAGAAGACGAGAGCTTCTTCAAAACTGGGGTTATCGTTTTATTGTTTTAGAAGCTAGCGACAATGATCCTGAAGTTGATGAAACGGCTTTACCTCATGAATCTGCTTTGGACTACGTCCGACGAATTACTCGAACAAAAGCATTGTGGGGTCAAACGTTAATTAAAAACCGATCGCTTCCCAGTCTTCCTGTACTCGCATCAGATACAACCGTTGCAATTGATGATCTGATCCTTGGAAAACCAAAAGATTCAGATGAAGCAATTACTTTTTTAAATCGGCTTTCAGGTTCTTCACACCAGGTTTATACCGGCATTGCGATTGTTGATTCTAGAGGAAAATTGCACGAAGATCTTTCCATTTCGACGGTTCATTTTCGTAAACTTACTCAAAACGAAATCAACGATTACGTCGCAACAAAGGAACCTTTAGACAAAGCAGGTGCTTACGGAATTCAAGGAAAAGCCGGAAGCTTTGTATTGTCGATCTCGGGAAGTTTTACGGGAATCATGGGACTTCCTATGACCGAAACCGCTCTACTGTTACGAAAAATCGGAATACCTCTGTTTTAGATCTATTTTCGTGCTTCGTTGAAGTCGCTTCAATGCTGGTTGTTATTTGTTTGTAGGACAAGAAAAGAAAATGCCACAGTTTGTGCTTTCGATTCAATCTCATGTTGCTTATGGTTATGTGGGAAATACCGCTGCGGTGTTTCCGCTACAACTTCTAGGCTTTTCCCCTATTGTGGTTAATACCGTTCAGTTTTCAAACCACACCAATCATCCCACAACTCGTGGCATGGTATTTTCCGCTGACCACATCCGAGACGTGATTCTTGGAATTCGTGAACGGGGTCTGATGCCTCAGATTCAGGGGCTTCTTTCGGGTTATCTGGGTGATGTTTCTGTAGGAGATATCGTCTTAGAGTTAGCTGAAGAAATTAAACAGGCAAATCCTCAAGCTATTTGGTGTTGTGATCCTGTGATGGGGGATACCGATTCTGGAGTTTTTGTACGCCCCGGAATTCCTGAATTCATGAAGGAACACTTCCTAAACGGTTTAGCCGATCTTACGACTCCGAATCAGTTCGAATTAGAACTTTTAAGTGGTCGTACTATGAAAGATCGACAAGACGCTATTACTACTGCACGTGAACTGTTCTGCAATAAGGGCTGTAAAGTTGCCTTTGTCACCAGTCTTCGTACTCCAGACGTCGCCGAAAACTGTATTGAAACCTTAGCGGTTACCGAGCAACAAGCGTGGACCGTATCAACGCCATTTGTTCCTCAGGATCCGACTCCAAAGGGACAAGGTGACGTTTTTGCTTCCGTTGCTTTTGGTGATTATCTCCAAAACAAGGATCCAAAACGAGCGCTTGAACACGCCACCGCAACGCTTTATGGGCTTGTAAAAACTTCACCTAAAGGCAGTTTAGACCTACCTTTGATTGATGACCGAGCCGATATTCTTCAGCCACGAGAATGGTTCAACGCCACAGAGGTTTAATATTTTTGGGGTAAGAGGTTCATTTGTTAATGAGACCCTTACTTTAAGACTTTAGATTATTTAGCCGTATTCCAAGCGCCGTTTAGATAAACAGCCAAGAGTTCGACTTCGAAAATCAATGTGGCATTCGGCGGAATAATGCCACCAACACCATTTTCACCATAACCCATAGAAGCGGGAATTACGAGTCGACGAGTGCCACCTACCTTCATGCCCTGAACGCCTTGATCCCATCCTTGAATAACATAACCTTGGCCCAACGGGAACTCAAAAGGATCATTACGATCTCGACTGGAATCAAATTTCATACCATTTTCAAGCCAACCCACGTAGTGAACTCGGACACCTGTTCCTGCCTGAGCTTCTACACCAGTACCAACCGTTAAGTCTTCAATTTTTAATTCTTCTAACATACTGTTCCTTTACATCAAATTTTCTATTGGTTTTTCAATAGATCTTTGTAACTCTTTTCTGTTTTATCTTTCATAAGATCGGTTCTTAGAAAGAAAACGTGATAACCTCGCGAAAATCTTCATGAAATTCAGAATCGGAGAACTAATTTGTCTTCATTCCAAACTCTCAACCTAGACTCGCAGATTTTAACGAATGTCGCTACTGTCGGTTATAAAAATCCAACTCCGATTCAATCAAAGGTCATTCCCTCTGTTTTATTGGGAAAGGATCTGCTAGCTACAGCTCAGACCGGAACGGGTAAAACCGCTTCTTACCTTCTTCCACTTGCGACCCAACTTCTAAAACATAACAAACTACCGAAAAAGCAAACCGCTTCGGTATTGATTTTGACTCCGACTCGAGAATTAGCGGCTCAGGTACTCGAGCACATCGATATGCTCACTCAAGATACCGCTCTTAAAGCGACTGCTATTTTTGGAGGCGTTAGCATCAATGTACAAAAAGAAAAAATTCAATCCGGTATTCACTTTCTAGTCGCTACCCCGGGAAGACTTTTGGATCTTGTACAACAAAGAGCAATTCTCTTGGATGAAACTTCTGTTCTCGTTCTCGATGAAGCCGATCGAATGCTAGATATGGGATTTATTCACGATATTCATCGTATTTTGAAATTGTTACCACAAAAACGACAGACTCTTCTTTTTTCTGCGACTTTTTCAGCTGATATTCGAACCCTAGCTCAGTCCTTTATGCAATCGCCTCTTTGTATTGAGCTTAATTCTAATAAGGCGACTCATTTGGTTCGTCAAACTTGGTATCGAATGCCTGAAGTTTTAAAACGAGAAGCCGTTCGAGATTTAATTGTGGATAATCAGTGGCAACAAGTTTTGATCTTTACTCGAACTAAAACAACTAGCGATCGATTAGCTAAACAACTTAAAGAAGATGGATTTAAAGTTCTAGCTATTCATGGCGATAAAACCCAAGCACAACGAATTAAAGCATTAGAGGCGTTTAAGAATCATGAACTGCCGATTTTAGTGGCTACTGACGTCGCTGCTCGTGGTCTTGATATTGAACAATTACCTCAGATCATTAATTTTGAATTACCTCAACAGGCCGAAGACTACGTTCATCGAATTGGACGCACAGGAAGAGCCGGTTTTTCAGGAGAAGCTTTTTCTTTGGTAAGCGAAGGGGAACTTCAATACTTACAAGATATTGAAAAGTTCCTTAAAAAGAAGATCACACTGTCCGACTTTCCTGGATTTAACTACAACCAGGAAGTATCAAAATGCGAAGAAGACAACACAAAGAAACCTAATCGAGCCAAAAAGGATTTTAAAAACCACAAAAAGTTCTCGCAGAGAACACAATCTCGGTTTTCGACCTCTAAAATGAATTTCTCTAGGAAGAAAAATCAGTTTCGATCACAAGAATACTAAAGTCAGTTAAAACGGATTCAACGAATGACACCAGAACTTAACGAAAATCAGAAAATGGCAGGCCTTTCTCTTGAAGATATTAATATTGAGGCCTTTTCTCCGATGCCAACTCCTCAGGAAATTAAAGCTAAGGCTCCACTTTCAGAAAAAGCGGCTCAAACCGTGGCTACCGGGAGAACCACCATTAAACGAATTATTGATGGTACGGATGAACGAATCATGGTTGTAACGGGACCTTGTTCAATTCATGATCCGATCGCAGCCCTTGACTACGCCAAGCGTCTTAAAGAACTTGCCGAACAAGTGGAAGAAACCACTTATTTGGTGATGCGTGTTTACTTTGAAAAACCGAGAACCGTGACCGGATGGAAAGGATACATCAATGATCCTTACATGAATAACACCTTCCGCATGGACGAAGGCATGCTCAAGGCCCGTCAACTTATGCTTCAAATTAGTGAAATGGGACTTCCAATTGCTACCGAAGCCCTAGATCCATTCGGTCCTCAATACATTGGTGAACTTGTCAGTTGGTACGCTATTGGAGCCAGAACCACAGAAAGTCAAACACACCGAGAAATGGCTAGTGGCTTATCAGCTCCAGTTGGTTTCAAGAATTCAACAGATGGTCTTTTAGATGCTTCGATTAACGCCGTACAGGCTAGCCGTCGCCCTCATTTCTTCTTAGGTTTAGCTGAAGACGGGCATTCTGCCATCGTACAAACCAAGGGAAATCAGTATAGCCACTTAGTATTAAGAGGCGGTGGTGGACGACCGAACTTCGATACAGTAAGCATTATGCTGGCTGAAAAAGCTTTAGAAAAAGTGGGACTTCCAAAGCGGATTGTGGTTGATTGCTCTCATGCTAATAGTATGAAGGATCCTGCATTACAACCATTTGTGCTTCGTGACTGTGTAACTCAAATCATCAATGGCAACACTTCGATTTGTGGTGTCATGCTTGAAAGCAACATCAACGAAGGAAATCAAAAGATTCCTGAAGACTTAAGCCAATTAAAGTATGGCGTTTCTGTAACGGATGCTTGTATTGATTGGGATACGACAGAACACATTATTCGTCGTCTTCACCGAAAACTTTTGGATAAAAAACTAAATGGCTAATCGACTGTTTTTGATACTCACCACACTTATCCTTGTAATGCTTACGGGATGTGCGATGCAATCGAGTTATCAACAACCTTTTCAACCTCACAGTACCCGTTCTGAACTCGATCCCCTGATCGATGCACCGTTGAGAATGCAGACCACGTGTCGAGGTACCGGTTTATATACACCAAGTACGGCTTTAGGAGGTTTTTCATTTGAGTGTAGTGACTTGGATGTAGTCGCCACACTCAATGAATTACGAGATGCGGGTTGGCGAGTCGAGAAAATCTCGATTGGAGACACAGTCATTGGTGAAGAAGAAAGTGGCGTTCCTTTAACATGCACGCTACGTAAGGTTTATTAGGATTGACTTTTATGGTAACCACTCATCTATTTAGTCTGAGAAATCTTTTACAAGAAAAACACTGGGATGCTTGCATCATTCCTACCTCAGATCCCCATTTATCAGAGTATTTAGATGAGCACTTTAAGTTTCGCTCTTTTCTATCTGGGTTTAGTGGATCCGCTGGTACCTTAGTCGTCACCTTATCTTCAAGTGCCCTTTGGACCGATTCTCGCTACTGGGAACAAGCACAAAAAGAACTTGAAGCCAGTGGCATTACCTTAATGAAAGACGGTGAATCAAATACACCTTCGATTGATGAGTGGCTTAGCCAACAATTAAATCCGAAAGCTCAAGTTGTTGTCGATGCTACTTTATTTAGTCAGTCTAGTTTTAACCAACTCAAAAAAGACCTAAAAGAGCAGTCTTTAGAGCTTCGATCTACCGTAGACTTAGCCAGTCAAGTTTGGTTAAATCGGCCTAAACAACGGTTTTCAAGCATTTATGAACATAGCGTTTCACCTCGAAGCCGTAAAGAAAAAATCGACCTTGTTCAATCAAAAATGGAGCAACTTCACGTCGATCGCTTGCTTCTAACTACATTAGACGACATTGCTTGGTTGACTAACTTAAGGGCGTCTGATATTCCGCACAATCCAGTGTTTTATAGCTATGCTCTAGTTTCAAAAGATGGCGCACTCGATCTTTTTGTTAATCTGTCCTCTATTTCTAAAGAAATAGAACGTTCTTTGTCAATGGATGCGATACGTATCCATTCGTACGAATCCATTCATGATTATCTGAAAAACCTAAACAAAGGTTCACTCGGTTTTGATCCCAATCAGACCAATGCTTATTTAGCAACCCAAGTCTCAGATAGGGTTTCTGTATTACCCATTTCAAATCCTGTAACCGCATTCAAAGCCATTAAATCAGACGAAGAAATTACCTTAATTCGTCAGGCTATGCTTCAAGATGGGGTTGCTTTAGTTCGTTTTTTTGCTTGGTTAGATCAAGAAAAGAATTCCGGAGAATTAACAGAAGTCAGCGTTGCCGAGAAATTATTTGAATATCGCAGTGCTTTACCTCGTTTTACAGATATTAGTTTTGAAACCATTGTAGCATTCGGTCCTAACGGAGCACTCCCCCACTATCGAGCAACTGAAAAGAATTCTTCTCCGATTCTTAAAAATAACTTTTTATTAATTGATTCGGGAGCACAATTTCCTGAAGGGACCACCGACATTACTCGAACCATTCCCGTTGGATCCATTACCTATGAAATGAAACAAGACTACACTGCGGTACTTCGTTCACATATTCGCCTTGCAATGGCTAAATTCCCATTAGGAATTTCATCTCAAGCCATTGATGCAATTGCTCGAGAACCGCTTTGGCGACAAATGTCTGATTACGGTCATGGTACAGGGCACGGTGTCGGATTTTTCCTAAATGTCCATGAAGGTCCTCAGCGAATCAGTTATCCACGAATCCGTCCAGGACAATCGGCAACGATTTCAGATGCAACTGCCATGCAGGTCGGTATGGTCACTAGCAACGAACCAGGTCTTTATCGACCAAGTCGTTGGGGCATTCGGATTGAAAATCTTGTTGCAAATCGCCTAGCGGGTTCAACTGAATTTGGAACATTCCTAGAATTTGAAACCCTAACTCTTTGTCCGATTGATTTAGATTGTGTTCTAGTTGAAGAGTTACTTAAAGACGAAATCGATTGGATCAATCAGTATCATCAAAGAGTACGAGATTCTTTATACAGTCTCGTTCAAGACGATCCCAAAACCTCGCAATGGTTACTCAAAAAAACAGAACCTTTAAGCCACTAACACCAATTTGTTTAAATACGTTTCGATTTGAGATAAAACCCTAATTTTTTATTGAAATAAAAATCAATTCCAAGCGTTTTAGTGGTTTTTTTGAGTTATCCTCAAGTAAAAGGGAGAATAGATTTTTAAAAACATCATGAAGCTTTCTCGAACCACAATAGTAGCTTTTTGTATCCTCTTTGCAACTTGCTCACTCACCGGTTGTCAGGATAAAAAAACAACGAAAAATACGACAAAACCAGTACCCGTTAAAACGCTAACAGCTACTGCAACGGCTCAACCCTACTGGGTTGATGTTTTTGGACAAACTGAAGGCGAAGCGGCAGTCATTGTTCATCCACAAGTCACCGGTCCTGTTTTAAAACGGACTTATACAGAAGGACATCCTGTAAGGAAAGGTGATGTTCTTTTTGTGATTGATCCCGCTCCCTTCCAAGCATCTTATGATAGTGCCCGAGCTGAAGTACAACTGGCAAAAGCAACGGTTGAGAAGAACTTACGGGAATCTAAGCGATTTGCAACGCTGTGGCAAAAGCGAGCCGTCAGCGAAAAGCAATACACTGATGCTCAGTCCGATTATTTAATTGCCAAAGCAAATTTATTAAATGCTCAAGCCAAGGCTAGAGAAGCTTCGATTTCTTTAGGTTACACCAAGGTTCGTGCTCCAGTTGATGGGATTGCTGGTCGGGCTCTCATAAATCCTGGAACCTTGGTTAATGCTAATACAACCGCACTGACTGATATTACTCAGGATAAAAACCTGAAAGTTCGTTTTTCTGTCAGTGAACGGGATTTGCATGGTTATACACTTACTGCTAAAACGCCGGTAACCGTCATCAATAAAACGCTAAAAGAGAAAGTAGAAGGTACTCTTGATTTCGCCGCTATTCAAATTGATCCACAAACCGGTACCCGTTCTTTAAGTGCCAAATTAGAAAAAAGCGACTTGTTGCCCGGACAATATGTCACCGTTCGATTGATTCTTGGAATTCAACCGAATGTTTTCTTAGTCCCGCAAAGTGCGATTCTTCAACTTTCTGACGGAAGTTATGCGGTTTTTGTTGAACGAGACGGTAAAGCTCGTCAACAAAAAGTTACCGTTGGTCGTTGGTTAGGCAAAGACTGGATTGTTACTTCAGGGCTAAAGGATGGTGAACTTGTCATTATCGATCAAATTCAAAAGTTAAAAGACCGTATGTCGGTAGTTCCCGCAACAACTCAAAAGGACTAAACAATGCTGTCGCAGTTTTGCATTCGCCGTCCGATCTTTGCGGCGGTTATGTCAATTTTGATTATCATCGCCGGTCTTCTTGCGTGGCGTGATTTGCCAATGGCGCAATACCCAGAAATTGCACCTCCTGTTGTGTCGATCAACACGACTTATGAAGGCGCAGATGCACAGACGCTCGCGAAAACGGTCGCAGCGCCCATTGAGGATCAATTATCCGGTATTGAAGGCTTGTTGTACTACGAGACTTCGATTCGATCTAACGGTCAGGTACGAATTGCTTGTACCTTCGAAGTAGGAACAGACGCCAATGATGCAATGCTTGAAATTAATAACCGCGTCCGTTCTGCAGAAAGACGATTGCCTGAGTCGGTGCGACAAGACGGTGTGACCGTGCGTAAGCGAAGCGAAGAAACTCTGCTAATGGTGCCCTTCTTTTCTCCAAATGGCGATCTTAAACCAATTGAACTCGCTGACTTCGTTAACCTTAATGTAGTTGATGAAATCAAACGAGTTCCGGGAGTCGGTGACGTTGGGGTTTATGGAAACTCGCAAAGTGCGATGCGTATTTGGTTAAATCCACGCAAGATGGCTCAATTAGGTATTACAGCGATTGATGTACGGAATGCAATTGAACAGCAAAACTACCAGTACGCAGCAGGTAAAGTAGGGGTTGCTCCAACCACAGATGATCAACAATTGGTTTACACCATCCGTACTCGGGGCCAATTATTACGTCCCGATGAATTCGGCAATATCATCGTTCGTTCCCAAGGTGCCGATGGTATTGTTCGCATCCACGATATCGCTCGAGTTGAAGTCGGAAATCGTAGCTACGAAGGCTATAACCTCTTAAATGATTATCCAAGTGTCACCTTTGCAGTTTATCTGCAAACCGGTGCTAATTCGATGGCTACGGCTGAAGCCGTTAAAAAACGTCTAGAGGAACTTTCAAAGAACTTCCCAGAAAACATCACCTATGTCATTACGGACGATACGTCTTTATTCGTAGAAGCTGCTTTAGATGAGGTGATGCAAACGCTTCTCGAAGCTTTGATCCTGGTTCTTTTAGTCGTTTACCTATTCCTTCAGAGTTGGCGAGCAACGATTATTCCGATGCTAGCAGTGCCGGTATCGTTAATTGGAACGCTTGCCGGGCTATGGGTTTTAGGTTTTACGTTAAATACGTTAACGCTATTTGCGATGACACTAGCCATTGGTATTGTGGTTGACGATGCGATTGTGGTTCTCGAAAACGTAGAACGTATCATGGTAGAAGAGCATCTTTCACCACTGAAGGCAGCTCAGAAAGCCATGAAAGAAGTCTCGGGTGCACTTGTCGCCATCGTGTTGGTTCTTACTACTGTTTTCACTCCTGTTGCCTTCTTGGGTGGCATGGCTGGTGAGCTTTACCGTCAATTTGCCGTAACAATTGCAGTTTCTGTCATCCTTTCCGGTTTTGTTGCTTTAACTTTAACACCAGCACTATGTGCCATTTTGTTAAAAAACAGTGAACGAGTCCCTCGAATCTTCAATATTTTTAACCAGGGATTTGATGGTTTTAAGAATCTGTACTTGAAGGGAGTTCAATTTAACCTTCAGAAGCGTTGGGTTACCGCTGTAATTCTCCTTGCTGTTCTCTTTTTCTGTTGGAAACTTTTTGAAATCGTACCGACTTCGTTTGTGCCTCGAGAAGACCAAGGTGTTTTAAGAGTTTCTTTGCAATTACCAGAAGGCGCTAGTTTATTGCGCACGGGACATGTAGTTGATGAATTAAATAAAGAAGTTCGTAAGATTGAAGGGGTTAAGAACGTTACGACTTTAGTATCGAATGATACGATTGCTAACGACAACAAGCCGAATGCTGCGACCATGATCGTTCAGCTTGAACCCTGGAAAGACCGAACGAACAATTCTGAAGCGATCCGTCGAGAAATTCAAAAGCTTGTAAATGCTCGAACCGATTCAATTGGTCAAGCGATTAATCCGGCTCCGATTCGTGGTTTAGGACGATCTGGAGGTCTAAGTTTCTATCTACAATCTCGTGAAACTGATGATCCATTGATCGTACAGCAAGTCGCTGAGAGCTTCCGAGATCGTCTTTTATCCGATCCGAGTATTGCATCTTCGCGAGCCATGCTTCAAGCCGATGCACCACAGCTTTATCTAACGATCGATGAAGCTAAAGCATTAGCGATGGGTGTACCAATTGCGGATATTTATAACACTCTTGCTTATTTCATGGGTGGTAAATACATTAATGACTTTACTCGTATCGGGAAAATTTACCGAGTCATTATTCAAGCAGATGCTCCTTATCGCATGACACCGGAATCTCTTGGTGAACTTTATGTACGTTCAAGCTCGGGCAAAATGGTTCCAATTTCAACCTTAGCTACCGTTGAAAGAACTTCTGGCCCTGAATCATTAAAGCGTATGAATGGTTTCTTAGCAGCTTCTATGACCGTACAGGCCGCTCAGGGTTACAGTACCGGTGATATCATCCGTGTTGTTGAAACCGAAGCGAATAACTTACCAACCGGGTTCCACGTTGAATGGAATGGTCAGGCCTTCCATGAAAAACGAATTGGTAGTTCTTCAACCAACGCCTTTGTATTCGGTATGATCATCATTTTCTTGATCCTCGCCGCTCAGTTTGAACGTTGGTCGTTACCAATTGCGGTAGTTATGTCTGTCCCCTACTCCATATTAGGAGCTTTGGTTGCTACGTACTTTAGAGGATTTACAAACGACATTTACTTCCAAATTGGTCTGCTCGTTCTAATCGGTTTAACGGCCAAGAATGCGATTTTGATCGTTGAATTCGCCGCTCAGAAGATGGAAGAAGGATTGCCACCGATAGAAGCCGCATTAGAGGCAGCAAAGCTTCGTCTGCGTCCTATCATCATGACGTCCATGGCCTTTATTTTGGGTGTTGTTCCACTTGCCATTGCAACAGGTGCGGGCGCCGCGGCTCGTCAATCCATGGGTACCGGGGTCTTAGGCGGTATGCTCGCTGCAACCTTCATTACCACATTCTTTATCCCTGTTTTCTTCACATGGTTTGTTTCGACTAAGATTAAAAAACGTGATTAAAAGAAAGAGGGTGAATTCAAATGGAGCAGACTTTTTTTACTGCGTTCGTTACGTTGTTTCTTATCGTTGATCCAGTAGGAAGTATCCCGGCGCTGTCCGCAGCACTGAAAAATGTTCAACCACGGCGAAAGAATTTTGTCATTACTCGAGAATGTTTTTTCGCCTTATTAATTTTGACCTTATTTGCTTTTTTTGGTCAAAATTTTATGGCAGTTCTTGGGCTTTCTAAAGAGGCTTTAACAATTGGCGGTGGTTTAGTATTGTTAATCATCGCACTTCGTATGCTTTTTCCAAGTCGAGCTGGAATTTATGGTGATATTGAAGATGGTGAGCCGTATATCTTCCCTATTGCCATCCCTATGCTGGCAGGACCCTCTGCTTTAACAACCGTCATGCTTATGGTTAGTAGTGACCCTTCTAAGATTTACACTTGGATCGGAGCGATTACACTTGCTATGGTATCAAGTGCCCTTATCATCATTTCAGGTGATGCAATTCAACGACTGTTAGGTAAGAAAGCTACCGTTGCGTTTGAACGTTTGATGGGACTTATTTTGGTTGTTTTAGCGGTTCAAATGTTTCTTTCGGGGATCGCTGATTACGTCCATTCGCTCTAGATACTCGATTTGATTAAAGGAAGGCGGCTCCGGCTGCGAACAACAAAACCGGCAACATATTAGCAACTGGGAATTTCTGTCCCCAGATCAGATTAACGCCAACACAGAAAATCAACATAGAACCTGTCATTGAAATATTGGATAGAACCGTTTCATTCAAAAATGGTTCGATCACGACAGCTAAAGCGGTAATACTACCCTGAAAAAGAAAAACAGGGATCGCTGAAAATATGGCACCCTTTCCTAGCGATGCGGTAAAAATCATAATTACAACCGCATCCATAATGGATTTAGCTACTAATATTGAAATATCCCCAGCTAAGGCATCTTGGATGGCACCAACGATCGCCATAGCACCGATACAGACCGTTAAACTCGAAACAACAAAGGCATTAATAAATTGACTATCTTCATTTGCCTTAAAAAGCTTACGTAAAAAGATACCAAAGTCTTCTATCTTTTGTTGTAGATTAAGCCAACAACCTAAAAGAGTTCCTAAAACAAATGTGATAACTATCATCATCGTACCTTGTAGATGCACTTGATTGTTTTCGATCATGATCATTTCACTCAAAGTTCCACTGATCCCAATGAATAAACAACACAAACCACCTGCATTCATCAAAGCATGACGAAAGGCATCATTTAATCGATTACCAAATAAAAGACCAACTAGGCCTCCTACAACGATCGCAATTGCATTAATTAAAGTGCCTAGTCCGTACATACAACATCACTTACTTCAAGTTTAATGGCGATAAATTTATCACTAAAACGTGGGATAAACGAAAGAATCAATCAGCAAATAAAAATAAAGCCCCAAGTGACAACACTTGGAGCTCTATTGATTCGTTTCGTTTAAATCAGGACGGGTCGGATTATAAAACGACGGAAGCCATGAAGAAACCGAACGGGATAGCTGCTACTAAGCCTAAGCAACCTGGTAAGAAGAATGGATGGTTGATAACCAAAGAACCACTCCATTTACCCATATAGGAACCTGTATCGTCGCAAGAAACAGCGAATGCAGATGTTGGGTAAACGTTTGTAACGAAAATACCAGAAACAGCAACGAAGCAAGCTAAGATCATGCCGGCATCGCAACCGAGACTTGCAGCAAGCGGTACCAACAAGGCGGATGTAGCACCCTGAGAGAACAACAATGCAGATACGCAGAAGAATGCTAGAGCTAACAAACCTGGGTACTGACCTAAGAGTACTGTAGCCTGTTCTTTAATAGTTGGAACGTAAACACCGATGATGGTAGAAGACATCCAAACGATACCAAGAATAACAATCAGAGATTCAAAACCACCGTGGAAGATAGAAGACTGCTTGATCTTGGAAAGGTTAACGTCACAGAACCAGTACATCATCATGGAGACGAAGAGCATCGTGATAACGATGATGTCACGAGAACCTAATGTATGGCCGATTTCCTTCTTGAACAAAAGCATCAAAACGATGAACAAAACAGAACCTAAGAAAAGGCCAACGGAAAGCTTAGCACCCTTAGGCAATGGCTTTTCCATCTGTTCCTTAGTAGCCATGCTAACCAAACCTTCACGCATACGAGCCTGGAAGATTGGGTCCTTAGCGAGGTCAACACCTTGGAAGGAAGAAATCAAGGATGCAACAGCAGCGCCGAACAAGCCAGCAGGAAGAATAACACAGAGAGCTTCACCGAAAGAAACACCCATCTTTTCAACTACAACGTACATAGCGGCTGTGGCAGCAGAGATCGGAGATGCAGAAATAGCAATCTGAGATGCAACAACAGCAGATGTCAAAGGCTGAGATGGGCGAACACCGTTTTGCTTAGCAACTTCTTGAACCACGTTCAAAATGGCCATAGTTGTAAAACCAGTACCAGAGAAGATGGTTAATGTGAAAGCAATAGCTGGAGCCAAAATGTTGATGTATTTTGGATTGCTACGAAGAATATGGGAAGCCACACGAATCATGTAATCCATACCACCGGCAACGTGCATTACAGAGCATGTAAAGAGCACTGCCATAATGATGAGGATCACGTCAACAGGAATAGATCCTGGAGGAAGGCCAAGACCGAAAACGGCAATAGCCATACCGAGACCACCGGCCATACCAACACCGATGCCTCCTAACTTAGCTGCATAAATAATACAACCGAACAAGAGTATAAAATGTACCCATGCCATGATTATTAACCCCTCTTTTTTAGAAAGAGGCGCAATATAGCATAGAAAAATACATTTTCTTTCAATTTAATTAGATTCTACGAATAATTACGTGAAAATTCAGCCTATTACGTATAACAAACAGAATTGCATCTATTAGCGACATTAAATCGATTGTCTAATACTATTTATCTGACTGTAAAGCAATTGGATACCTATCAAAAAAATCGGCCCGGATGGGCCGATTTTCACTTCAGAAAAATTGGTTACTTGAATAGATCTTTGATTTTGTCAAAGAAGCCCTCACTTTCTTTAGAGTGATGTTTCTTTCCGCTCTTTTCTAAAGAAGCATCAAATTTTTCCAGTAATTCCTTTTGTTCTCGAGTCAGGTTAACTGGAACTTCAACATTCAAGTGGATGTAAAGATCCCCGATACCACCGGTACGTAAACTCTTAATACCTTTTTCACGTAAACGGAATGTCTTACCAGTTTGAGTACCTTCTGGAATCTTAATCGTTGCCTTAGCATCCAAAGTTGGAACCTGAAGCTCACCACCTAAAGTAACCTTAGCAAAGCTAACCGGCATTTCAACGTGTAAATCCATGCCATCACGGATAAAGATGTCATGATCTTTAATACGGATCAAGACATAAAGGTCGCCAGCAGGACCATTACCAATACCAGGCTCACCTTTACCCTGCAGACGAATTCTCTGACCATCATCAATTCCGGCAGGAATCTTAATTTCAATTGTCTTTGTTTCTTTCTGTTTACCAGTACCGTGACATGTTGAACACGGATTCTTGATCATCTTGCCGGTTCCGTGACAATGGGGACAGGTCTGTTGCACTTGGAAGAAACCGTTTGAAGAGCGGATAAAGCCTGTGCCACCACAGTATTGGCAAGACGTCGGT
Organism: Burkholderiaceae bacterium; assembly: GCA_017461315.1. Taxonomy (GTDB): domain Bacteria; phylum Pseudomonadota; class Gammaproteobacteria; order Burkholderiales; family Burkholderiaceae_F; genus JAFTYR01. The sequence continues at coordinate 57,408 of JAFTYR010000004.1, read as the reverse complement.
TCTGTTCCCTTCTTACAACCAGTTCCCTTACAATCTGGACAATCAGACCAGACTGGAACACGGATTTCAGTAGTGTAACCGTGAGCGGCCTGCTCTAAAGTAATCGCTAACTCATACTGTAAGTCAGAACCACGAACGTACTGACGGTTGCCATCTTCTCGAGGACGTTGGCCACCGAAAATTTCTGAGAAAATATCACCCAAATCTGAGAAATTCCCCTGCTGGAAGCCACCAAATCCGCCAAAACCACCTTGACCGAAAGGATTACCCGCACCACCGGCTCCATTCGCAAAAGCGGCGTGCCCATACCGATCGTAAGCAGCTCGCTTTTGAGGGTCACTCAAAACATCGTATGCCTTACCGACCTGTTTGAACTTTTCTTCCGCATCCTTATTACCTTGGTTACGGTCAGGATGATACTTCATCGCAAGGCGACGATAACTCTTCTTGATTTCATCCTGTGTTGCGGTCTTACTGACGTTTAAAACTTCGTAGTAATCAATTTCTTCATCAGCCATTGGAAGAATCTCTTTTATCTCAGTAAACGTTATTAGTCACATTTAGGCTAGATACAGCAACGGGGCCACCGTCTATGCCAGCGACCCCTTCGTATTAACCCAACTAAATCAGATTAAACTTCTTTGAAGTCAGCATCGACGACATCGTCATCTTTCTTCTGCTTCTGGGCACCGGTCTGAGCATCAGCAGATTGAGCCTGTTGAGCTTGCTGATTCAGCTTTTCACCGATTTTCTGAGCAGCGGTCATCAAAGCTTCTGTAAGCTTAACGATACGATCCTTATCCTCACCCTTAACAGCTTCTTCAAGATCCTTGATTGCGCTTTCACAAGCTGCACGGTCTGCTCCATCAACCTTATCGCCTAAATCCTTCAAAGTCTTTTGAACCTGGTGGATCGAACTATCTGCGGTATTGCGAGCCTGTGCTAATTCAAATCGACGATGGTCTTCTTCCTTGTTAGCTTCAGCTTCTTTAACCATACGTTCAACATCAGCATCGCTTAAACCAGAACTAGCCTTAATCGTGATGTTGTTTTCCTTACCTGTGGCCTTATCCTTAGCAGATACATGAAGAATACCGTTTGCATCAATATCGAAGGTAACTTCAATCTGTGGTAAGCCTCTTGGAGCTGGAGCAATACCTTCAAGATTAAATTCACCCAACAACTTGTTGTTGCTAGCCATCTCACGTTCACCTTGGTAAACCTTAATGGTTACAGCAGGTTGATTGTCTTCGGCAGTTGAGAAAACCTGAGCGTGCTTTGTTGGGATCGTTGTATTACGCTTGATCATTGGAGTCATGACACCACCCAAGGTTTCAATACCAAGGGTCAAAGGAGTAACGTCTAATAACAATACGTCGTTACGGTCGCCAGAAAGAACAGCACCCTGGATCGCAGCGCCGATCGCAACAGCTTCATCTGGGTTAACGTCTTTACGCGGTTCTTTTCCAAAAAATTTCTTAACTTCTTCCTGGACAGCAGGCATACGAGTCATACCGCCAACCAAAATAACGTCAGAAATTTCATCAACAGAAGCACCGGCATCTTGCAATGCTTTACGGCATGGTTCAACGGTACGAGCAACCAAATCTTCAGTTAAGCTTTCCAACTTGGAGCGAGTCAACTTCATATTCAAGTGTTTTGGACCCGTTGCGTCAGCCGTGATGTAAGGTAAGTTCAATTCAGTTTCCTGACGGCTAGACAATTCGATCTTAGCCTTTTCCGCTGCGTCCTTTAAGCGTTGTAAAGCCAAAATATCCTTACTGAGATCTAAGCCTGTGTCCTTCTTGAATTCACCGATAACGAAGTCAACGATTCTCTGGTCAAAGTCTTCACCACCCAAGAAGGTATCACCATTTGTAGAGAGCACTTCAAACTGTTTTTCACCGTCAACATCAGCTAAATCGATAATAGAAATATCGAATGTACCGCCACCGAGGTCATAAACAGCGATCTTACGGTCACCCTTACCGCCCTTGTCCATACCGAATGCTAGAGCCGCGGCGGTTGGTTCATTAATAATACGGCGAACTTCAAGACCAGCGATCTTGCCGGCATCTTTAGTAGCCTGACGCTGACTATCGTTAAAGTAAGCAGGAACGGTAATAACAGCTTCTGTAACCGGTTCACCTAAGTAGTCTTCTGCAGTTTGCTTCATCTTGCGCAAAATTTCTGCAGAAATCTGCTGTGGAGCCAAATCTTTTTCACCGAGTACCTTAACCCAAGCGTCTCCATTACCAGCCTTAACGATCTTGTAAGGCATCAAAGAAATGTCCTTTTGAACTTCTTTGTCGTCATAACGGCGACCAATCAAACGCTTAATCGCAAAAAGTGTATTGGCTGGATTTGTTACAGCCTGACGCTTAGCAGGAGCACCGACGAGAATTTCGCTATTTTCCATGTAAGCAACAATAGAAGGAGTAGTGCGAGCACCTTCACTATTTTCGATCACGCGAACCTTGTCGCCTTCCATAACTGCAACTGCAGAGTTTGTTGTACCTAAGTAAATACCGATAATCTTTGACATTTTTCTTTTCCTCTTTAGTCAGACTCAACACGAACCTGACATTGTTTTCTTCATTTTCTTCAATATGGTGACGATTCTGAAAAATCCAAGTGGATTTTTTTATTGAGCGACGGCAACCATTGCAGGACGGAGTACACGATCGGCAATCATCCAACCTTTTTGGAATACTTCAACGACATAGCCTGATTCGACTTTATCGCTCGGTACCGCAGCGATTGCCTGCATTTTGTTCGGATCAAATTTTTCGCCCACAGGATCCTCGCAACGCATACCGTTGCTTTCGAGGGCGGCTAATAACTGACGTTGTGTAACGACTAAACCTTCACGAATCGGACCCGTTTCATTTTGAGTCGCCTCTAAAGCCTTTTCCATACTATCGACAACAGGCAATAAGGATTCTGCAAATTTTTCAATGCCAAACTTGCGTGCTTTAGCTACATCTTCATAAGCACGACGACGAACGTTGTCTGCTTCAGCAAGCGCACGAATGTAAAGATCGTAGTTCTCCGCTGCTTTCTCTTGGCTCTTCTTCAGTTCTTCACTGAGATCTTCTCCAGACAACACTTTTTCTGCGGTTTCAGTCTGTTCTTGTGTTTCACAAACTGGCTCTTCAGGTTGAACCTGTTGCTGGTTTTCGTTTTCTTGCATCTAGCACTCCAATTTAGAGAATCAAAAAATCCGCTAACGAGCGGAAGAATCATCTAGGACGTAGATATGGTGGCGACTTGCTTTTTTTCAACCTTTAAAACGAAAAATAATCAATAAAATAAGAGAAATCCCTTAATACATAAAGCAAACTGAGTCATGAAAAAGGGATTTTTAAACTAGTGTTAAACCAGTGTTTTTACTCGACCCAACCGAATAAATGAGGTGTAATAATTTCCGATAGCGACTTCACCCAATCCGTATCATCATTTAAGCACGCAACATAATTAAACTTCTTGCCACCTGCGTTCAAAAAAATACCTCGCACTTCCTGATTGATTTCCTCTAAAGTCTCTAAACAATCCGCTGAAAAACCCGGACAGAGGATATCGACACGGTGAATTCCATTGCTCGCCAACTGTTCTAGTATCTTATCGGTATAGGGTTTAAGCCATTCTTCTTTTCCAAAACGACTCTGGTAAGACAAAATAACTTTTTCTCCATCAAGTCCTAATTCCTTCCTGAGTAATTCAGCAGTTGTTTCGCATTGAGAGCGATAAGGATCTCCCTTATCGCTATAAGACTGAGGCATTCCGTGGAACGACAGGACAAGGCGAGCATCTTCCGTTAATGTTCCTTTTTCTTTCCACAATTGCTGAATCTTTCTAGCGATAGCCTGAATGTAAGAAGGATGACGGTGATAGTCTCGAATCAAGCGAATTTCCGGTTGACTTCTCATTGAAGCCAATGTACTTCCAACCACATCCATCACGGTAGCAGTAGTGGTTGCAGAATATTGCGGATAGAGAGGAACCAATAGAATTTTTTCAACACCCTCTTTTTGATGCAATCTTTTTATGGTCGAATCTATGGATGGAGAACCGTATCGCATGGCCCAATCCACTCGAATTTTTTCTACTTTTAGATCAAGCTTTTCTTGCAAAGATTCCGCCAAATGACGCGTATGAACGAGTAAAGGAGCTCCCTCTTCTGTCCATATAGATTGGTACTTTAGAGCCGTTATCGCTGGACGCCTTCTTAGGATAAAAGCATGCAAAATAGGTTTCCAAATCCAATCAGAAATTTCGATAACCCGTTTATCTGAAAGAAACTCCTTGAGATAAACTCGCACTTGAGGCACCTCAGGTGCCTCAGGTGAACCTAAATTGATCAGCAATACACTAGTTTTTACGATACTCATAAGAAATTAACGAATCAAGCGCTCCTGTATCGCAACACGATTTAATCGTCTCTGGCGAGTATGCAACCAACCCACCAAAATCGCTACAATCAAGGACATCCAGAACTTTCCGAGAACCTGACCAAATAAGAATTCAGTACCTCCGAACGCAATGGTTAAAAATATTGCACTATCAACCACTGAACCCACAAGACCACTTGCCAAAATAGCCCATGCCGGCCATTTTTTTCTCAGTGGTGTATAGACCAAAAGATCTGCTAATTCAGAAAAGAAAAAAGCTAAAACACAAGCAAAAATTAAGGAAGAATCTGAGAAAACCGCTGAAAGTAAAGCGCCTAGAACAATAGCGTACAAAGACCAACGAACCCCTAACTTAGATTGAACGAGGTCTCGTAAAACCAGAGCAAAACCAGCCATTAACACGCCACTTGGAGCTTGTATGCCAAACCAAACAGGAATTAAACAAGGACCGCTTTCAGTACATGACAATCCTACGTTCATCACAACCCAATTCATTGCGGGTATAGTTAGGATGAATAAAGCAAAATACAGCAGACCACACGTTCGGTCTTTTGAAAGGTTCATTTGCATACAATCTCCACTACCAGCGACACAAGCCAGCGTTTAAACATTATTCGCCACAAGTAATAAACCTCAGCGTGCGCATGGGAAGATACCCAAGGCTACCGGGAAAACTACCTTGCGGAAATCCACAATGACCACCTTCATTTGGGAATTCCGCTTTAATAAAACCAGATAATTCCTCTGGTTTTGGAAAACATTCCGCTTTGAGAAACGGATCGTTTCGAGAGTTTAGCAACAGAGTTGGAACACGAATTCCACCCAAATATAACTTACTCGAACAACGAGTTAGATAGTCTAATGCATTACAGAAACCATGCAAAGGCGCTGTAACACAGTCATCAAAATCCCATAGTGAATGAATCGAATCTATTTTTTCGTCAGATAACAATCCCGGAAATTGTTGATTCATTCTTTTCGCTTTAGGTCGCAACGTTCGTAAAAAATTCCACTCATAAAGTCGTGTAATCCCTGAAGAAAAACACTGACTACTTCTTACTAAATCAAGTGGAGAACAAACCGCCACAATAAAATCCACCCATTTAGAGGCCTCTTCTTCTCGGGTTCCTGCCCAATAAAGTAAATTGTTAGCACCAAGCGACACACCCATCGCAGAAATAGAACTATTGGGCCAGCGCGTTTTTATACGTCGAAAGATCCAATCTAACTCAGAAGCATCTGCGGCGAAGTATGCGCGTGGTTTCTTATTTTCAATACCACCACACCCTCTGTAATGAACCACGACACCACGAATATTATGATTCTGACAAGTCTGCATCAAAGCTAGAGCATAGTGACTCTGCGACGACCCTTCTAGTCCATGAAAATGAACTAGCGTTGGCACACCACTTGGCAAATCTGGATGAATTAAATCAATAGCCACTACATCGCCATCAGGAGTATCCCAAATCTCTCGACGGTAAGAAACTTGAGGGCGAGCCATATACTGAGCTGGCCAAATGGTCTGTAAATGTCCGCTCGGAAGCCACTTCGGGGCCTGATAGTCCGATACACCAAACTCCATCATTACTTTAATTCCACTAGAGGTAATTCTTCATAAGGACCAAACACATCCTTCCAAAGTGATCGTACGACTTCTGGATTCATTCCTAAAGAATCCGGATCCACTCGAACAGGCATATTGTCCGGAATATTTAAGCGATAACGATGTTGTAGGCGACGATAGTCTCGGTAGGCCTTCGCCACAGACAACGCCTTCTCTGAGTCAATCAGCCCCGCCTCTGAAGCCATTGTAATGAGCTTAATATTTCCAAAATTATTAACTAATTCTGGATGTTTGTGCGAAGCCGTCAAAACCAAGTATTGCACCATGAATTCAACATCAACCATCCCCCCTGAATCGTGCTTAATATCATACAAAGATGATTTATTGACATGTCCATCGTGCATCCTCTGACGCATCGTTAAAATTTCTTGTGCAATTCTCTGTGGATCCCGGCACCGACAAAGAATTTCTTTTCGTTCTTTTTCAAATTCGTCTCCGATATCTCGATTTCCGGCACAGAAACGTCCCCTAGTAAGGGCTTGATGTTCCCACGTCCAAGCTCCCGTACCATCTTCATTGCGTTCGTAACGTCTAAATGCATCTAGAGTAGAAACCAACATTCCGGATTCTCCATTAGGACGCAATCGCATATCAACATCAAATAAAACGCCAGAAGTAGTTGTCACGGTTAACCAATTCAACAAACGTCTTGCCAGGCGACCATAGACTTTTTCAGCATCGGGATAGTCATCATCGTAAAGAAATACAAGATCTAAATCACTTGCATATCCTAATTCTTTACCACCTAATTTTCCAAAAGCAATTACCGCAAAACAAGGATCTTCCCGGTGACGATTTGGAACCGTTTTCCACGCTTCTTCAATGACCACTTCTAGTGTTGCATCCGCTAAAGCAGAAAGCTGATCGGCCAATCGTTCAACCGTAAAGCGTCCATCTAAATCCGCTACTAGAAGTTTGAAGAGCGCTGCGTGGTGAAACTCTCGCACCAAATTCATTCGAGCCTCTTGGTCTTGTTCATCAAGACCTTCGAGTCTCCAGCGCATTCTCTCGATGTAATTGGAGTAATTAACCGGCGTGTAATCATCAATACGATCGATACGTTCGTCTAATAATTCATCTAATAGCAAGGGATGACGAATGAGGTAATTTGTAGCCCAGCGACTCGCAGCAAGTAATCGAGACACCTGCACGCACGTAGACGGATATTGCATCAATAACGATACATAGGTAGGACGCCCTGCAATAACCTCTAAAAATTGAACATATCGTTCTAAAAGATCATCTGCAGAAATACTGGTTCTAAAGGTTCCGATTTGTTGTGGTATGTCGTGCACAATTCGTTTAACCAATTTCACCATTCGATCTCGAGCTGATGAATTAATGAGCTTCATTGACCTTAATTTCATAAGAGTCAACATGCGGTTTGCTGCTTCCCCTGGTCTACCATAACCATAAGTAGCAAGAAGTTCGGTTAATGCATCAAGTGTAGATTCTTTACCGGTTTCCCAACCAATAGGCCACTCATCATGCTCTTCTTCCTTATCCGTTTGAAAGATTGAATCAAAAGATGCGGCTACATAATCATTGGCTTGGCGTAAGGTCTCATTGAGATCCTCATGGCTAAACCCTAACATAGTGGCAATCTTAACCTGTTCGTCTAGATTATCCGGATAAAGTTGTGTTTGCTGATCGTCAACATACTGCAACGCATGTTCAAAATTTCGCAAAAAAACATAAATCTCTGAAAGACGTTGCGCCTCTTCTTGTGAGATAACGTACTCTTTTGCTAGTAATTGGAGTGATTTTAGGGTGGATCGTTCTCGGAGCAATTTTATACGCCCTGCACGAATCACCTGAAAGGTCTGAACAATAAATTCAATTTCTCGAATACCACCACGACCCAACTTGATATTAGTACCTTTTTTAAGAGCTTCAAATTCTCTTTGACGACTCGCCGCACGGATTCGAGCGTGTAAATCCGTTAAAGAACTAATCGCAGAAAAATCCAAAAACTTTCGATAGACAAAGGGACGGACCAAGTCTCCTAATTCTTTAACTTGTTGTTCAAACTGTTCTTTTGAAGCGAATACGGGAGTACTTACAACACGCCCTTTAGACCAAGCGAATCGTTCCCAATCTCGTCCTTGCGTCATGAGGTACTCCTCTAGCATGGCACAAGAGTCAACAATCGGACCGGAATCTCCATTGGGACGTAATCTCATATCAACACGGAAAACAAAGCCGTCATAAGTGATATTGTCGATCGCAGGAATAATTTTCTTCGATAGACGTTCAAAAAACTCTCGGTTTGAAAGTTGTTTCCGTGGATTCGGAAATTCCGGCGTTGCAGAACATTCCCCATCTTCGTTATAAACGAAGATAAGATCAATATCGCTTGAAACATTAAGTTCTGCACCACCAAGTTTTCCCATTCCAACCACTAATAAGTCTTGAGGGATCCCATCGGCGGACATAGGAACACCGAAACGCTTCGCTAATTCTCGTGAATAAACCCAAACCGTCTTTTGAACTACGACCTCCGCTAAAGCGGTGATTACTTTTACAACTTCTTCATAACCACCGACTCCCGTAATATCGCGAACAATCAGTGAAAGTAAAATATCCCGACGTAATCTACGGGCTTCGCTTTCGAGTTCCTCGGATGTTTGAATTTTTTCTAGTCGTTCTCGAATTGCCTCTTCTGTCCAACAAGTTTCTTGTAACTCCTGTAAATAAGCTTCTTTTTGAACCTCATCTTCACCAAACTTTGCCTTTAAGGCGCGAGCTACATACTGAGAGTATTGAGGTACCTCCGAAAAAGACAACCTTTGTTGGTTTGGACGCAAAGTGAACGAAACGGTTTCAGACATGATTAAAGACGTATAGGATTACACTGTTATGGTATATGTTACAGTTGAGAATACATTAGCGGACATATTTATTTTCGTTTTGCGTATCAAATGAATCAAACAACGAATCAAAAACCGATTGCCGATGTAAAAATCGGCCGATTCAATCGAATCCTTTCTTGGATCGGATGGTTTTTCGTTATTATTTTCTTCCTAAGCGTTGCCGTTATACTGACAACTCGCTATGTGGTTGTTCCCAAGATTGCAGAATCAAAGCCATTAATCGAGCAAAAATTAAGCACCCTACTAAATCAGCCTGTTCATATCGGCTCTTTAAAGACGGGATGGTATCGTCTAAATCCATATTTCGAAATTGATGACATTCAGATTGGAGAGAATTCAGATAAAACTACCGCTCAAAAAGCAATTGGTATCCTCTCCTATCGTTCCTTAATCCATCTAACTCCAGTATTTGCACGGCTACAGTTAGATAAGCCTCAGCTCAATATCACGAGAACGGCTGATAATAAACTTTCTGTTTTAGGTTTCGAGATCGATCCGAATGTTCAATCCTCTACTGAAAGTTTTTCTTTTGAAGAATCATTGAATTGGTACTTCAAACAACGAGAAATCCTGATCACTCAAGGACAAATTGACTTTATTGATTATTTGGGACAACAACGCCAATTGTCTTTGCAAGATATAAATATTGGCATCCAAAATGGACCTATCTTTAAAAAGATTGGATTACAAATCACGCCTCCATCTGAAATCGCTAAGCCTTTTGATATTCGAGCAAAATTCAAACCGTCTTTTGGCTCCTTACCCAATAATCCACACGATTGGAAAGGAACCGTGTATGGTGATTTGCCGTATATCAATTTCCAAAAACTCAAGGAATGGCTTCCTCAAACCGTCCTGAAGATACAAGGTGAAGGTTCTGGTCACTTATGGGTTGAACTAAATCATTGGAAACTAGAAGGTTTTTCCTTTATCGGGGCCTTGTCAAATTTATCAATGCATTTTTCACCTGAATTAAAGGAACTGCATTTTGACTACCTCAAGGGGAAAATTAAGGGATCTTTAACTCAAAATGAATATCGTTTTTCAACTAACGACTTTGTCTATAAAGTCGCTAACGAAAACCCGAGTCCGAGTTTAGAGATCAGCGGTCAAATTTTCACAAAAGAAAATGATCTTTCTTCTGCGAAAATCCAAGCCAATATTGTGAAGATTTCTGAGATTGTTAAATTATTCCCGTCTTTACCATTGCCGAATGAATTAAAGAAATTCGTTAACCAGAGAAATCTCGGGGGGACGATCCAAAACCTATCTGTTCTATGGGATGGTTCGATTTCTCAACCTACTCGCTATGAAGCTTCTTTGGAATTTATTGATCTTCAATCGGATGGTGCTTCTGGTAAAAACAATGGACCCTGGTTACCTGGCTTCCGTCACCTCACAGGGAATCTTCAAGCCACAAGTAAAGGTGGAACCATTCGAATTAAGTCTAAAAATGCCCAAGTATCTTTCCCTGGCATTTTCCCCGTTGCCAGTTTCCGACTGAATCAATTAGACGCAGAAAGTAGCTGGTCAATCGGTAAAGATTTAACCCCTAGCATGATCACATTGAAAAGAATACATGCTTCAAGTGACGAGATTCAGTTCGATGGCACTGGTTCTTATAGAAGAGATGGTAGCCCCTTTGGATATCTAGATCTCAATCTCAAAAATATCCAAGGCAAAGCCACGAGTGCTTGGAAGTATGTTCCTAACATCGCAGGTAAGGAAACCATCCTTTGGTTAAAGCGCGCTCTTCTTTCGGGTACGGCTTCTAACGGTCACGCAACCGTTCGAGGGCCTTTACACGAATTCCCGTGGACTTTATCGAATGAACATAGCTTCAAAACGGTCTTTGATTTTAAAGACGTAACCTTAGATGTTTTCCCGACAAATAAAACGAACAGCAACGGTACTTGGAAGCATGGTGCAATTTGGCCTGTTTTTGAACGTGTATCTGGAACTGGTACCTTCGCCGGAGAAAGCATGATGATTGAGGCTAAATCTGGGCGTTATCAAAAGGCATCCATTTCAAATGTATTAGCTGAAATTCCGGCTTTTTCTGCAAAACCTATTTGGTTGAACATCGAGGCAAAGGCCTCGGGAGATATTAATTCTTTCCTCCACTACGCAAATCACTCCCCTGTTACCGACTATACGGGAGGGATTTTTACCAAAGCAAATGGTAGTGGTAATGGTCTTCTTTCATTGATGCTCAAGATACCGTTTGATAGCAATTACGATGCTTCAGTCGATGGTAGTTTCACAGCTCAAAACAATGATCTTGCCTTTAACCAGTTCAGCATCCCTTCTTTAAGAAAAATTAATGGAACGGTTCATTTTTCTGAAAAAGGCGCTGACAGTAAGGAACTCAAGGCAAACATTTTGGGTGAAGCCGTTTCTGCGACGCTTGCAACACTTAAAAATGGAACAATTCAAGTCAATGCCAAAGGGACTCTACCTGCCGGTGCTTTACACCAAGTCCTTCCTGGTACTTGGACACCTGAATTAACAAACCGATACTTTGCGGGTAAGACTCCGTTTAAGGTAGTTGCCAATATACGAGATAGTGTTATTGACGTCGACATTCAAAGTTCATTGGTTGGCATGTCGAGTAAATTACCGACACCTTTAACAAAATCACAAGCCACTGAAAATCCATTAGCCATTAAAGTACAGGCAAAGAAAGACACACTTGCGGTTCACGTTGATATACAAAAGATTGGACAAACGCAATTAGTCTTAAAGAATAATGTATTAAAACAAGGCACCTTTGGATTCCCGATTGCTTTACCCATGCCTTCACGAGGTATTTCGATTAATGCCGATTTGCAAACCTTCTCTTTGGAAGAATGGACGGATTTAGCACCAAAGGTTTTAGATTTTTCTTCTGATACCAAGACCCCTTACATTACGTTCCCTGAGATTGATACGGTAAAAATTGATATTGATCATCTTTTTATTCGTAATTTCAACCAAGATCAATTCCATTTGAATGCTCAAAGAAGCCCACAAGGTTGGATTGCTCATGTTGAAAGCCAACAGACCTCTGGAAATTTAGAATGGCAACAAAATCAAAAAGGTAAAACACCTCAATTGATTGCTCATTTTTCAAAGCTTCTCGTTCCAAATACATTAGATACGGTCGCACAAGAAGCAAAACCCGTTGATATTCAAGGTGGATGGCCTGCAATCAACGCCATTATTGAAGACTTTGCTTATGGTGACGTCAAATTAGGACGAATTGAACTTAATGCGATTAACACGCCTTCAATGCAAGGTCATTTGTGGCAAATCAAAAAACTTAATATTCAAAATAGCGATCAAGTTTTTACTTCGTCAGGAAGTTGGCTCAAAGGTTTTGATGGCAATAATCGCACCACACTATTGCTTGATAATCGAATTAAAAACTTAGGAGGAGTGCTCAGTCGGATCGGAATGTCTAACTTGATTCGAAATGGTCGAGGGATCGTTAAAGGAGAACTTTCTTGGGAAGGAACGCCTTTAGGGTTTAACCGGGAAAGCTTTGACGGTGCCCTAGAAATAAACCTAAGCAAAGGTGATATTCAAAAGATTCAACCGGGTGCTGGGGCCAAACTTTTATCGCTATTGAGTTTGCAATCCTTAACTCGATACCTCACCCTTGACTTCAGAGACTTCTACTCAAAAGGCTTTACGTTCGATACGATCGTCGGAAAAACAACGATTGATAATGGTCATATGGACTTAAAAGAATTGACCGTTGTGGGAACAAGTGCTTCCATTGTGATTAGTGGTCTCATTAACATACGGGAAGAAACTCAAGATCTTGATATCCTAGTTCTTCCAGATATTAATGCGAGTGGTGCTTCGATTGCACTTGCAGTTGCGAATCCTATTGTTGGTGTCGGTAGTTTTATTGCACAATTACTCTTTAAGAACCCACTCAGTAAGCTTTTCTCATTTGAGTACCATGTAACGGGAACATGGTCCGATCCGATTGTTCAAAAGATTGAACGACAAGTAGAGAAACCTAGTGAAATTTTGTACGATTTAAATATGTAATTTTTATATTGAATTATGTTGAAAATAGCTACTTGCCAAATGACATCAGGTTCTGATGTTCAAGAAAACCTCAAAACGGCTTCAAGTCTTATTCGCCAAGCGGCTCTACAGGGAGCAGAATTAGCCGTACTTCCAGAAATGTTCCCACTGATGGGAGATACGGATGCACTCTTTAAGATTGCCGAAGACTATGAATCCGGTCCTATCCAAGAAGAGATTGCTAATGTGGCTAAACAGAACGGAATCACGGTTGTTGCTGGTTCCATTCCATTAAAAAGTGATACTCCAGATCGAATCTACAATAGCTCGATTGTCTATGACTCGTTCGGAGGCACTTTAGCTCGTTACGATAAGATTCACCTTTTTGCTTATTCACACGCAACTGAATCTCACGACGAAACTCAATACTTTAAACCCGGTACTAAGCCTGTTCATTTCTCTTTGCCCTTGGTTAATGGAATCACATTAAAAGTAGGTTTAGCAGTTTGCTATGACTTAAGATTCCCGAGACTTTTTAGATACATGGATACACCTGATTTAATCGTATTGCCTTCTGCATTTACGGTTAACACGGGTAGAGCACACTGGGAACTATTATTGCGTGCACGGGCGGTAGAAAACCTCTGCTACGTTGCCGCAGCGGGCCAAGCTGGTACAAATGACTCGGGTCGCAGTTTCTGGGGACACTCTACAATTGTCGATCCTTGGGGCAATGTGGTTTCCAAGCTCGATCAGACCCAAACTGGCGTTTCGATCGCTACAGTAAATCCAACACTCATTGCTCAAGTACGAGCAACGTTACCGGCTTTACTTAATAGAACAGAGTACGATCTTGAATAACACAGCTTTAGCGGTCAAAGAACTTTTAGAAGCAAATGACATTGCTCTTGAAGATTTAGAAAGAGCCTTCCAGTTATTGGATCGTGGTGGTATTGATTATTGCGACTTCTATTTTCAAAAAAACTTGAATGAAGGCTTCATCCTTGAAGAAGGCATTGTCAAAGCAGGGAATTTCAGTATCGATTGTGGCGTTGGTGTTAGAGCCGTTAGTGGCTCAAAAAGCGCCTTAGCTTACTCAGATGAAATTTCCTTGCCTGCTTTAAAAAAAGCGATTCAAACAGTAAAAAGTATTGGTTCAGCGACTCAGACTGAAACAGAGGTAAAAATCTCGTGCTGTAAAGAAAAGCCTTCTCTTTACATGGCACAAAATCCGATCGAACTAGCCAAAACAGAAAATAAAATCGCTCTATTAAAAAAAATTGAAGCGCTAGCTCGTTCTAAAAGCCCCCTGGTGACTCAGGTCGTTGCTTATGTAAACGCTTCCTACGACACGATTTTAGTGACTGCAACCGATGGGCGACTCGCCGGTGATGTACGCCCTTTAGTTCGAATGGGGCTATCCGTTATCGTTGAAAAGAATAACCAAAGAGAACAAGCTCACTCAGGAGGCGGTGGGCGCTTTTCTTTGGACTACTTTACAGACGACATATTAAAGCAATATGTCGATGAAGCTGTGGATTCCGCTCTTCGAAATTTAGAAGCGAAAGCATCCCCAGCAGGGGTACTTCCGGTTGTTTTAGGATGTGGCTGGCCAGGTATTCTTCTTCATGAAGCCGTCGGACACGGACTTGAAGGTGATTTCAACCGTAAAGGTACTAGCGTTTTTTCCGACAAAATTGGAACACGTATCGCAAGCCCAGGAGTTACCGTCGTTGACGATGGCACGATACCGAACCGTAGAGGATCCTTGAATATTGACGACGAAGGTAATCCCACGCAAAGAACCGTATTAATTGAAGATGGTATTCTGAAAGGATATATACAAGACGAAACGAACGCTAAGTTGAGCGGATTTTCGATTACAGGGAATGCACGACGAGAAAGTTTTGCTCACCTTCCTATGCCTCGAATGACCAATACATTCATGCTAGGAGGTTCATTAGATCCTCAAGAAATTATTGAATCCGTTCGCTATGGAATCTATGCCAAAAACTTTGGTGGAGGACAAGTGGATATCACTAGTGGCAAATTTGTTTTCACAATGAGTGATGCTTGGCTAATTGAAAACGGGAAAGTAACGGCTCCGATTAAAGGAGCAACACTCATTGGTTCTGGCGAAGATGCGCTGACGAAGATTGAGCTTATTGGAAATGATTTAGCCTTGGATCCAGGTGTAGGAACTTGTGGTAAAGACGGTCAAAGTGTTCCGGTTGGAGTGGGTATGCCGACCCTTCTGATTAACGGTTTAACAGTTGGTGGAACAGATTCCTAGATAAAAAATTTGTGGTAACGATGCAATTTTCTATTCTAAGGCCTAAAAATCGTGGTTTTTACTCTATTTTGTATTCACCACAAAGACCACAGAGAAGGCATAATTAGAAAATCGCATATGGGACGGAGCTGAAATTGATTCAGGCCTTTAAATTCATGCCGGGTATCACGTGGTTAACTCGGCTTTTGGTTGGTGCTTATCCTCAATGGATTGGTTGCTTACCAGAAAAGAAACAACGCATTTATTTTGCTAATCATACGAGTCACTTGGACACGATTGTAATTTGGTCCTCGCTACCTCGAGAGCTAAGAGCGGTCACTCGGCCCGTCGCTGCTCGTGACTACTGGCAAAGTGGTATCCGTAAACGTATTGCTGTCGATGAATTAAATTGTGTTTTGGTAGACCGTCGAAGATCATCTAATGGAGACCCGCTCGATCCAATGCGTGACGCACTCCGCAATGGCGACTCCTTAATCATCTTTCCGGAAGGCACTCGCTCACCTCAACCACTTCCTGGTCCATTTAAGAGTGGTATCTGGCGTTTAATGTGTGAATTTCCGGAAGTCGAACTAATCCCTGTTTACTTAGAGAATCTTCATCGTTCGATGCCTAAAGGAGCTCTTTTACCCGTTCCTACTCTTTGTTCAGTTCGGTTTGGAACCCCATTACAGCATTCCGCTGAAGATCCAAAAGACTTATTTTTAGAAAGAGCCAGAAGTGCGGTGATCCGTCTGGCACGGGAGCTTTAATCATGCGTCTAGGCTTTTCTACTCAAGAAGCGTTTTTTACGATTCTCGCTGTTTTAATTTTGCTCTCTACTATTGGTACGTTTGTAGGGAGTTGGTTAGCAAAGCGGGCTACAGGAAATGAAGTACGAACGAACAGTATCCGTATTGTTAATTCCAGGGTTCGTTCTTCTTGGCCTTTAATTATCATCTTTACAATCGCTTTTTGCGTTGGTGAAATTGCGCTTCTTTTTATTTTCGCTTTAATGTCTTTTTTTGCATTACGAGAATTTATTGCATTAACGCCTACTAGAAGGCAAGATCATCTTATCCTGATCATTGCGTTCTACATCGCTATTCCCTTGCAATACATCTTTTTGGGATTTGATGCGATTGGCCTCTTTACGTTATTTATTCCAATCTATCTTTTCCTGACGCTTCCTGTTGTGATGGCACTCGGGAAAAACATGGATCGCTTCTTAGAGCGTGTTGCAAAGGTACAGTGGGGCATTATGTTAACTGTGTTCTGTATCAGCCATGCTCCTGCAATTGCAACACTTAACTTACAACGGTACCATTCAAATGGACTGTTATTGATGCTTTACTTCCTATTAGTACTTTACTTTGCAGATCTTTTCCAGATCATGGCAAGTGCTATTTGGCAGGGTCGTCCTACATTCAGTAACCCTTATAAGACCTATAAAGGAATCTTTATTGGTAGTTTTGGAGCACTCCTCATGGGTTCTGCACTCTTTTGGCTTACCCCATTTAGAGCATGGCAGGCTCCGCTCATGTCATTGGTGATTATCATCTCGGGTACCTTGGGTGGCCTAGTGATGACCTCGATAAAACGTTCACTAGGGGCTAAAAGACTAGATACCAGCTACATGCTCACGCGTGGTGTACTTGATAAGATGGAGATGCTTTTCTTCGCTGCTCCCGTCTTCTATCACTGTACTGTGTTCTTCTTTATGAGTGATTTTTAAAAAAGTTTTTCTATTTTCGTTTATTCCTATTTTTTGAGTTATATTTTTAACAGTTCAATCATTTTGTGAACCTGACAGATATGTCTAACGTACGCTTTAGCTTTTCGTTTTATTTTTACTATTCCACAAATAGGCGGAAGATGCTGATGCGTACCAAATAAAACTCAAAACATCCATTAACCGCCTAAGGTTCAAACCTCAGGCGGTTTTTTAATGGATGGCCTCATGATAAGAAAGGAAAATACCTATGCAGAATTACACGACCGATGATTTACGAATCAAAGAAATTCGTGAACTGACACCACCGTCTCATTTAATTCGAGAGTTCCCGTGTGAAAAGGTTGCTTCAGCCACCGTTCATCATGCCCGCTCTTCTGCCTCAGACATCATCCATGGCCGTGACGATCGTCTACTCGTGATTGTCGGCCCCTGTTCTATTCACGATCCAGAAGCCGCTCTCGAATACGCAGACAAACTTGCCGAATTACGTCGTAAACACATGCAGGATTTAGAAATCATTATGCGCGTGTATTTTGAAAAACCACGAACCGCTCTGGGATGGAAAGGACTCATTAATGACCCAGACTTAGATAGTAGCTTCCGTATTAATCACGGTTTGAGATTAGCTAGAGAGTTGCTCCTAGATATTAACGAAAAGGGAGTCCCTGCTGCGACCGAATACCTCGATATGATCACCCCACAGTACATTGCAGACCTTATCGCCTGGGGTGCCATTGGAGCAAGAACCACCGAAAGTCAGGTTCATAGAGAGCTTGCAAGCGGTTTATCTTGTCCAGTTGGCTTTAAAAATGGTACCGACGGTAATGTAAAAATTGCGATTGATGCAGTAAAAGCTTCTCGTCACGAACATGTCTTCCTTTCCGTCACTAAGGGTGGTCACTCTGCGATTGTGGTTACTAACGGCAATGAAGACTGTCACGTTATTTTACGTGGTGGAAAACAACCAAATTACGATGAAGTCAGCGTTGCTTCAGCCGTTGAACAGCTAAAAAATGCTGGGATTACTCCAAACTTGATGATTGACGTCAGTCACTCTAACAGTGAAAAACAATTTAAGAAGCAGATTGATGTTGTCAACAATGTTGCTAAGCAAGTCGCTAACGGTAATTCCAACATCATGGGGGTAATGATTGAAAGTAATTTAGTCGAAGGCAATCAGCCTATTGGTGACGGTAAGAATCTCCAATATGGTCTGTCTGTGACAGACGCTTGTATCTGTTGGGAAGATACAAAAAAAGTTCTCGAAACATTAGCAAAATCCGTACGCGACCGTCGTCAACGCTGTTGCTAATATCAATCCTTTCTTATCAGTGTCTAAACCGCCCTCATAAGAGGGCAGTTTAGATATCTCAAGTCGTCAAATATTATTTGACGCCACTGATTTTGCTAACCAACGCTTCATAGAAACGAAGAGCGATGCCGATTACTTTTTCATCAAAATCAAAGAGATTTTGATGGTGACCGGCCTTAAGATCGGAACCAAACAAGAGATAAGTTCCAATTCCACCATGAGATTGAACTCGTTTTAGCATGATGGTGGCATCTTCACTTCCCATTGGCTGATGCAGGCGAGCTGTATTTTCCTTTCCAACAATCTCGTTAGCGACTTCTTCGGCAAGAAGAATTGCTTTCTCATCCGGATTAAATTCGGTTGCTTCACCTTGAGGAAGAATTTCAAGTGTACAGCCGTACATGGTAGCGGCGCCCTCAAGACGTCTTACCGCTTCTTCATACATGTAGCTATTAATTTCTTCGGTTTCACCACGAACTTCAAGTTGCAACTTAGCTGTAGAGGCAATCACATTACGACCCTCTCCAGCATGTAAAGTACCGACATTGACAGCAGAGCGTCCCTGTCCGTGACGAGCAATTGCTGTAACAGCAAGAGCAGCGGTCGAAGCCGCTAAGAGTGCATTACGACCTCGTTCTGCATTCGCACCTGCATGCGATGCTTTACCCGTAAATACGGCATCTAATTTCTTAGAAGCCAAGAAGCAACCTGGATGGGCTGAAATCTTTCCGGTTGGAACATCAATACCAATATGGCTTGCAAAGAAATAATCGACATCATCCAAAATACCGCTTTCAGCCATTGGACGAGCACCTCTAACACCTTCTTCGGCCGGTTGGAACAATACCTTGATCGTGCCACAAAGTTCATCACGGTGATCTGCCAACCATGAACAAAGACCAATACCGATGGTCTGATGCGCATCGTGTCCACATGAATGCATACAACCTTCGTTCTGGCTTGCCCAGCCTTCTTTGGCTGGACGATGTTGTGGATCCGTTGATTCACTGACTTCAACACAGTCGATATCACAACGAATCGCCAATACAGGACCGGGACGTCCTGTCTTAAGAATGGCTACACAACCGGTATAGTCCTCAAAGCTCTTTAATTCCAGTTCAGAAACACCATACTCTCTGGCTTTCTCTAAGAATAAATTCACTTGTTCTAAGTTTCGACCGGCAACATACTTCGGATTAATGATTTTAGTGCCTGTGAGTACTTCAAGACCCATTGGCATTAAATGCTTTACTAAACGAGCGGTAGTAACAAATTCACACCAACCGGGTTCGGGATATTGATGAATCTGATGACACAGTCTGCTCAATTCTTCCTGAGAATACATGTTCTACTTTCTCCTTGCCCTATTTAAAAAAGCCTCTAATTAAATAAGTAGGCAGTCTGTTCATTTAAACAAACTGCCCTGTATTTTGACTAATTCAAGCCAATCACACTTTTTCTACTAAATCTTTAAGTTCTCTTCTGAGAATCTTACCGACCGGTGTCTTAGGAATTGAATCTACAAAGACGATTTCTCTTGGCATTTTGTAGCCGGTTAACTGTTGTCGGCAATACTTAATCACTTCTTCCTTGGTTAAAGAAGGATCTTTCTTCACAATAACAGCCTTAACGGTTTCTCCCGATTTAGCACTCGGCACACCAACCACACCGCACTCTAAAACCTGAGGCATACTCTGAAGAACGGACTCAACTTCATTTGGATAAACGTTAAAGCCAGAAACTAAAATCATATCTTTCTGACGATCCGTGATCGTAATACGACCATTGGAATCCATGTTTCCGATATCTCCAGTTCTTAACCAACCATCATGAAGCACATTGGCCGTTTCTTCCGGTTTTTGCCAGTAGCCTTTCATGACTTGAGGTCCACGAACGCAGATTTCTCCGGTCTTTTGTTCAATTTCCCCAGCCGTTACCCAAGTACCTAAATCGCGGAAACCTTCACCACGAATCGTAACTTCAGTCGAAGGGAGTGGGAATCCAACCGAGCCATTCCATGGTGTGTTAAGCGGATTCGCAGCAACCCCGGGAGAACACTCCGTCAGACCATAAGCTTCAATAATTTCACCCTTAGTCGCCTTAAACCATTCTTCGGCAACTGGTTTTTGTACCTGAGTTCCACCGCCAACGGTTAGTTTTAAACTAGAGAAATCTAAGTCTTTAAATCCAGGTGTATGCAATAAGCCGTTAAACAAGGTATTAACGCCACAGATTAAGCTGAACTTCCACTTAGCACATTCTTTAACTAATCCCTTCATATCACGAGGATTCGTGATGAGAATACAATGAGCCCCCCACTGTAGACAGAAGCATGTCGCCGTTAAGCTAAAGATATGATAAAGCGGTAAAGCGGTCATTACTCGCTCTTTACCCTCTTCGAAATCTCGGCTGACCCAAGCACCTGTTTGTAATACATTGGCCAACACGTTACGATGAGTCAACATCGCTCCCTTAGGAACTCCTGTTGTACCTCCTGTGTATTGCAAGAAAGCAATATCTTCTCGATCAATTTCTGGAGGATTAAAGGAAGTAGAGCTACCCTTTTGAAGAGCTTCTAAGAAAGAAACAGCTTCAGGAAGATGGAATTCCGGCACCATCTTCTTAACTTTTTTGAGAACAAAGTTAATCAAGAGACGCTTCGGAGCACTCAATAAATCACCCACCTGGGTCGTGATGACATGTTCAACACTTGATTCTTTCTGAATACGTTCAAACGTCTTGGCAAAATTTTCGACAATAACTAAAATTTTAGCGCCAGAATCCTTCAAAGTTCCCAAGAGTTCTCGAGATGTATAAAGAGGATTGACGTTAACAACGATTAAACCTGCTTTCAAAACACCAAAAAGAGCAACAGGGTATTGCAATAAATTAGGCATCATTAAAGCAACTCGATCTCCCTTTTTGATTCCAGGAAGTGACATCAAGTAAGAAGCAAATGCACTACTTTTTTGATCAAACTCTGCGTACGAAATGGTTTTGCCAAAATTTGTAAATGCAGGCAAATGCGCAAACTTTTCACAGAATTTTGCTTGAAAATCAACTAAAGAAAGATAACGGTCGGGATCGATCGTATGAGGAAGTCCCTCTGGGTAATTTCTAAGCCATGGAAATCCAAGGTCTTCTGCCATTCTTAAATCCTTTTCTCAAAGCAGAAACAGAAAACTACCGACATTGAGCAGTTTTCTGCTTACTACTTAAAAATTAATTAACCTTGTTCAGCAAGACGGGAAATATGCTCCGCATAACGATTCACCTCATCCCAATCGGTGTAATCGATACATACGGTAGGATCTGTCGGTCCATTAGTGATTTTCATAATAAGCTGGATGCAACGCTTATCAAAGAAATTCAAATTAGGATAGTCGATTTTTCCGGCAAAACACTTGAGATCTTTCGGACGCCATGGAGAGCGCTTCAAGAAGTTCTGCATATAACGGTTACCTTCGACCGTTGCCTTATATGGGGTACGAGCTACAACCGTAACGTTAAACATCGCATTAGGTTTACGATCCAAACGTGTACAGTTATTACGAACAAATTCGAAAACACTTGGATGGTAAGTACCATAAACAACGGGAGTTCCGAAAAGAACGAAATCCCAATTATCCCAATCAACACCTTCTCGCAGAGCTTCTGCTACTGGCATCATTTCTGCATGATTACCGAGCTCTTTAAGTTTTTCAACAATGCGACGTACCATGCGAGCTGTATGTCCATGGCGAGAATAATAGATCACGAGAATATTCTTCAATTTTTTCTCCATTTCCTGGTCACGCTAAAGGCTTACCTTTTTAACCTTTAATAAGACCGATTATTTCTGTGATTTTAAACGAGGTTGTCCAAGTTTGACTTTATAAGTGCCAAGTAAACTTAAAAAAAAGTAATTTCCCGTAAAAACCTTGCGGTAGAACCGAAATAAATGAAGAAATTATCCTAATTTATTCATCTCAAAGCTAGATTCCTTGAAGGAATAACTTTTTTTCCTGTAAAATTTAAAAATTGCCCTTTGGGCGTAAGATGAAGATAAATAAACAAATATATGGCAAAAGAAGATCTAATTGAAATGAGTGGTGTCGTTAGCGAAGTGCTTCCCGATGCCCGTTATCGCGTAGTTTTAGACAATGGTCACGAATTAGTCGCTTACACCAACGGAAAGATGCGTAAACACCATATCCGCATTTTGGCTGGCGATAAAGTTTCTCTAGAACTTTCTCCTTATGATTTGAGCAAGGGTCGTATCACGTTCCGTCACATTGAAGGACGTCCAACTCCTGCCACTACAACCACTGCCACACGTCGCAAATAACATTAAACACTTTTTCTAGTAAAACTAGATCAAGATGTTTAACTGTAAAGCCCTGTTTACGATCTATAACAGGGCTTTCGCTTTTTTAGAGTTAGGCTGAAATTTTCACGAGAACTGACATTGCCATAAAGGACTGCCCACATCGAAGTTTCGTACCTCGTTGGGTACACGGTTTACCATCAACGTAAACCTGACCACTTTGTACCAACATTTTTGCCTGCCCACCGGTAGACACGATATCAGCGGCCTTCAGTGCATCGCCTAAACGGATAAATTCACTAGTGCCAATTTGTAATTGTTTTTCAGTCATAGCTTCCTGCAAAAAAATAAAGCGGAGAATTCTTCCTCGAACCTCCGCCTTTCTCTGTTATTAAGTTAACAGAATTATGATGCACCTAAATACATGCGCATCAGGATCATACCGATTAAGGCCATCAATACGCTATTGAACATCAAAACTGGCCAGTACTTCTTCGGCACATCAGCAACACCCAAGAGACGACCCATGTACTGAATCTGAGAAGCCATCAAAATGAATGCCGGAGCCATGATAGTTAAGTGCGTGCCGTCTAAGGTACCGCTAGCAGCCAAGCTCGCAGCAACGCCAACACCAGCACCACAAGAAAGCCATGTAGCTAACAAAGCAGTGATCGCTTCACCTGGAAGACCGAATGGAGCCATAGCACCACCACAGTACTTACCTAAGAAATCCATAACACCGAAAAGTTGAAGGATGTAGGTAAGAACGAAAGCCATCAAAACGTTTGGCAAAAGGCTGTTACAGCCGATACCAAAACCTTTACGTAAACCCACGATAAAGATATCGAATGGATTCTTAGAAGTTGTTTTAGTCGGTGCGTTACTCATTTGCAAAATCCTTTCTGTAAAGCGTACTGAGGATGAAGCGGATAAAGGCACCGCCTACAAACTTCAAGCTAAGAATAATGATAACTGGAACCCACACTGGGCAAAGGAATGCAAAGAAAAGTGCGGAAACAGTGGAATAATAGTTAGCAATACAACCAGCACCGGCATACTGCCAAGCAGCGATCACGATAAGATTCTTCCTAGTAATCTTACCTTCATCCCAAAGAGCACGGGTTAAAGCGGCACCACCGTCAGTACTCTGAAGGTCGGTAACCAAAGCCAAACTAGTGATACCAGGAATACCTAAAACTGGCTTGAGAATCGGAGTCATCAACTGCTGAGCAGCACGAAGAGCACCGTAGTGAGCCAAAACTTCAATCAATCCCATTGCAAGCATAACGCCTGGGAATAGGGACAAGGAAAATAAGAAACCAGCACGAGCACTCAAACCACCAGAACCAACGAAGTTAGCCTTAGTTCCAGCCATCGTACCAAACTTACCGATCAAAGTTGTAAAGTCTAAAGCGCCAAGCCACTTGTAAGCTTCTGGCATCTTATAGAACACACCTGAGAAAAAGCAGATAGCGAATGCAAACGCAACGTATGCACCTACGCCCACTTTTTCAGCATGCTGTTCCGTATTGTTAACGGTTGTATCAGTCATGATAAAAATTTAAATTAAAGTTACAAAAAATACTTCGGAGTCTATTGTAATTTCTACTACTAACCAATTTTCAGTATTGAGCAACAAATTTTTCAGTAATTTCCCTTGCTTTTTTACAAAAAAATCCAATAATGGCTCATCTATCCTGAGATTTCACTAAATAAGTGTCAGAAAACGGCTAACCATGCGGATTCTCTCCTCTACCGTATCTAAACGTAAGAATTCCTTATCGGAATGATAGTCACCCCCTGCGGGTCCACAACCATCAACAACCAAAGTACCGTGTTCAGCCATGAGGTTGCCGTCTGAAGCTCCACCAACGTCTAACCATTTCACTTCAAAACCTTCGAGTCGAGCGGCCTCCGTTACCTGATCGACTAAAACTTTACTGGATTCCGAATAAGGCATAGCCGGATCATTGGTTAACCACACATACTCCTGGGTAACACGAGGTGCCCACGTTTGTTGCGCAAGTTTTTCAATTTCAGTAGTCAATAATTTCCAATCAACATTATTCCAATACCGTAAATCTAAAACGACTTCACAGTGACTGGAAATGATATTCGCTGCTTCACCGCCGTGAATCAATCCTGGGTTCACGGTTGTACCGCGTTCTACATCAGCGAGCCCCGCAGCGGCCGAGGCGAATCGGATCGCAGCCAAGTTGGCATTAGCCCCTTTGTAGGGTGCATTCCCTGCATGAGAAGACTGTCCGTGAAAATTGATCTTAAGACGGGCCGCTCCTTTACGAGAACGAACCAACTCACCATTAGCACGGGCCGGTTCAAAAATCAAAACACGATCTGCCTTTGAAGACAATTCAGAAAGCCACTTCTGAGAGTGTCTTGACCCTGTTTCTTCGTCTGGATTGTAGGCAACCGCAATGGATAGTCGATCTAAATCTTCTTTACGAGCAGCCTTTAGGGCATAGTAAATCGCTAAAACACCGCCCTTACAGTCTGCGCATCCAGGACCATAAGCCCGATCGCCTTTGATGGTTAACGGACGGGTCGCTGCAGTTCCATCCGGAAAAACCGTATCAAGGTGCGCATTTAACAGCACGTCATAACGAGATGCACCTGGTTTATTCGTGGCTAAAAGACCATTACCAACCGCTGGCCCAAAATCGATGATTTCTGTTTTAAAGCCAATCGAATCAAAGTGTTCCTTCATGATCCCCGCAGCCCGGGTTACGCCATCCGGATTTTCGGTTCCACAATCAAAGTTAACGAGTGATGCTAGATCTTCAAGATAAGATTCCAATATAGAAGTTGGTTGAGTAGACACTGACAGATCTCCAGATTCGTTAAAAAAACACACACAATTTTTATTTTAATCACCAATTTTTACTTTAAATGATTTTCTATATCTTTCCTTTAGTTGCGAATTAAAAATAAAATTTGTTTTTTATCTTATGTAGAGATTCTTGGAATAAGATTCTTCTTTTGTTATCTATTGATTGTCATTATGATCTTTGGATTTACGCTACTGCTCGCCTTTCAGATCGCAGGTAATGTGCTCGAACGCTACTTTTCTTTACCAATTCCGGGTACTGTCATCGGTATGTTTTTACTACTAACAACACTTATTTGTAATGAAAATCTTGCAAAATATGTTCGTCCCATCTCCTTGCTACTAATTTCATATTTAGCTATTTTTTTTGTACCTGCCGGTGTTGGAGTAATGCTTCATTTAGATCGTATTCAACATGAATGGATTGCGATTTGTTCATCTCTGGTTATTTCAACCCTATTGGCAATTGCTACAACCGCTTTAGTGATTAAATACAGTTCTCACTGGTTAGAAAAGAAACGACAGAAAAAACTCCTTGAAAGACAAGGAGATCACTAAATGACTAAATTAAGCGATATTGGAGCTTTCTTAACAAGTTACCCCGTTTTTTGGCTGGCCATCACACTTCTAGCTTATGTCCTAGCTCAAAGAATTCACCAATTTTCAAAACAAAATTCACTTTGTAATCCAGTAGCTCTATCCATCATTTTTTTGATTGTTTTGCTCACTCTGACAAAGACACCCTATCAAACTTACTTTGATGGTGCCCAATTTATTCATTTTTTACTAGGACCAACAACCGTTGCATTGGCCATTCCGCTTTTCGATCTTAGAAAACAATTAGCGAAAAACTGGCTTCCTATTTTGCTTGGACTTACTAGTGGCAGTATCGTAGCTCTAGCTTCAGCCATGATTATTGCTGGACTCTTTGGTGGCTCATATGAAACGCTCGTTAGTTTGGCGCCCAAGAGTGTTACAACACCAATTGCGATGTCAATCACAGAAAAGTTGGGAGGAATACCTGAATTATCGGCTTCTCTAGTTGTAATTACGGGTGTCTTAGGAGCTGTTTTATCCGGATTTGTTTATTCTGTTCTACGTATTACGGATAATGCTTCAAAAGGCTTTGCTTTAGGTTTAGCATCTCATGGTATTGGAACCTCGAGAGCATTTCAATACAACGACGAAGCCGGTGCTTATGCAAGCCTAGCTATAGGATTAACGGGTTTAACAACCGCATTTTTAGCGCCATTATTAACCCCGTTTATCGCATTATGGTTCTGATGACTTCGTCAAATGAGCTTCATTAAATTCATAGACACTCCTTCGCATTTCATAATTCTGTTATGCAATGTGAGGGAGCTTTTCGGTGCTTGTTACTTTAATTCCATTTGCTTGCCACTTCAGTTTTTCTTGTTTAATCGAATCATTGATATCAAGGCCACGACAAGCATCTTCAATAACAAGCACGTCAAATCCTAAATTTTTAGCATCTAACGCAGTCCATGAGACACAAAAGTCCGTTGCTAAACCACAAATAAATACTTGCTTAATGCCTCTAGCTTTAAGCCATTCAGCTAATCCTGTTGATGTTTTGCGATCTGCCTCTAAAAAACCAGAATAGCTATCAATTTGAGAATGAATTCCCTTTTTTACGAAATGAGCCTTAGAGGCAATTTTAAGGTTTGAGGCAAGCTCTGCGCCTTTTGTATTCTCAACACAATGATTTGGCCATAAAACTTGTGTCCCGTAATCTAATTCAATGACATCTAAAATCTTTCGATCTGAATGATTGCTAGCAAAAGAAATATGATTTTCAGGATGCCAATCCTGTGTATATACCACCGTATCAAACAAATCCACGATATCATTAATAGGAGCAATAACTTCTTCTCCATTCGGAACCGCTAATGCACCATGACTAAGGAAATCATTTTGTACATCAACAATGATAAGACACTGATTTAAATTCATTTTATTCCTCATACCATTGACAGAATCGATCGATAATATCCTGGGTTTTATCTGCCGTTAGCAAGTAACCCATTTGTCCGAATTCCAATGGACAGTCTTCGATGATATCGCCCTGCATCGCAGCTCGGAAAATATCCTCTAACGCTAACCACTGATAAGGAAATGGCAACGATGGTAAACCAGCTTGTTGCATCTCAGCACATAATCCAGTCCACAGTACTCGCGCATTTCGTCCAAAAATAGAATTAGAGACCTGAGAAGAACCATCTGTCATATAAGCTAAAGCGGATATCCATTCTTTAGGAAGGGCAGATTCTTCCGCGGCTAAGAGTGCATCGGTTAACACAAGCCCCGCAGCTCCCAATGTTTTAGCCACCTTAACGGCTCCTTGAGACATCATGGAACCTCCAGCTAATACTGGTACTTGAATCGCACGAACACATTCTTCTATTAATGTCATCGCACCCACAAAAGCTCGATTCGCTTCTGTTTCGTTATGAGAAACAAGACCAGGACCATCCCAACCGTGAGCTAAAACTGCATTTACACCACTAGCGCGAAGAACTTTTGCATCCTTTAGATTTGAAGTAACGCCAAAAGTCTTAATCCCTTTGGCTTCTAATGCCTCCATATAGGGTTCTCTAAGTCCACCTAACATCAAGCCAACAACCGGCACATTCAAATCTAAAATTGCTTCAAATTGCTTTTCGAAATCAATCGGTACTAATGGCCTTTGAGGACTAATACCGTAATGTTCTCGCACCGAAGATAACGCTTTATCTAAAACTTGTAGCGTTTTATCGTCATACTGAACGGGTTGTTCCGGAAAAATCTGTAATGCGAACGGTTTATCAGTTAACTGTCGAATTGAAACGATTACTTTTTCAATTTCATCAGCAGTCAAGTACCCTGCCGGAAACACACCTAAAGCTCCAGCATTACACGCTTCAGCAACTTGTTTCACAGTTGCCGTCAGCGTTGATGGCATTGCAAAGATTGGTTTTGTAATACCGAAAGTTCTTAATAAAAAATGAGCCTTAGGATTCATTTTTGACATATTCGATTCCATGTATGTTTTTTTAAACACACTAGCATAAAATATTTCTTAAAAGTTAGGAGATAAACGTAATGAGTGTTGACACAGTCGCCTCAGTCATCTACAAGAACGGTCGTTTTTTAATGATTGAAGAACAAACAGTTCAAGGAATTCGCTTCAATCAACCCGCAGGTCACGTCGAAAAAGGTGAGACCATCATCGAAGCTCTAATAAGAGAGACTCGAGAAGAAGCTTGTGTTGAAATCCAACCCATTCAATTATTGGGAATTTATAAAAAAGTGGGAAAACACTCCGAACCCGGTCTCGTTCGCCATTATCAACGACATGCATTTATCGCTGAAATTACTGAAGAATTTCCTTTTGAACGTCACTCTCCTGAAATCATTGCACGACATTGGCTCAGCTTAAAAGAAATTCTTCAAAAACAGGATCAATTAAGAGGACCTTGTACATTAGAAACCATCTTAGATTTTATTCGTTGGAAAAAACTATTTTTAAAACAAGAAAACGAGTAAAAACAACGATGCACTTTGGCTTATGTACAATAGAAGCCATCAAATCAAAATCACTCTAGGAGAGATTAATTGTCAAAAAAAACTGTGGTCGTTGGGCTATCAGGAGGTGTCGACTCCGCAGTCAGTGCCTATTTGCTCAAGCAACAAGGCTATGAAGTTATCGGTTTATTTATGAAAAATTGGGAAGATGATGACGATAGCGAATATTGTTCTTCCCGTCAGGATTTAATTGATGCCACAGCGGTAGCTGATGTAATTGACATTGATATTGAAGCAGTCAATTTCGCCAAGGAATACAAAGAGCGAGTTTTTTCTGAATTTTTAAGCGAGTATCGTGCAGGACGCACACCTAATCCAGACGTTCTTTGTAATTCGGAAATTAAGTTTAAAGCATTCTTAGACCATGCGATTCGACTCGGAGCCGAGCAAATTGCAACAGGTCACTACGCACGAGTTAGAGAAACCGATCAAGGCTTTCAACTATTAAAAGGTCTTGATCCCAATAAAGATCAAAGCTATTTCTTACATCGCCTTAATCAGGCACAGCTATCTAAAGCGATGTTCCCTGTTGGTGAACTCCACAAAACGGAAGTCAGAAGAATTGCTGAAGAAATTGGCCTTCCTAATGCAAAAAAGAAAGACAGTACCGGAATTTGCTTTATTGGGGAGCGTCCTTTTAGAGAATTCTTAAATCGTTATATTGCCAACAAACCCGGCCCAATCAAAACGCCTGAAGGCCGTCTCATTGGAGAACATATTGGTTTATCCTTCTACACATTAGGACAACGCAAGGGCATTGGAATTGGTGGCAGTAAAGAAGGAAATGGTGAACCGTGGTTTGTGGCTCGAAAAGATATTCCAAACAATACTCTTTATGTGGTGCAAGGACATGATCATCCATGGTTGACCTCTCATCAATTAACCGGAACCAAGCCGAGTTGGGTTGCTGGAGTCGCACCTCAACAAAAGAATATTTCGATTAAGACACGTTACCGTATGCCTGATGTTCCAGCTGAAATTCTTGTTGCAGACCAAAATTGCTTAAAGATTCAAAGCTCCGATATTCTTTGGGCCGTAACTCCAGGTCAAAGCGCAGTCCTTTATGACCAAGATATCTGTTTAGGTGGCGCTATTATCAAATAGATAAAGACCACAACTCAATAAGTATTCGCCCCGTGAGTATGACTGATACCAACGGGGCGTTTTCATATTAAAAAAGTAATTTCTTTTTGACTCTACTTAATGAGCTTGTTTATTTTTTCGCCACATTTTCAGAGCTAGAGCCACCATAAGTACAAAGAAGGCACCTGCGATACCTCCTTCAGTATGTATCTCGGGCATATTGGGGAAGTGAGAAGATACACCTGGATCATCCACCATCAAAGTACCCGCAATCCAGCCAAGCAACATGCCACCCGCATAGACAATAATTGGGAAACGATCGATCGCCTTTAATACGATTTGACTACCGCCCAAAATAAAGGGAACACTAACCAAAAGGCCGAAAATAACCAAAGCCATCTGATGGTGTCCAGGAGCCTGTTCCGCGGCACCGGCAATCGCAATCACATTATCAATCGACATCACCAAATCAGCCACGATAATGGTTTTAATCGCACCCCAGAGCTTTTTACTTGCATGAATTTCTTGCCCTTCTTCATGCGTAGGAGCGATTAATTTAATACCGATCCAAAGTAAAAGGACACCACCACAGAACTTTAAGAACGGTATTTGCATAATGGATACTGCAAACGCAATCAAAATGACGCGAAGTGCAATCGCACCCGCACAACCATAAACAACACCTTTGGTTCTCAAATGCGGATCCAAATTTCGACAGGCTAAAGCGATAACAACAGCATTGTCACCACCTAAGAGAATATCAATTAGGATGATTTGGAAAACCGCTGCCCAGTGAATCTCGGACAGCCAAGCTAATATCATTTCCACGCTTATTGCTCCCTGTTCTTGTGCGCTTCAAGGACCTCTTTGAGCA
Source organism: Burkholderiaceae bacterium (assembly GCA_017461315.1). GTDB lineage: Bacteria > Pseudomonadota > Gammaproteobacteria > Burkholderiales > Burkholderiaceae_F > JAFTYR01. The sequence continues at coordinate 26,467 of JAFTYR010000004.1, read as the reverse complement.
ACTCGCCAATTTGTGATGGATTTCGTGTGGTTCGAATGCCACATGCTTCCAGCATGGCTAACTTACTTTCAGCCCCACCTTGACCGCCGGAGATAATAGCTCCGGCATGTCCCATGCGCTTTCCAGCTGGAGCAGTTACGCCAGCGATAAAACCGACCACCGGTTTTTTCATATGATCCCGAACCCACTGAGCGGCTTGTTCTTCATCAGATCCTCCAATCTCACCAATCATGACGACAGCATCAGTATCAGGATCTTCATTAAAGAGTTGCAACACGTCAATGTGTTTTAAACCATTGATTGGATCGCCACCGATACCAATAACAGTTGACTGACCATAGCCTAATCGGGTTAGTTGCTCTGCGGCCTCATAGGTTAACGTACCTGAACGAGAAACTACTCCAATGCGTCCTTTTTTATGAATTTGAGCAGGCATAATGCCAATTTTCACTTCATCCGGCACTAAAATACCAGGACAGTTTGGACCTAATAGACGGGACTTACTCTGCGTTTTACGCATATGCTCCCGAACTCGGACCATATCTAAAATTGGAATCCCTTCTGTAATACAAACGACTAATTCAATACCCGCATCACAGGCTTCAATGATCGCGTTCGCAGCCCCTGCCGGTGGAACGTAAATAACGCTAACATTCGCATTTGTTTTTTCTTTTGCTTCTTTGACTGTAGCGAAAACAGGGATTCCATCACAAAGTTCTCCAGCCTTCTTTGGATTCACTCCAGCAACAAAGCATTCTTGACCCGCACCATACTCACGACAGAGTCGAGTATGAAACAGCCCTGTTCTACCGGTCATTCCTTGCGTAATGATTCGGCTATTGCGATTAACTAAAATACTCATTTTTCTTCTTTATTCGCTAGTTCTATTGCTTTTTGAGCCGCTTCATCTAGTGTTTCAGCGACCACAATCGGTAGACCACTATCATCAAGAATCTTTTTACCAATATCTTCGTGAGTACCTTTCATGCGGACAATGAGAGGCACGTTCAATTTAACATTACGACAAGCATGAACCACGCCTTCAGCGATCACATCGCACTTCATAATGCCACCGAAGATATTAACGAGGATAACCTTAACTTCAGGTTGCTCTACCATGATTTGGAACGCAGCTGTGACTCTCTCCGTACTAGCTCCACCACCAATATCGAGGAAATTAGCAGGTTCCCCACCGAATAATTTAATCGTATCCATTGTGGCCATAGCAAGGCCTGCACCATTAACAAGACATGCAATATTTCCGCCAAGAGGAATGTACTGCAAGCCAGAATTATGTGCCCTCAATTCTGTGGGATCTTCCTGTAAGGGATCGTGCAATACTTCCAATTCTGGGTGACGATATAAGGCATTGTCATCAAAAACCATTTTGACATCTAATGGCAACACTCTTTTATCTGCTGTCACAACAAGGGGGTTAATCTCAAGCAATGTGCAATCCATTGAGACGTAGGCTTTCCAAAGTCCCATCAAAACTTCGATAGCCTGTGGTAACACTTCATCGGGCATACCCAGGCGGTTAATAACTGTAATTGCTTTTTCTTCAGTTAGACCGATTTCAATATCAAATTGAACTTGGACAATTTTTTCGGGAGTTTCTACAGCAACACGTTCGATTTCCATACCACCAGCAGAAGAAGCCAGTAGCAATGGTTGTTGAGTAACACGATCTACTAAAAAGCTGACGTAATACTCTGAAACGATATTTACACCCTCTTGAACTAATACACAACCAACCGGAGCCCCTTCTGGACCGGTTTGTGGAGTAACTAAGCGGCTACCGATTAATTTCTCAGAGAAAGCCTTCACATCATCTAGACGGCGAAGTACTTTTACACCGCCCCCTTTGCCTCGTCCACCGGCGTGAACCTGTGCTTTGACCGCCCAAACGTCACCACCTAAATTCTGTGATGCTTGAACCGCTTCTTCTGCAGATTTTGCAACAATACCTTTTGGGATCGGCACGCCAAATCGAGACAAAATCTCTCTGGCCTGATACTCGTGAATTTTCATGTTAAAAGAGATTAATCAAAAGTAAACCGAGGGAGAGTTTACCGTATTGAATTCACGGATTTTGCCCTCCCTGTCTTTTTTTTACATTAATGCTTCTTGTTGCTTCAAAATATTGAAAAATACAAGGGAAAACTGTTTTTATCTAGTATTCCTCATCTTCCTGATTTTCAAGAATTCGATTAATGACTCGAAATGAAAAACCTCTAGAAGCTAAGAAACGAAATTGTTTTGCCTTTTCTTTGGGATCCTTGGCAACTTCACCAAATTTTCGATCCCATAGCGCCTTAGCTCGTTCGTATTCCGTTTCTTTTAGATCTTCAAAGGCTGAATCAATAGATGATTCACTAATGCCAGATTGGCGTAACTCGTCCCGAAGACGTCTATCTCCGTATCGAGAAGAGCGCAACATCAAACGAACTCGAGCAAACCGCTCATCTGAAAGATATTTTTTGCTTTCAAGTTCATCCAACACACTTTCAATTAGAGCGGAATCAGTACCACTAAAAAAATCCGAGAGTTTTTGAACCAACTCTGCACGACTTCTTTCTCGTAAAGCTAATAAAGCCACCGCCTTTCGCATGATGGCTTTACGTTGATCATTCTCTTGCGTCAAGATCATAGATCTTCAAATAACTCTTCCTTAACAGCAAAATCGGTCGTCACTTCTGGAGAAACAGCAGGAGCCGTTTTTCCCTCTGCTTTGGGGTCGCTGGCTTGCAATTTACTACGAATCTGGGCTTCGATTTGTTTCATTTCTTCTGGGTGGTCTTTGAGCCATTGGCGAGCTGCGGCCTTACCCTGACCAATCTTAGATCCCTGATAAGCATACCAAGCACCAGACTTATCAAAGATCTTCATCTCGGTACCGATATCAATGACCTCTCCCTCACGGGAAATACCTTCACCGTACAAAATTTCAAATTCGGCTTGTTTGAATGGAGGGGCAACTTTATTTTTAACAACCTTAACGCGAGTTTCATTACCTAAAACATCATCGCCTTTTTTCACGCCACCAATACGACGAATATCCAAGCGAACCGTAGCGTATAACTTGAGTGCGTTACCACCAGTCGTCGTTTCAGCAGATCCGTACACCACACCAATTTTTTGACGAACCTGATTGATGAAAACCACTAAAGTATTTGCTTTCTTAATACTAGCAGTGAGTTTACGAAGCGCTTGGCTCATCAAGCGAGCTTGTAGGCCAGGAAGGGCTTCACCCATGTCGCCTTCTATTTCGGACTTCGGAACAAGAGCGGCTACCGAGTCAATTACCACCAAATCAACTGCGCCAGAACGCACCAGAGAATCAGTAATTTCTAAAGCCTGCTCACCATTATCTGGTTGAGCTAATAATAAGTCGTCAATATTGACACCCAAATTACGGGCATAGTTCACATCTAGAGCGTGTTCCGCATCAATAAAAGCACACGTTCCACCCAATTTTTGCATTTCAGCCACAATGTGCAACGTCAATGTTGTTTTTCCAGAAGATTCTGGCCCATAAATTTCGACAACACGACCCCGTGGCAAACCACCAACACCTAACGCATAATCGAGTGTAAAAGAACCCGTTGAGACAACGTCAAGATCTTCCAAGTGAGGCTGATCGCCCATACGCATTACCGCATCTTTCCCAAACTGTTTGGCAATTTGGTCCAAGGCCATTTTTAGAGCCTTTTTACGAGCTTCTGTATCGACAATCTGTTCAACAGGCGCTTTCATCTTTTTCTTTTCAGCCATCTTTTATATTGTTCCTTTATTCGAATCAAGTCATTCGTATTTTGTTCAATGGTAATCGAAAAACATTTAGAGGAAAATTATTTCCTCATTTATATCGTTACAGTAAGTATAATTCGACCACACAAAAATAAAATGCACTTGAGAATTTCAATTCCCCTCTATTTCAGTTGACAAGCATTTTTTTTTAGGTATAATTCTGTTCTCTCAAGTTTGCTTGTTGAGAATTTTGATCGGGTTGTTAGCTCAGTTGGTAGAGCAGTGGACTTTTAATCCATTGGTCGTGAGTTCGAGTCTCGCACAACCCACCAAAACTCGTAAGAGTATCCTGAGTGGGAACATAGCTCAGTTGGTAGAGCAGCGGACTCTTAATCCGTCGGTCCCGGGTTCGAATCCCTGTGTTCCCACCAATCTTATTCTTTCCAACTATTCTGTTTATTTCCGTATAGCTGATTAGCAAGCAACATTTATTGGGAACATAGCTCAGTTGGTAGAGCAGCGGACTCTTAATCCGTCGGTCCCGGGTTCGAATCCCTGTGTTCCCACCACGATAATCTCGTTTGGCCTAAAGCCAAACGAGATTTCCTTTTTTGTGCAAATTTTCTTTCGAATAAAACGCTTTTGTTGCCAATTTTCATGAATAATCGTGGGATTGTACCCTAGAAACTCTTGAAGCTCCATAAAAAAGTTAGAGCTGGCCAATTAAGGAAAAAAAGTGATTGATTTACAACATATCTCTCAGGAATATAAAACCTCTGATGGTCAATCAACGTTTTACGCTTGTAAAGACGTCAATATCCACATCAATAAAGGCGATATCTTCGGAATTATTGGCCGATCTGGTGCCGGTAAAAGTACTTTAGTCCGTTGTATCAACTTATTAAATCGTCCAACGTCCGGAAAAGTAATTGTTGATGGTAAAGATCTAACGGCTATGAACATTGCCGATTTAAGAAAAATGCGTCGTGAAATTGGGATGATTTTCCAACACTTCAATTTACTGTCTTCGCGAACTGTCTACGACAACATCGCTTTACCTTTAGAACTCGCCGGAGTCAGTAAATCCGAGATTCAGAAAAAAGTAGAACCTTTAATTGAATTGGTTGGACTATCTGAACATAAACATAAGTATCCATCTCAGCTATCTGGTGGACAAAAGCAACGCGTGGGCATTGCACGAGCACTTTCTTCTGATCCAAAGATTCTTTTAAGTGATGAAGCTACATCCGCTTTAGACCCTGAAACTACCCAAGCCACATTAGAACTACTGAAAGAAATTAACCAAAAATTGGGACTCACTATTGTGATGATTACCCATGAAATGGATGTGGTAAAGCAGATCTGTAACAAAGTAGTGGTGATGGAACGTGGTCAGATCGTTGAAAGTGGTACCGTACTCGATGTTTTCCGTGACCCTAAGCACGAAGTCACTCAGGCACTTTTAGGTAGTGTACTTGCGGCTCGAGAACTTCCTCCTCGAATCGTAGAACGCCTTAGAGAGCAACTGAAAACTCGTAAACCGCAAGACAAACCCATTCATCTATTGCGTTTAACCTTCGTAGGGACTCATACGACAGATCCTGTAATTTCCGAAGCCTGTCGATTGTTTAACTTGGACTTCAATATCCTTCTTGGACAAGTGGACGATATTCAAGGTCAAAGTTACGGTACTCTGACGATCACTTTGACGGGAAATAAGGAAAATTATCTGCAATCCTTAGAATTCATTCGATCCAAACAAATAAAGGTCGAGGAGCTCAATCATGTCCTCTAATTTGATTAATTTACTTTGGGAATCTTTGCTCGAAACGATCTTTATGGTCGGTATTAGCGGTATTTTGGGCGCTGCGATTGGTATCCCTCTGGGCGTATTCCTTTTTATTACCTCGATAAAGGGAATCACCCCAAGACCAGTAATCAACCGAATTATCGGAACGATCGTCAATATCGTCCGCTCAGTTCCCTTTATTATCCTTTTAGTAGCGATTATTCCGTTTACACGACTCATTGTTGGTTCATCGATTGGAACGACTGCAGCGATTGTTCCGCTTACGATTGCAGCCGCTCCTTTCATCGCTCGACTCGTAGAAACAAGCCTTCGAGAAGTAGATAAAGGTTTGATCGAAGCCGCTGAATCCATGGGGGCCTCTAACATTCAGATCATCCTTAAAGTACTACTTCCTGAAGCAATGCCGGGCATCTTGGCTGGATTGACCATTGCCTTTGTTGCTTTGGTTGGCAGTTCAGCAATGGCTGGAGCCGTCGGTGGCGGTGGTCTTGGTGACATGGGGATTCGCTACGGTTACCAGCGTTTCATGCCTGAAGTTATGCTTGCTGTGGTCGTAATTTTGGTGATTTTTGTTCAATCACTACAATCCTTCGGTGATTGGGCTGTTCGAAAAGTATCTAAAAAATAATAAATTAATCTGCTTATTATGGGCCGGTATGAGATACATTCCTCAACCGGCTTTTTCACTTAAAGCTCACGTCATTTATTTCAGATTTTGGAGAGAACTTGAACTACTCAAACAAAATCGTTCGATGGATTATTTTTATCGTCGGCATTATTTTGATGAGTTTCGGTATTGCGATCGTGACTCAAGCAGGTATCGGGACCAGTCCTATCAGTTCCTTACCGTTAGTAAGTAGTTATGTCACAGACTACAGTTTTGGTGAAACCACCTTTTTTATCAATGTAATCCTGGTGATCCTTCAGGTTTTAATTCTTCGGAAAGATTTTCGTTGGACCATTTTTTTGCAGATTCCATTGGTCTACCTTTTTGCGATAGCCATCGACATTTCGATGTCTAATACTCAATTTCTGACAACGGACCATTTAGCCCTTCAAATCATGATTAATATCTTCGGAATTATCGTGATGGGCTTAGGCATTGCCTGTGAGGTTTGGTCTAACATCATGATGCTTCCTGGAGAAGGTTTTGTTCTAGCTGTTGCCCTAAAAAGCAAAAAGCCATTTCACAAAATTAAAGTCATCAATGATGTCACTTTAGTTATTTTGGCAATTTTATTGAGTCTTGTTTATTTTCATGGACTTAAAGGCATTGGACTAGGTACCTTAATATCAGCCGTGCTGACAGGATATTCGGTACATTTTTGGACTTTAGTAATTCGCAAAATACTGAAGTAACATACTCCTACTCTTTTCAGTTATTTTGCGTTAAAATTTTTCCCTCATGCGGGTGTAGCTCAATGGTAGAGCGACGGCTTCCCAAGCCGACGACGGGGGTTCGATTCCCCTCACCCGCTCCAACGTATTTTTATCTATACTTCCCTCATCCCTTATTTATATTCATAGAAGCGAATCAAACTAATTCGTTTAGGCTGTATTTTTAAAAAATCTTTCAAAATAAGCTGTGCCGATAAACTCAAGGTATTTAAACAACCGAAATTCTGTCTAAAATTACGGTCTTATTCCTTTTACTTGATTGAATCTTTATGAAAAGTGAACTGACTCCCGAACAAATCGAAGAGTTAAAAAAGCGACATATTCGTAGTTTTTGTTTACGTCGAGGGCATATTAGTAGCTCTCAAGAAAGAGCAATCGAAGAATTGTTCCCATTATATGAACTACCTTATGAGCCAGACAATAAAATCGACTCACCAAAACTTTTTAATAACAACAACCCACTCGTTCTAGAAATTGGATGCGGTATGGGTGAAACAACCGCAGCGATTGCCTCAGCACATCCTGAAGTGAATTTCGTCGGCTGTGAAGTTTTCCTAGCTGGAGTTGGGGCACTTTCCAAACGCATTCATGACATGGAGCTTAAGAATATTCGTATCTGTCGTCACGATGCGGTAGAAGTAGTTCGAGACATGATTCCAGAAAATTCTCTGGACGGTGTTCATATTTTCTTCCCGGATCCATGGAGAAAAGCTCGGCACCATAAGCGTCGTCTCGTAGCTCAACCGTTTATCAATATGCTTAGTTCTCGAATTAAAGTAGGTGGTTATTTGCACTGCGCAACAGATTGGGAAAATTACGCAGAACAAATGATGGAAGTGCTCAGCAATGAACCACTTCTAAAGAATCAATACGATTCTTTCTCCCCGGTAATGGCTAATCCGATTACCGAGCGTCCAACAACTAAATTCAATGAACGAGGTAATCGACTCGGTCATGGTTGTTGGGACTTAGTGTTCCTTCGTCAGTAAAGGAAAACTCCTGTGTCTTGAACCATACCCCCGTTTGCCAACGGGGTATTTTTATGTTCATTTTCTTTGGGAATCTTGGTATCACTTACCAACTCACTAATCCAGTAGCCCAAGTAATAAGAATCACACCACCAAAGAAGATTCGATACCAACCGAAAGAACGAAAATCGTTTCGTGATACGTACTGAAGTAACCAGCGAACAACGATTAAAGCTGAGAAAAATGAAACTACAAAACCAATTCCAATGACCGGAAGATTATCGGTTGTTAATAGATCTCGGGATTCCCAAAGATCGTAGATCGTAGCGGCGAAGATGGTCGGAATTGACAAAAAGAATGAAAATTCGGTCGCCGCCTTCCGCGACAGCCCAATTACTAGCCCCCCAATAATGGTAGAGCCAGATCGACTTGTCCCCGGAATCATAGCCAAACACTGCAAGCAACCTACTTTAAATGCATCAACCCAAGTCATATCATCCATTTCTTTAACTCGAGGTTGATAGTTCTTACGACTATGTATGGCTTCAATCCAAAGAATCAGTAAACCACCAATCACTAATGCCGTAGCAACTGCTACTGGATTAAATAAATAAAATTTAATGTGCTTGGCGACTAAGACCCCGATAACCGCAGCGGGTAAAAAGGCCAAAATCATATTAATAGCAAGCTTTTGTTGCTTTTTCTGAGAAAAAAGACCACATAAAATTTCAATAAGACGAGTTCTATAGTGCCAACATACGGCAAAGATCGCACCGGCCTGAATGGTAATATAAAACGTATCTGCCTCAGCTCCTTCATAATGAAGAAGGTCTCCAGCAACAATTAAATGTCCTGTAGAAGAAACAGGTAAAAATTCGGTCAGCCCTTCAACGATACCGAGAATCAGGGCCTTAATATAAAGAATCCAATCCATACTTACTTTGAAAAATATTCTTTGACAAGCGGAATAAACTGATCTCGTTGTTGCGGTGTGAGCATTTGATCAAACTTTTCCATCACACGATCACAGTACTTTCGATCACCAGCCAAAGGTTTACGACACTTAAACGCCTCAAAAAGTAAACCACTATCACGTTGTTCTTTCGTTAATTGCAGTTTTTTTTCTGCCTCTTCATTAAAACGAACAAACAACTCTCTTTGTGTTTCACTGTATTTTATCTCTTCGTCTGTCGAGGCCTGCCAGCGCATAAATACCGCTACAGCAACCACTGAAAGAAAAACGAATACGAACAGTGTACGTCGATGACGAAAAAAGGAAATCATGATTTACACTCTTTTCTAGAAAAACGATTCGGGGCTATAGAAGCGATTAAATCTGCTTCCACAGGAAGTGGTTCCCCTTCGATTTGAGACGCAATTATACGTGCAGCTAGATCCGACAAAGTAATTGCACGAGAAGCCATCGCAAAACAACAATAAAGTCCTTCACAATCGATATCTGACGAAAATGCATCTTGAGGAACTGCTCCAACTATCGGTAGGCGATCGATTGCAACACATCGCTTTCCGTCGAAAAATCCCATTGCTGTCGCATCTTTGAGATCTGGAAAAAAATTACTCAGTTTTTTTAGATTATCCAGATGAACTCGCCTTGCATCTTCGACTTCGTGTCCATCTTCTTCATAAGAAGCACCAGTTACCACCCATTGATCCGGACTTCTTAAAGCGTATCCTTTACCCGTCACACTAACTTTTAGATCTGAAAGATCCGGTTCCGTTAGTAGACTAATTCGCCCTCTCCAGTCAGAAATCGGAAAATTAAGTCCTAACAATCGAGGTGTATCACTAGCAGTAGCGATCACTAAATAAGGTGCTTGAGCTATCTTTGTTCCCATTTGATCCCAAAGTACCCATTGACCGTTTACTTTGGATATTGATTCAACCCGTTGATTGGAAAAGATCGTAGCCCCACTGCGATAAATCCGTTCTCGTACCCAGCAAGATGCATTCAAAATTCCAGCTTGATAATGCCAAATGCCACCTCGTTTAACGTGCGCTCCAACGCGCCGAGATGCTTCTTTTGCATCAATCAGCTCTAAGAAATTTTGAGGCATTTCAAAAGGCATTTTTTCATTAAATAAAGACTGCCATTTCAAATATTCAGTATCGTCTTTAGCCATCTGAAAAAGTCCTTCTGCCCGGAAATACGATGGATAGGACTCTAAATGCTTTAGGGTGACTTCAAAACCGGCTCTTGTTAGACGAAATAAACGGTTATCATCGGCAGACATCTGTGCGTGCAACATTCCCCACCGTATAGCTGAAGCAAAGCTAGCTGGTACGCATCCTTCATCAACAACCGTAACCTTCCAACCACGTCTTGAAAACTCTTCAATTAAAGCACCACCACTTAAGCCAGCGCCTACAATTAAAATGTGATTTTCATTTTTATCGGATCTGGGCATTGATACATTAGGCATCCGACGAGTCTTAAATCGTGGCTCATACACACCAACAGTCATTGAGGCTTTATGCCCAAAACCCGTCTTTTTTTCTACAGTAAAACCACCTTCAAAAAGAGCTCTTCTAACGGCTCCAGCAACGCACCAAGTAGCTAGTGTCGCACCAGGTCTTGCATAACGGCAAAAAGCTTTCAGTAACTGAGATTGCCACATCTCTGGATTCACTTTTGGAGAGAATCCATCAAGGTAAAGCGCATCAAAACCCAGAGAAAGACGCTTAGAAGCAAGCACCGAATCCATGAAATATAGACTCAGAACAACCGATCCCTGGTCAAACTCGATTTGATGAACTCCTGGGGTTCGGATTGGCCATTTAGAAGCTAATTCTTTAGCTTCTACTTTTAAATCGGGATCCGCATAAGAGAGAATCTCTTCTGCGGTAACAGGATGTTTTTCTATAGAAACAAAACAAAGTTTGTCGCAATGCTTAGAATCTTCACGCCAAGCTCTTAGCGTCGTGAGAAAATTTCCACCGAGCCCAAATCCATTTTCCAGTATGACAAACTGCTTTTTATCTTGCCAACGTTTAGGTAGATTATTACCACCCAGAAAAACGTGACGGGCTTGAGACATAGCTCCGTCACGTGAAGCATAAATATCACCATACTGCTCAGACCAGGGAGCTCCGGATTCATCCCGTAGAACAATTGGAGCTGAAATCTGAGTCGTATCTGACACTCTGATTAGTCCTTCAATGGTTTAAAACGAAGACGGTGTGGACCGGCTTGATCACCAAGACGACGCTTCTTATCAGCTTCATATTCGGTGTAGTTACCAGCAAAGAACGTGACCTTTGAATCCCCTTCAAAAGCCAGAATATGAGTTGCAATACGGTCTAAGAACCAACGGTCATGAGAAATTACCATGGCGCAACCCGCAAACTCTAAGAGGGCTTCTTCTAATGCACGAAGTGTTTCAACGTCTAAGTCGTTTGATGGTTCGTCCAGCAGTAAAACGTTACCACCATTTAACAACGTCTTGGCCATGTGCAATCGTCCTCTTTCACCACCAGAAAGAGTTCCAACAATCTTTTGCTGATCTCCACCCTTGAAATTAAAGCGTCCAAGATAAGCTCGGCTTGGCATTTCAAAGCGACCTACTTTCAAAATATCTAAACCATTTGAAACGGCTTCCCATACGGTCTTATCGTTTGGCAAAGATTCTCGAGTTTGGGTTACAGAACTGATTTGTACTGTTGGTCCAATATCAATTTCACCACTATCAGGAGTCTCAACTCCAGTAATCATCTTAAATAAAGTGGACTTACCAGCACCATTTGGTCCGATCACACCAACAATAGACCCCGGAGGCAACGTAAAACTTAAATCGTCAATCAAAAGACGATCGCCGAACCCCTTAGACACATTCTTAAACTCAATGACCTTGTTACCCAATCGTTCAGCAACTGGAATAAAAATTTCATTGGTCTCATTTCTCTTTTGATATTCGTAGCTTGAAAGTTCTTCAAAGCGATTCAAACGAGCTTTACTTTTAGCTTGACGCCCCTTTGCATTTTGACGAACCCACTCTAATTCGTGCTTCATTGCCTTAATGCGAGCGTCTTCTTTCTTCTGTTCTAACAAAAGACGTTGTTCTTTCTGATCCAACCAAGAAGAATAGTTACCCTTCCAAGGAATACCATAGCCACGGTCTAATTCAAGAATCCACTCCGCAGCGTTGTCTAAGAAGTAACGGTCGTGAGTTACTGCAACAACGGTTCCTGGAAAACGATGTAAAAATTGTTCAAGCCAATCGACACTTTCTGCATCCAAATGGTTTGTTGGTTCATCCAACAAAAGCATGTCAGGCTTCGACAACAACAAGCGACACAAGGCTACACGACGTTTTTCACCACCGGAGAGATTTCCGATAATGGCATCCCAGTCAGGAAGACGAAGCGCATCTGCTGCGATTTCCATCTGAGTTTCAGCATTTGTGCCTCCGGCAGAAATGATGGCTTCAAGACGGGCTTGTTCCGCGGCTAACTGATCAAAATCTGCATCCGGATCAGCATAAGCTGCGTAAACCTCTTCTAATCTCTTCTGAGCATCAAAGATTTCACCCAAACCTTCTTGAACCGTTTCTCTAACCGTTTTCGACGGATCTAACACTGGCTCTTGAGGTAAATACCCAATACGCAATCCCGGCATTGGAATGGCTTCGCCTTCAATCTCGGTATCGACTCCTGCCATGATTTTAAGAAGGGTCGACTTTCCAGCACCATTTAAGCCTAGAACACCGATCTTTGCTCCCGGGAAAAAAGATAAAGAAATATCTTTAAGAATTTCACGTTTCGGCGGAACAATCTTCCCGACACGGTTCATTGTATATACGTACTGAGCCATTCAATTTTCCAAGTAAAAAAGAGGGTTGTATTACAAATTAATAATTAATCTACGATATCTTTGCCATGGATGTGCTTCGTATGTTTTTTCTTGATACCGAAATAACCCCGAACCACCCAAAGTTTGCGAAGTTTATTAATGCGGTCATATTCAGCTTGACGCTCTTTGTCCATAGCTTCTGGACAGAACTTTGCCCATTTTTTGTAAACTCCGCCGATATCCATATCTTCCATAAAAGATCGGAGTTTTTTAGGTAAACCAGAGGTATGAACACTTGCTTGAAAATCAATTAAGCCCGGTGTGCCATCTGGTCTCATTACCCAATTGCCTGTACCTCGTGTATCTAGATGCACCAAATCACGGCTGTGAAGTTCATGAATTAAATCTTCACATTGACGCAAAAATTCGGGCGTAATTTCTTCTTTAGGGACACGAGATAGAACTCGACCTGGGACATATTCAACGGCAAGTGTACAAGCGTCCAGCATAAACGCTTCCTGAGGAACACCACTTTTCATGCCCTTTAGCTTTCTAACCGCTTTTAATTCGCGTCTTAAAACAAATCGTGCAAAAGTATTTCGAACCAACCAATGTCTTGTCGAAAAGTCTTTAATCGTCCAGCGCCTACCTCCAATCTCAGCCACGGAAACACAAGCATTGCCCCAGCGTCCGTCTCTAAGAAGACTCACCTTTGCCGTTTCAAGATCTTTTTTTGTAAAAGGTTGATTTTCTTTCATACGTAAAAAAGTTAACCCCACTAAACACAGAAGTGGGGTATTAAGTTACTCATTACTATCTAAATTTTTCGACACCCCAAATACTGAACATAACCATATCCCGACTTGGTACAGTATGACAAGAGGTAAAGCCAGAAGGAGTTGCGAAAGTACATCTGGAGGTGTCACGATGGCTGCCAATATGAAGGCACCGACAATCATATAAGGACGAGCCTTTTTGAGTTTTTCTACTGTAGTAATCCCCATTCGATTTAGGACCACCACAATAATCGGAACTTCAAAAGTTAATCCAAACGCTAAAAACAGCGCTAATACAAAACTGAAATAGGAATCAATGTCTGGTGCAAAGTTAACCGATTCTGGAGAAAAACCAGCAATAAACTGAAACACCATCCGAAAAACGACGAAATAACAGTACAGCATGCCAACGAAGAACATCAGCAAACTTGAAACAATAATCGGAATGGCTAAACGCTTTTCCTTACGGTACAGTCCCGGGGCAATAAAAGCCCACAACTGATACAACACATAAGGAAGAGCAATACAAAAAGCAACAAAAAGAGTCACCTTTAATGGCACCATAAAGGGTGCAATGACTCCAATTGCTAATAGTTTAGCGCCTTGAGGTAAGGCTACCATTAAAGGCTGACTCAGATAATCAAATATCTGCTTCATGAATGGAGACAAGCAAACAAACACCAGCAGTACTGACGCACAGGATCGAACCAATCTTGAACGCAATTCAACCAGATGTGCAACGAGCGTCTGTTCCTTATCGTCTTCAGGACCATCGTATTCGATTTGCTTTGGATCCATAATTTCTTACCGAGTAATACGTGTTCGGTTAATACGACTACCACGAGCAAACGTACTTCCTCGTCTTTGAGGCAAAGCCTGTTTACCCAACTCAGCACGGAGCATCTCGATCTCTCGCATCAAATCTTCCACCGTTGGACTCGACACAGACCGTTTTCCAACTCGCTGAGCCTTATCCTGCGATGCGTCTTCTGGCCAACCATAAGTATCATCGATTTCTTGTGTATCAATCGTACTTACCTCATCATCCCACTCTGTAGATACTTTATTTTTTTCTACCGACTGAGTTGAGTCCGATGGATTGGATTTGGGCGCTGTACTCGTTACCCATGAATCTCTAAGGTCATTGGAAACATAATCGATCTCTGACTTAACCTCAGAACCGATTTGTTTAAGACTCTGATTCATTGAATCAACGTCTTTTTGAAGCTCATTCTGAGTTGTTTTCAAGTCATTTTCGATATTAGCCGCCATGCGACGAGCATCTTCTTGAATTTTCTTCAATTCAGATAACTCAACCTCTCGGTCAATATCATTTTTAACTTGAGAAACGAACCGTTGAGCCTTACCCATGAGTGTCCCTGCAGTTTTAGCCACTGCAGGTAACTTATCTGGACCGAGGACAACCAGGGCTACCACAGCAATAAGCCCAATTTCCCCCATGCTAAGATCAAGCATAGGCTATCCGTTATGCGTTCTTCTTCTCTTTTTCTTCAGCATCAACTGCTTCAGATTTCGTAGCGTTGATCGCCTTAGGTTCGTCCGTGGCTTCTCTCATACCTTCCTTGAAGCCCTTTACAGCACCACCCAAGTCTTTACCCATGTTCTTAAGCTTACTGGTACCAAAAACAAGAACAACAATTACCAGAACAACCAACCAATGCCAAATGGAGAATGATCCCATTATGAACTCCTAGAGTTTTTTCCATGGGCGAGCACCGCCCAAAACATGTACGTGAATATGATTTACTTCTTGTCCGCTATCGTGACCTGTATTAATCACCACGCGAAAACCATTCGTAGCGCCCGCTTCCTTTGCTAAAACAGGGGCCAAAGCCAACATTTTACCCAAAAGCGGAATCTCTGTTTCACCCATGGTAGCGAGCGAATCATAGTGTTGTTTCGGAATGATCAATAAGTGCACAGGAGCTGCAGGATTAATATCCTTAAAAGCGATCACATCTTCGTCTTCATAAACTTGCTTCGAAGGAATTTCCTTGCGTGCAATTTTGCAAAAAATACAATCCTCTTTCTGCATATTCTCTCCTATTTAGGCACACCAACCTACAAATCTTAAAAAAGCTTCGAAATAAATTCAAATTTTATAAACAAATTCTTACTTCTCAGCCCGATTCGCCTTTTCAACAAGTCCAGAAACACCTTCTCGTCGAGCCAATTCGGCGACTACCATTTCAGGTCTAAGACCGGCCTGAGCCAGAACAACCATAGAATGAAACCAAAGATCTGCTACTTCATAAATTAAGTGATCCTTGTCTCCGTCCTTTGCCGCCATCACGACTTCAGTAGCTTCCTCGCCCACTTTTTTTAACGCAGCGTCCGGAGCCTTTGAAAAAAGTTTTGCTACATATGATGTCTGTGGATCCGCCCCCTTACGGGAATCAATCACATCAGCGATTTCACTTAAAACAGAAATTCTATCCATATTGCCATATTCCTAGGAATGACGATACATATCTTCAGGATTGCGAATAATTGCCTCATTTACAACCCAGCGTCCATCTTTGAGAATTCGGTAAAAACAGCTCTTTCTTCCAGTATGGCAGGCAATACCCCCGATTTGTTCAACTAAATACAAAATAGCATCACCATCGCAATCTAATTGAATCGAACTGATTTTCTGTCTATTACCACTTTCTTCTCCCTTTCTCCACAATTTTTGTCGAGAACGGGAAAAATAAGTACCGTATCCTGTTTGAATGGTTTCTTCTAAAGCTTCCTGATTAGCCCAGGCCAGCATCAAAACACGACCATCGGTTGCATCTTGAGCAATAACTGGGACTAGACCATCATCATTAAATTTAACTTCTTTAATAATCGCATCCATCTCTATTAATCCAATCGCACAGGAATACCTGCATCTCGCATATATTCTTTCGCTTGGCGAATGGTGTATTCACCAAAATGGAAAATAGACGCTGCCAAGACCGCATCCGCATGTCCAATCTTCACACCATCAACTAAATGTTGAAGGTTTCCAACGCCACCAGATGCAATAACAGGGATATTCACAGCATCGCTGATCGTACGAGTTAGTTCCAGATCAAAACCATTTTTAACGCCATCACAATCCATGCTCGTCAACAAGATTTCTCCGGCACCTAACTCTTGAACTTTGCGAGCCCAATGTAACGCATCAATACCGGTAGCACGACGCCCACCATGGGTATAAACCTCCCAAGTTCCATCTCCACGAGATTTCGCATCAATTGCAACCACGATACATTGGCTACCGTAAACAGCACAAGATTCGCCAATCAAATCTGGATTTAAAACTCCCGCCGTATTAATCGAAATCTTGTCTGCGCCAGCATTCAGCAATCGTCTCACATCTTCAACTTTACGAACACCACCACCGACAGTTAATGGAATAAATACTTGAGAAGCCACATCTTCAATGACCTTCAAAATCATATCCCGACCATCGGAACTGGCTGTAATATCAAGGAAGGTAAGTTCGTCTGCATTATGTTCATCGTATCGACGAGCAATTTCGACCGGATCTCCCGCATCACGCAATTCGACAAAGTTGGTTCCTTTGACAACTCGTCCTGCTGTGACATCAAGACATGGGATTATGCGACGTGCCAGCATGCCTCATTCCTCACTATCGAAAGAATTCACCAGTTCTAAAGCTTCTGTGAAATCCAAGGTTCCTTCATAAAGAGAGCGACCTAAGATAGCCATTTCAACACCATCGTCTTCTACTTCAAGCAACTTACGAATATCTTCAATATCACGAATACCACCGGACGCAATCACTGGAATATTAACTTCTCGAGCCAATTCAGCCGTTGCATCGACATTACACCCCGTTAACATACCATCACGACTAATATCGGTATAAAGGATTGCATCAACACCATAGCCTTCAAATTTACGAGCCAAATCAATGGCCTTGTGGCCTGTATTCTTAGTCCAAGCGTCTGTCATCACCATGCCGTCTTTAGCATCCAGAGACACGATAATGCTTCCACCATAGTTAGAACAAGCATCGTGCAAAAAGCCTGGGGCTTTCACCGCTGCGGTACCAATCACAACATAGTCAACACCGAGATCAAGGACATCACCGATGCGCTCTAAGGTACGCATGCCACCGCCTACTTCAAATTCCACATCGTTTGAGAATTCATTCACAATTTTACGAATCACTGGAAGATTTACAGGCTTTCCGCTCTTAGCACCGTCAAGATCAACTAAATGCAATCTTTCTGCACCGAGTTCAACCCAATGTCGTGCTTGAGCTACAGGATCATCATTAAAGACGGAAATATTAGAATTTAAATCGCCTTGGCGAAGACGAACACACTTACCATCTTTGATATCGATTGCGGGTATCAGTAACATAATTTGTAACGATAAAGGAGAAAACCTTTAAGGCCTCCAAGTCAAAAAATTCTTATAAAGCTGCAATCCCATTGCAGCACTCTTTTCTGGATGAAATTGCGCCGCAAACACGTTGTCTTTTGCAACAGCAACCGTAACCGGAATTCCATATTCGGTTACACCAGCAACAATAGATTCGTTTTCCGGCTTAGCATAGTAGCTATGCACAAAATAGTACCAACTATTATTGGGTACTCCAGCCCATATCGGGTGATTCATGGTTTGTTTAACACGATTCCATCCCATCTGAGGAACTTTTAATCGCTCACCCAAACTATCATGCATATCATTCGGAAAACGCACCACGCTTCCTGGAAAAATTCCTAATCCCTCTACATTACCTTCTTCACTATGTTCAAACAGCATTTGCTCTCCGATGCAAACAGCAAAGAAAGGTTTATTGGCAATACTGTCACGTACCGCTTCTTCTAAACCATGCATTCTGAGGTGAGCCATACAATCCGGCATTGCTCCTTGTCCCGGAAAAACCACTCGATCTGCGGAATACACAACTTCGGGATCAGAAGTCACTATAACCTGCGCAGTTCCTTCTGCTACTTTCTCCACAGCCTTACTGACGGAACGCAAATTCCCGGATCCGTAATCAATAATGGCAATTTTCATAAAACCCCTTTTGTAGATGGAACGATTCCACTCATCCGTTCATCCATTTCTAAAGCCATTCTAAGTGCGCGACCAAATGATTTAAAAATACTTTCACACTGATGATGTGCGTTAACACCGCGTAAATTATCAATGTGCAGTGTTACACGAGCATTGCTAGTAAAGGCCTCAAAAAACTCTCTAACCAGTTGAGTGTCTAATTCACCAATCATAGGAGCCGTAAAGTCTGCATGAAACTCAAGGTGGGAGCGACCTGAAAAATCAATCACTGTTCTTGAAAGCGCTTCATCTAACGGAACACAACTAGCACCATAACGCACAATGCCTCGTTTATCCCCTACGGCATTAAAGACGCATTGTCCTAATGCAATACCGATATCTTCTACCGTATGATGACCATCTACTTCTAAATCACCTTGGCAAGATACAGTTAAATCGATCAAACCATGACGAGAAATCTGAGTCAGCATATGATCCAAAAAACCAATTCCTGACTTAATTTCACTTTGCCCGGTTCCATCCAAATTAACCGAAACTTCAATACGTGTTTCATTGGTTTGGCGAGAAATATGTGCGATTCGTTGCATCCAATCACCTTTACGGATTACTTTTCTAAGTCGTTTACACGATACATGGCACTACCTGCATGGCATGTCAGATATTCACCACGAGCCAATACATCGGCAATGCGTCCTAAGTGAGCAGCGCCCTGCTTCGAAACCTTCAAAATACTGGTGCGCTTTTGGAAGTCCCAAACACCTAACGGTGAAGAAAAGCGAGCGGTACGTGAAGTCGGAAGAACATGATTTGGGCCTGCACAGTAGTCTCCCAAAGCTTCGCAGGTATAAGCACCAAGGAACATAGCACCTGCGTGACGGATTAAATCGACGTAACGATCTGGATCTTCAACAGATAATTCAAGATGTTCCGGAGCAATGCGATTAGCAATTTCACAAGCTTCTTCTACAGATTTAGTAACGATTAAGGCACCACGATTCTTTAAGCTTTCTTCAATGATGGCCTTACGTTCGCAATTAGGCATCTGACGGGCAATCGACTCTTCAACCTTCTTTGCAAAAGCCTCATCTGGCGTTAACAAAATAGCCTGAGCCAATTCATCGTGTTCAGCCTGGCTAAACAAGTCCATAGCAATCCAATCTGGGTTGGTCTTACCATCACAAATAACCAAAATTTCAGATGGACCAGCAATCATGTCGATACCGACTTTACCGAAAACGTAGCGCTTAGCCGCTGCCACATAAGCATTACCTGGTCCGACAATCTTATCAACAGCTGGAATAGTTTCAGTACCGTAGGCCAGAGCGGCGACAGCCTGGGCTCCACCAATGGTATAACACTCAGAGACGCCCGCTAAACAAGCCGCGGCTAAAACCAACTGATTTGGTTCTCCGCCCGGAGTTGGTACCACCATAACAATTTTCTTAACACCAGCAACGTGTGCTGGCATTGCATTCATCAACACGGATGAAGGATATGCAGCCTTGCCACCTGGAACATACAGACCTACAGAATCCAATGGGGTATAACGAATACCTAATTCTGTACCGTCCTTTTCTGTAATCGTCCAACTTTGACCAATTTCATGTTCGTGAAAAGCACGTACACGGTCCGCAGCTTCCTGCAAGGCAACCTTCTGATCCTCTGGTAGTGTTTCCAAAGCCTCACGCAACTGGTCTTCTGTAATCTTTAACTCTGCTACAGACTGAGCATTCATACGGTCAAAGCGATTTGTATACTCCAAAACGGCTTCATCGCCTCGTTCACGAACGTCTAATACAATTGCTTCAGCACGTCTTGTAATTTCAGGATCTACAGAACTGTCTTGGGCGACTAAGCTGTCGAATTTTTCTTCAAAACCTGCATCTAGCGTATTTAAAATTCTTACCATTTTGATTATTCCTTTGTACTACTCAAGGTTAGTCGCATTTTCCTGTGCTGTTTTTTCAAATACATCAATAATTGGAAGTAATTCCTGACGTTTCAGTTTCATTGCAGCTTGACCCACAATGAGTCTTGATGAAATTCTATCGATTTCTTCGACCTCAACTAAACCGTTTGCCTTTAAAGTTTTTCCACTACTTACTAAGTCCACAATGGCATCCGACAAACCGGCAATTGGAGCTAATTCCATCGAACCATACAACTTAATTAAATCAACATGAACACCAATACGAGCAAAATAGTCTCTTGAATACTTCATGTATTTGGTGGCAATGCGTAATCGAGCCCCTCTTTTAACCTTATTGTGGTAATCGAATCCTTTTGGACAGGCTACACACATACGACACTTGGCAATGCCAAGGTCTACAGGAATGTAAAGTCCTGCACCACCATGTTCGTAAAGAGAGTCCTTCCCGACAACACCAAGATCCGCCGCTCCGTACTGCACATAAGTCGGTACGTCACTAGCTCGTACGATCACCAAACGAAGATCCGGTCGATTCGTTCCAATAATGAGTTTTCTTGAAACTTCTGGATCTTCGAGGGGAAAAATGTTTGCGGCAGCCAAAAATGGCAACGTCTCTGTAAAAATTCGCCCTTTAGACAACGCCAATGTAATCATGACCCTTTATTCCGCTTTAATTCGAACGATGTCACCACCCAACGCTCTTAACTTTTCTTCCATTTTTTCATAACCACGGTCAAGGTGATAGATGCGGTCAACCGTTGATTCTCCATCTGCTACGAGTGCCGCGATCACCAGAGCCGCACTCGCTCTAAGATCAGTTGCCATCAAAGGAGCACCAGATAATTGATCTACGCCACAAACTACCGCTGTGTGGCCATCGATCGTAATAGAGGCACCCAAACGCTGTAGTTCAGGTACATGCATAAAGCGGTTTTCGAAAATAGTTTCCGTAACGTGAGAAACTCCACTAGCAATCGCATTCAATGCCATAAACTGAGCCTGCATATCGGTTGGAAATGCTGGATATGGTGCTGTACGAATACTAACGGCCTTAGGTTTTCCTTGCGCTTTAGCACGAACCCAGTCTTCACCCACTTCAATGTGAGCACCGGTTTCAATTAATTTTTCAATGACAGCACCAAATGTATTGGGATCGCAGTCTTTGACTAAGACGTCACCACCGGTTGCAACCGCAGCGACAAGGAAACTACCTGCCTCAATACGATCCGACATAACTCGATAAGTCGTTCCATGAAGCTTTTCAACACCCTGAACCGTAATCTGAGTCGTACCAGCACCAACAATATTGGCGCCCATGCTGATAAGACAGTTTGCCAAATCAACGACTTCAGGCTCACGAGCAGCGTTTTCAATAATCGTCGTACCTTCGGAAAGGACTGCAGCCATTAAAAGATTTTCGGTTCCCGTCACAGTGACCATATCCGTCACAATACGGCAACCACGTAATCGATCACACTTCGCAGAAACATAACCGTGATCTAATTCAATGTTAGCGCCTAAAGCCTTTAGGCCCTTAATATGCTGATCAACAGGACGAGCTCCAATAGAACAACCACCTGGCAATGAAACCATCGCATGACCAAAACGAGCTACAAGGGGGCACAACACCAAAATAGAAGCACGCATAGTTTTAACTAAATCATACGTTGCTTGTGTTGAGGTTAGATGAGAAGCCTGAATACGAACTTCATGATCGCCACGTTCTACCTGACAACCTAGTTGCTCCAATAATTTCAACATGGTTTTGACATCAGCCAAATCCGGAATATTTTGGAAAACCACTGGTTCATCGGTAAGAAGTGTGGCAGCTAAAAGCGGTAGCGCTGCATTCTTAGCTCCCGAAGTAATCACTTCTCCTACAAGAGGCTTACCACCCCGAATCTTTAATTTCTGCACTGCCTTTTACCTCAAAGTTATTAAGCATTCATTTCTCACGGAGGCTAAGTTTAAAGCACCAAAGAAATCAAAACCCATATATCAGATGTTTTTTTATTCTGATAAGAAAAATAGACATCATTAGAGGCTAAAAGTGCATCATTTCAAATCAAATTTGAAGCATTTAAACCATTTTTATTCAAATATTTTGATTTGAGCATTCGGATCCCTTTCGTCACCAATTAGCAATTGTTTTTTTACCCATGGAGCAATTGTTAAAAGCTCTTGTACGACACCTTCTTTGAAAATTTTCAGTAGTAACGAAACGATACGTCGATAAAGTGATTCATTGAATGTCGATTTCGCAATTACATACAATTCTCGTTTCATTGTGGGTTCTGGCATTGGAACCAAAGAAATACTTGAAACCGTTTCTTTATGCGGTAGTAATGAAGAAGCTCGAGTAATTGACCATCCCATAGACTGGCTAATTAACTCCTTCATTACACCAGTTGTATCAACCTCAATTGTTTTCGGAGGAACAACCCCAATAGAGTTTAAAAAATGTTCAGATATCTGGCCTGCACTTTCGTGGTAATAACGAATTAATGGTAAACCACAAAAGCGTAAATTGGTCCAAGTCCATTTTTCGTGTTGCTGAGCAATATTGCTTGGCATCATCAAAATAGAGGGTTCTCCGAAAATAAAGTGACGTCGGATATCTTTCAGTTCCGAAAAAGAGCGAGAGACGATAATGACATCCAACTCTGAAGATGCAAATTTATGAGCCAATCGATCACATGTCCCTGTCAAACACAATGTTGAACCAACGTGTGAATCCAGCTCTGCTAGTAGTTTTGGAGCAACTTCTGTAGTTAATGATTCCAATAAACCAATTCGGAGTGGAATATGTTGAGAACTATGCTCTTGAATATCACGAATGACCGCCTTGATTGGTTCAAACTGAGTTTCAATCGTTTGAGCTAATAAGTGACCATCCTTCGTGGGAGAAAGTGGTTTAGATGTGCGATCCACTAATTCTGCACCAAACAATTCTTCAAGAGTACCGATCTGACGTGATACTGAAGATTGAGATACTCCCAATTGTTTAGCCGTCTCAACAAAACTACGCGTTTTACAAAAAAGTAAAAATGTCTGTAATCGCTCAGATAAAAGTTGCGATGCTTTATCCATAATCGTTCAATTTCAAACTACATACTTTCGTATAAATTATAAATTTCCTACTCTATTAACCCACTACCACCTATACGTATATGAAGGGACTGCAAGACCATCTTGCATCCAACGCAAGACGCAAGAATAGCAAGATCTCGATACCTAAACTGAAAAATGTGACGATGTTTCAACCCTAACGTCATTACCCCCTTTTTAATAAATTAGAGAATCATTATGGAAACAACATTACAAATACTAGTTGTTGTGGCCTGTATCTTTATGGGTGCTCGCTACAAAGGTATCGGTTTAGGTATCTGGGGCGGTGTTGGTCTTTTGATCCTTACACTTGGCTTTGGTATTCAACCGACAAAAGCTCCGATTGACGTAATGTTAATCATCACTGCTGTGGTAACCGCTGCGTCCGTTATGTACGCCGCTGGTGGTGTGGATTACATGGTACAGATCGCAGAAAAAATCATTCGCGCCAATCCGAAGCGAGTAACCCTTATTGCTCCCTTTACCGTATGGTTTTTCTCGTTCTTAGCTGGAACTGCTCACATCTGTTATCCACTTTTACCTGTAATTTATGAAGTATCTTACGCAGCAGGTATTCGTCCAGAACGTCCAATGGCAATCTCTGCATTAGCAGCCCAACAAGCAATCACAGCCTCCCCTGTTTCTGCAGCTACCGCCGCTCTTTTAGGTTTATTAGTTGCTCAAAACTATGACATTTCTCTGGGACATATCCTTTTGATCACGGTTCCTGCTTCGATTTGTGGTGTCTTTGTTGCCTCCTGTGTACAAATGTTCGTTGGTAAGGATTTAAAAGACGATCCCGAATTCCAAGCTCGTTTAAAAGCTGGTTTGGTAACTGATCCAGGAAAACGTGAAACCAAAGTGCTTCCAAAAACCGCAGCTATCTCTGCATTGATTTTCGTCTTAGGCGTTGCTTATGTTGTCGCATCAGGCTTTATTCCTGAGTTGCGTACACCAGCTGGTAGCACCAAGGCCTTAAAGATGGCAACTTTCTTACAAATCTTCATGCTGGCCGTCGCCGCTGTGATTTTAGTCGTCACACGTGCCAAACTTGCCGATGCCATGAATTCACCGATTATGAAGGCCGGTATTGTCGCCTTAGTTTCTATCTTTGGTTTGGCATGGATGGGTGATAGCTTCATCGCCGCACATAAAGTTGAATGGCTTGCCGCAAGTAAGGATATGATCGCCACCTACCCTTGGGTCTTCGCAATTTTCCTTTTCATCTTGGCTATTGTCTTGCACTCACAAGCAGCAACGGTACGCGCCGTTATGCCTTTAGGTTTAGCACTTGGTCTCGGACCAGCCGCTTTAATCGGTTCTTTCCCCGCTGTGAACGGCTTGTTCTTTATTCCTACATCAGGTGCTCTTGTTGCAACAATTTCGTTTGACCGTTCAGGCACAACAAAGATCGGCAAGTTTGTTTTGAATCACTCCTTCATGTTACCGGGAATGATCGCCACTTGTACGGCAATTGCTGTTGGTACAGCAATCGGTAGTTGCATGTTCTAAACGTTTGCATACAAAGGAGTTTCAAGATGAAGATGAGAATTGAAAAAGACTCATTAGGCGAACTAGAAGTTCCAGCCGACGTTTATTACGGAATTCAAACCACTCGCGTTGCTGGTAACTACCTAGTTAGTGATCACACTTTTAATGAATACACACCTGTGATGAAAGCGATTGCCGAAATCAAAAAGGCATGCGCAATCACCAACGCTCAAATCGGATCTCTTGATCCAGCAAAGGCCGACGCAATTGCCCAAGCTTGTGATGAATTAATTGCAGGACAATTTGATGGACAATTTCCAATCAATATTTGGCGTAGTCAGGGTACTGGCACCAACATGAATGTCAATGAAGTCGTTGCTAATCGTGCCAATGAAATTATGACTGGACATCGTGGATACGACATGGTTCACCCGAACTCCCATGTCAATATGTGCCAATCATCCAACGACGTATTCCCAACAGCTGAAGCAATTGTGTTCTATCGCAAAATCGGCGAACTTTGTGAAAGTGCAAAGCACTTAGAAGAAGTTTTAGCTGATAAAGCTCTTGAGCTAATCAATACCACTCGATTAGGTCGTACAGGTCTTCAAGACGCCGTACCGATGACTTGGGGACAAGTAATTGGTGGCTGGCAATCTATGATTCGACGCAATCGTTTAGGTTTAGAAGCTTATCGACCAACTTTCCAAGAAGTTGTTATTGGGGGCACGATTTTAGGTACAGGTATGGGGGTTCAACCCGGCTATATGGATCATATCTATACGAATCTTTCTAAGGTAGTCGGCTTTGAAGTTCATCATCCTGTAATGGTCGGTGAAGTCATCGAAGACAGTGCTGTATTTGACGGAATGCGTAACACCGACCATCAAATGATGTTAATGGCACACGTCAAAGCATTAGCCTCTTGCTTGTCTCGTATGAGTAATGATCTGATTCTTTGCGCATCTGGTCCTCGTGATGGATTAAACGAAGTTATTTTCCCAGATACAGTTCCTGAGGCAGCTGGTCTACAAGCTCAAGGCACACCATACGTCCCAGAACTGATGGTTCAAGTATTTGGACAAGTTCAAGCACTTGAATTGGCTGCAACCTTTGCTGCTAATGAAGGTCAATTAGACCATGGATCCTTTAATTCTGGTGCCGTATTAAAAGTTTATGATGCCTTAGTTTTAGTGGATTCTGCTTTACGTTTGTTTGCTGATGAATGTATCAGTCAAATAAAAATTAACGAAGAAGTTTGCCGTTTAAATGCTGAACTTTCGACCTCTCTGTCAACAATGGTTAGTTCTCTTTACGGGTACCCAACAGGCGTGAAGATCGCTAAATTAGCTTTAGCTGAGAATATTTCCTGCAAAGAAGCTA
>JAFTYR010000027.1 GCA_017461315.1 Burkholderiaceae bacterium | reverse complement strand
GCACCATCTTACATTCTGAGAGATCCCGTAGCTTTACGGGATTTTTCTTTTTCTACCTATTGAACTGGTATGGAATTCTTGGACACTCAAGGAGCCAGTCCATGCATATTCAAAGAACTTATTCAATAACTTCGTACATCGGAGGAAAGAATGAATAACTACTCCTTATCAATCATTGGTTGTGGAGCTTTAGCTCGTGCAGTTGCTTCTCGCATGTCTTTATTGGAAACACCATGGACTCTTCAAAGTGTTTTGGGACGAACGGAAGCTAAAGTAAAAGAATTTGCATCTGAGTTTCAGTGTCGTGGTTACACGGATTTTTCTACTTTTCTCAAAGATTCAGGGAATTACATACTTGAAGTAGCGAGTGCTGAGGCTGTGAATTCTTATGCTATTTCTGCATTACAAAATGGTAAAAATGTGATTTCGGTTTCTACCGGAGCCTTAGTTAATGTGGATTTAAAAGAAAAACTAAAAGACATTGCACAAAAAAACAATGCTCGTTTCTACATACCGCACGGGGCTATCGGAGGTTTAGATATTCTTCAAAGTTCTCAGTTCCAGGATAAAACATGCTCTGTCGAGATTGAAACTACAAAAAATCCGAAATCTTTAAAAGGAGCTCCTGGTTTTACTTTAACCGATGATCAGTTGGGGAAAAAATCTTGTGTTTTCAGTGGAAGTGTTGAAGAAGCAGTTCGTCTTTTTCCGAAAAATATCAACGTGGCTGCCATTACCGCATTATCCAGTGGTAGACCAGATGTTACGGTGCGAATAGTTTCTGATCCTGAGGTTGTTCGTAATACTCACAGAATTTCTTTATCAGGCTCACATATGCAGGTCAAAATGGAATTCTGTAGTATTCCGGATAAATCAAATCCTAAATCAAGTGTTACGACCGCCTTTAGCATATTGTCTTTATTGGAAAACTTAGCATCTCCAGTTGTTTTCTATTAATACATAAAGACCTGTTTATGAGAATGCTACTCACAGTGATTCATTAGATTGTTGGGTAGCATTAATGTTGGTCTGTTTAAAAGTACATTGTTAAGTTATTTCGTAATCTTCGCTCACCAATTAAAAATTGATGTTTTCCCTCGCAGGCTATCATATATTGCAGTCTTGTTTTAACATGATAGAGCTAGAAACAAAGGTGTTTACTAGGTATTATTTCTGTATTTTCTAAAATCTAGAGAAGTAAAAGAGGTATTGTATGAGAGTATCCACAAGAGGTCGTTATGCATTGCGCTTTTTGATTGATTTGGCAGAGAGAGAATCTCGTGGATATATTTCATTAAAGGAAGTGGCTGATCGTCAATCCGTATCGAAAAAATACCTAGAGCAAATTGTTCCTGTTTTAAATATTGCAGGCCTACTAAAAACAAACCGTGGTTATCGAGGTGGTTATACATTAGCTCGTCCAGCATCAGAAATTACAGTGGCAGATGTTCTTGAGGCTACAGAAGGTTCATTAATGCCGGTTCCTTGCTTAGATAATGAAGTTCCAGGTTGCGAGAACAAGAGATCTTGTACGACTTTTTCTATGTGGGAAGGACTAGGAAACGTCGTAAAATCCTACCTTTCTGGAGTAACGATTGAAGATTTAGTTCGTGAAGAACGTAGTAAGAGTTACGACGATTACTGCATTTAGTCTTTAAACGAATTTCATCTGTTAGAGCGACATGTTCAAGGTTTAGTCATCTAACAAGGTATCGTTAGATTTAGATGATTTTTTTAAGGAATTCGATGCCGTGGCAACAAAGCAAAAAAAATTAGATGTAGATTTGAGTGAAGACTCACCACAAAGTCAGGCTACACAAATTATTTTGCAACTTCTTGAAAAATCGGTTCCAATGAAACTTGATGTGTTGGAACAGATCAGCGGTTTAGATTCGAATACATTTCAAGAGACTCTGAAATATCTGCTCGATGAAGGAAGACTTTTAATTAATAATGCAGGGCTTGTCATTGATACAGTAAAAGCCAATTTGATTGTCGGAGTTATCCAGTTAAATCGCAGTGGCCTGGGCTTTGTGCTTTGCAAAGATGGAAGTTCATCAGATCTTCTTTTAGATGCTACCGAGTCTAGTAAAGTTCTCCCTGGTGACATTGTTCTCGTAAAAAAAATTGCTTCTCGACGTAATGAATCGAAAGAGAAAACTTACGCTGAAATAGTAGAAGTTATTAAACGTCCCATGACAAGAATTGTGGGACGCATCCGAATTCAAAAAAAAATCGGAATTTTAGTCCCGGAAGACTCAAGAATTTATAAGGAATTTACGGTAGATCCAGGTCATATGCTTGGAGCTCAGTATGGTCAAGTTGTTGTAGGAGAAATCTCAAATTTAGGCCCCCTACCAAATTATCCATCCTGTCGCATTGTTGAGGTTTTAGGGGATATTGATGATCCCGGTATGGAAATCGAAATTGCAGTACGTAAATTCGAAATTCCTCATGAATTTTCAGAAGCAACTAAGAAAGAAATTCAAACGTTTTCGGACCAAGTAACTCGTACCGATCTTAGAAATCGAATTGACTTGCGAGATATTCCCTTTGTGACGATTGATGGTGTTGATGCTAGAGATTTTGATGACGCCGTTTACTGTAAGCCGTTGGGACCAACACGAGGGTGGCGCCTTTTAGTTGCGATTGCAGACGTATCGCACTACGTTTGCCCAGGTTCTGCGATTGATCTAGATGCACAAAGTAGAACGACAAGTGTCTATTTCCCTCGGCGTGTCATACCGATGCTTCCTGAAGAATTATCTAATGGCTTGTGTTCTTTAAATCCTTCGGTAGACCGTTGTGTTTTGGTTTGTGACGCTATTGTAAGACCGACAGGAATCGTTAAAGCCTATCAGTTTTATCCAGCGGTGATACGATCCGTGGCGCGGTTAACATATGACGACGTCTGGGCAGCCATACAAAATCCCAAGGGTTCTCAAGCCGTGCAAATGGTTGACGTATTTCGTCACGTTTTAGATCTATATGAACTATTTCAGGTTCTTTTGACTGCGAGGACTTCTCGTGGAGCGATGGATTTTGAAACGACAGAAACCTACATTGTGGCAAATGAGCAAGGTAAGATTGAACAAATTTTACCTCGAGAGAGAACAGACGCACATCGACTTATCGAAGAATTGATGCTGGTTGCCAATACCTGTGCGTCGGATTTTCTTTTAAGAAATAAGGTTCCTAGCTTATATCGAGTACATGAACCTCCTTCCGAAGAACGTATTGAAAAATTACGTAAGTATTTAAATCCTCTAGGTTTAACGTTAGAAGGAGGCGTAAAACCTACGACGATGGATTACAGTTCGCTATTGCAGAAAATAAAAGATCGTCCCGATAAGGCTGTATTACAAACAGCGGTACTTCGATCAATGCAACAAGCTTACTATACGCCACATAATCAGGGCCATTTTGGACTTTCATATTCTGCATATACACATTTCACATCTCCTATACGTAGATATCCGGATCTTTTGGTGCATCGCGCGATTCGAGCTATAGTCTCGGATACAAAATATGTACCGAAACTTCTGGTGCCCTTAAATGAGACAGGTAATTTCGCCAATATTCGGTCGGCTGACGAACAAAAAGTAGCTAATCCAGAAATTCAAACTTGGGAAAAATTAGGCATACTTTGTTCAAATGGTGAAAGACGTGCTGATGAGGCGAGTTACGATGTAGTGGCTTGGCTTAAGTGCTACTACATGAAAAGCCATATTGGCATGGTTTATCAAGGTACTATCTCTAGTGTAGCTCCGTTTGGAATTTTCGTATTGCTTGATGATTTATATGTGGAGGGCTCAATTCATATTTCAGAGTTAGGCGCAGACTACTATGAATATGATGAAGCTCGTAGTCGTTTAGTCGGTACGAGAACTAGGGAAATTTTTTCAGTTGGAGATCAAGTGACAATCCGGGTACTATCCTGTGATCTAGATCTAAGAAGAATTGATTTTCAACTAATTGATCGGTCTTATAGTTCAAAATATAAGTCAAAGAAAAGAACAAGAGTTGGTGTATCAACTCAACGATCAAATTCAAAAACACGTCGTCAAAGAAAAGGAAAATATTAAAGTGAAACAAAAGAATATTGTTCTAGCGGGCTTTCATGCCATTGGAGCAAGATTAAATAAGGATCCATCAACGATCCGTACGGTCTATGTAGATCCTAGCCGTCGCGATAACAGAATGCGTGATATGAGAGCCAAGTTAGAGGCCGCGGGTGTCCGTGTCATGCATGCAGACCATAATCGTTTGGCGGGTTTAGCTGGCGATATTCCCCATCAAGGCATTGTTGCATTGGCTGAAGAATTACAAGCTATGTTAACTTTTGATGATTTGATGGATCAAATAAATGACAAGACTTTTCTTCTTTTGTTAGATGGGGTCACAGACCCAAGAAATTTTGGAGCTTGTTTGCGTGTGGCCGACGCTGCAGGGGTTGATGCCGTTATTGTTCCCAAAGATCGTTCCTCTCACCTGACTCCGGCTGCGATTAAGGCAAGTGCAGGTGCTTCAGAAACTTTACCGGTTGTTACCGTTACTAACTTGGCTGCGACCATTGTCGAGCTTGTTGATGCAGGTGTTCCGGTTATTGGTACTGCAGGCGAAGCAGAAAAGACTATTTATGATTTTGACCAAAAAGGCCCATTTGCTTGGGTATTGGGTGCAGAAGGGGACGGATTACGTCAGTTAACTCGTCGTCGTTGTTCTGACTTGGCCAAAATTCCTATGTTTGGTGCGGTGGAAAGTTTAAATGTTTCGGTCGCAGCGGGCATTTGTCTTTACGAAACAGTCCGACAACGTCAAGGTTAATTATTTCTTGATTTTTTTAATTGAGGATTCTGCACGAAGGTCAATTTTCGTGTAGACTCGCCAAGTTTTTTGAAAGTCCTTGTCACACCGGAAGACGCTTCGGGTGACTATTTCCAGAAGGAGGTCTAATGCGTCATTACGAAATCTGCTTTATCGTCCATCCGGACCAGAGCGAACAAGTTCCAGCAATGATCGAACGTTACAAGTCTTTCGTGGAATCCCACGGCGGTAAGATGCACCGCGTAGAAGACTGGGGACGTCGTCAGTTGGCTTATCCGATTGAAAAATTAGTTAAGGCTCACTACGTTCTTATGAACATCGAATGTGGTCCTGAAGTTCTTGATGAACTCGAAAATGGCTTCCGTTACAACGACGCTGTTCTTCGTCACCTCACAGTCAAAATGAAGAAGGCTGAAACAGAACCTTCTCCAATGATGAAGGCTGTTGAAAAGGAAGAGGCTCGTAAGGCAGCTGCTAACGCCGCTGCTGTAGCTAAACAAGAACAACCTGTTGCTGACGCCCAGTAATTTGGAAAAGGAGTGAATCGGGTAATTCTAAAAGCCTGCCTAATAGGTAAAGAACCACTTCGATATACCTTAAATGGTGTTGCAATTTGTAGTTGCAAATTGGCATATGAAGGTCAGGTTAAAGAGGCTGGAATTCTAAGAAAACTGAAATTTTCTACTGAATGTGTTGCTCTAGGCTCTGTAGCAGAGCAATTGAATCAGGAAGAGTTAGGTAGTGACCTAAGTATTACAGGTTTCTTAGTACCGAGTTCTCCTCGTACATCAAAACTGGTCGTACATATTACGGAATACAAAAAAGGAGTTTAATCATGGCTTTTGGTGCCAAAGGCAAGGGTAAGCCTCGCAATCCCAACCAGCAGAACGCTTTGTTCAAGCGTAAGAAGTTCTGCCGTTTCACAGCCGATCATGTTGAACAGATCGACTACAAAGATATCGACACTCTTCGTGACTTCATCCAAGAAAATGGCAAGATCATGCCAGCTCGTTTGACTGGTACGAAGGCTCGTTATCAACGTCAGCTCGACACAGCTATCAAACGTGCTCGTTTCTTAGCTCTCTTGGCCTACACTGATAATCAGTAATTGGAGGAAAGGTAAATGCAAGTTATTCTGCTCGAAACAATTCCTCATGTTGGAGCTCTTGGCGATGTTGTCAAGGTAAAAGATGGTTACGCACGTAACTATTTGATCCCTCAGAAGAAAGCTAAGCGCGCCACACAGGTCGCTATTCAGGAATTTGAAGCCAAGCGCGCTGAACTTGAAAAAGCTCAAGCTGATCGCTTAGCTGCTGCTACCGCTTTGAAGGAAAAGATTGACGGTATCGTACTTGAAATCGCTTCTAAGGCTGGTGTAGATGGTCGTCTCTTTGGTTCCGTTACCAACATGGACGTTGCTGAAGCATTGAACAAGTTGGGTTACGATATTCACAAGAGCCAAGTACGTACTCCATTGGGTGCTATCAAGGCTATCGGTGAATATCCATTACAGATCGGTTTGCATCACGATGTTGTTGCAGAAGTTGTCGTCAACGTTGTTGCTGAAGCTTAATCTGTTACCTAATTAAACTAGCGTAAAACCTAGTAACAAAATCTCCCACTGAGTTTTATTTCAGTTGGGAGATTTTCTTTTTCTGCTCTACAATCAAAAACAAAAGTACGGTATTCCGATATTGAAACATCCTCTAGGTAATTTTATATGGCAAAAAACAAGATAGATCAAGAAATCGAAGATATTCATACACCTCCATATAGCAAGGAAGCAGAGGATAGTATCATCGGGGCGTTATTAATGGATAACTCATCCTTTGATAACTTAGGGGATATTGTTACCGAAGAGGATTTTTACGAATCAGCTAATCGAATCATTTTCTCAGTTATTCGTAAACTAATTACCGATGGTAAACCAGCAGATGTCCTGACTGTTTCAGACTTCTTAAAGCAGAGTGGTCAAGAAATTGAAACTGGTGGAATTGAATACCTTAATTCATTAGCAGAATTTACACCGAGTGCAGCTAATATCAAGCGGTATGCGGAAATTGTCCGAGATCGTTCGATCCGTAGAAGCCTCATTCGAGTTGGTGGTGAGATTTCCGGGGCGGCGATGAGTCCAAATGGTAAAGAAGCAAAAGATTTACTTGATGAAGCACAAAGCCGGGTACTAGAAATTAGTGAACAAAGTGCGAGAAGTTTTTCGGGTTTTATGAATATCAATCCCGTTCTAGCCGAATTGACTAATAGGCTTAGTTTTCTACAAAAGAATGCTTCAATGAACGATGTTACTGGTACAGAAACTGGATTTATCGATATTGATAAAAGAACATCGGGGATGCATGAAGGGCAACTCATTATTGTCGCAGGTCGCCCAGCAATGGGTAAAACGGCATTTGCGATGAATATTGTTCAGCATGTAGCCGTGAATTTGCGATTACCTGTAGCGGTGTTTTCTATGGAAATGACGGCTGAAGAATTGTCAATGCGTCTTGTGAGTTCCTTGGGAAAAATTAACGCTAATGTGATTAGAAATGCTCGATTCGATGAATCAGAATGGGGACGTTACTATAAGGCTTTAGAAAAGTTGTCAGATTCCCCGATTTATATTGATGAAACTTCGGGGCTTTCTATTTTAAATGTTCGTTCCAGAGCTCGTCAGTTAAAAAATAGATTGGGTTCATTGGGACTGATTGTAGTGGACTATCTACAGTTGATGAGTGGTGAAAGACGTTTAGGTGGTACTGAAAATCGTGCGACTGAAATTTCAGAAATTTCTCGAGGACTTAAAGGGTTAGCCAAAGAATTGAAAGTGCCGATTATTGCGTTGTCACAGTTAAATCGTATGAGCGAACAAAGAACAGATAAACGACCTGTTGTGAGTGACTTACGAGAATCGGGGGCGATCGAACAGGACGCTGACGTTATTATGTTGTTACATCGTCCGTGGGTTTACGATAAGACGAAACCAGAAACCGAGGCTGAAGTTATTATCGGTAAACAAAGAAGTGGTCCAACAGGATCCATTCCTTTAGTTTTCCAAGGAGAGTTCACACGATTTGTCTCCGCTGCGGTTAGCAGTATGCATGGAGACGATCCTTACACGGGGCCATAACTATGGTTGAT
This sequence comes from Burkholderiaceae bacterium, assembly GCA_017461315.1. Lineage (GTDB taxonomy): Bacteria > Pseudomonadota > Gammaproteobacteria > Burkholderiales > Burkholderiaceae_F > JAFTYR01. The sequence continues at coordinate 14,850 of JAFTYR010000027.1, read as the reverse complement.
ATTTTATTTTGGGTACTTGCGATTGGTTCTATTGCGATCGGGGTGACAGGTACTATTGTCCCGATTCTTCCTGGCCTACCTATGATCTTTGTTGGTGCTTGGTTGATTGCCTGGTTAGGTCACTATGAAGAAATTAGTATGGGGATTGTGATCCTGCTAGGAGTGTTGACCATTTTTGGGATCGCAATTGATTGGATTGCACAAACGCTCGGAGCAAAGAAAGCAGGTGCTACAAAGCTAGGGGTAGTGGGTTCACTGATTGGCACAATTTTAGGAATCTTCACGGGGTTGTGGGGGCTACTTTTTATGCCCTTAATTGGTGCTTTTATTGGTGAGTTTATTGATCATCAGGATGCGATTCGAAGTGGTAAAGTTGGCGTTGCAACTTGGGTTGGAATGCTTGCGGGCACAGTCATTAAACTAGGTCTTGCTTTCACTATGCTAGGTGTAATTGTCGGGGCTTGGTTCATATAGACTCGAAATGGACGCAAGTTACAATGGAATCGGTTAAAGTAGTTCAACATTGTCTGGGAATGTGACTGTGTATATCAGTCAGTTAGGATTTGAAAATGCCATTACCATCAGCACCAACAAAATTAGGATCTCGGTTAAAAAACATACCGGATGAATTGGAAGTAGACGTTGTTATTCCCAATAAAAAACGCCTCTCACGTAAATCTGCTCCGAAAGTAGAAAATAAGGAAGCGTCGGTGAATACTTCAGTGCCTGGTACAGATGAAGTGATTTCAACAAAACCTGCTAGTCTTGTTAATGAAGGTCGGATTCGTAAAATTCGTCATAAAAGGGCAGGAGTAGAAAGTGGTGGCGTAAAAAAACTGTATGTTCTAGACACTAATGTGTTGTTGCATGATCCATTGAGTCTATTCCGCTTTGAAGAGCACGATGTATATCTTCCAATGATTACTTTGGAAGAACTTGATAATCATAAAAGTGGCATAACAGATGTCGCACGTAATGCTCGTCAAGTAAGTCGAAGCCTAGATGCCATGATGCAATATTTGACGGGTTCGATTACAGATGGTGTTGATCTAAATGTTCTAGGACATCGAGATTGTACGGGTAAGCTTTTCATTCAAACAAAAGGATTTGATGTAAAAATAGATTTATTACCTGATACGAAGGCCGATAATCAAATTTTGACTGTAGTTGAAGGACTACAACGGTATTACGCAGATCGTCATGTAGTATTGGTATCTAAAGATATCAATATGCGATTAAAGGCAACAGCACTAAATTTAAAGGCTGAAGATTATTTCAACGACAAGATTATTGAGGATACAGATTTACTGTATACCGGCTCACTGAAGTTATCTGATGATTTTTGGGAAGAACACTCAAAGGATTTGCAGTCATGGCAGGATAACGGCAGTACTTGGTATCGTATTACAGGAGCTTTGGCCTCTCGTTTGCACGTCAATGAATTTGTATGGCTTGAAAAAGCAGAAATACCTTTTTATGGGCAGGTTTGCTCTGTTGATAGGGATACGGCTACGATTCGTATGTTACGAGACTATACCAACCCTAAAAATTCTGTTTGGGGTATTTCTGCTAGTAATCGTGAACAAGCTTTTGCCCTCGATTTATTGATGAACCCAGAGATAGATTTCGTAACGCTTTTGGGACAGGCTGGAACTGGAAAAACACTTTTGGCATTAGCTTCGGCTCTTACACAGACCATGGAAATGCGTCGGTTCAATGAAATTATCATTACGAGAGCCACTATTTCAGTCGGTGAAGATATTGGTTTTCTCCCAGGAACGGAAGAAGAAAAGATGACCCCGTGGCTTGGTGCTATTGATGATAATTTAGAAGTTTTAAATCGAGGCGATAGTACGACTAGTGAGTGGGGAAGAAGAGCATCCAACGATTTAATTCGTTCCCGAATTCGTATTAAGTCCATGAATTTTATGCGTGGAAGAACCTTCTTAAATAAATTTGTCATCATTGATGAGGCTCAGAATCTAACACCAAAACAGATGAAAACACTCATTACTCGAGCCGGTCCGGGGACCAAAATCGTGTGTTTAGGCAATATTGCTCAGATTGATACGCCCTACCTTACGGAGGGTTCTTCAGGTCTGACTTATGTGGTGGATCGTTTTAAGGGATGGAAACACGCCGGTCATATTACGATGCAACGTGGAGAGCGGTCAAGATTAGCCGACTATGCGACGGAAGTGTTGTAAAACCCCATCCTGTTTTTACAAAAAAATGACTTTGATAAAAAAAGATTCTTGAACTATGTTTGTTTTAGGTATCTTGATGTTAAATTCATAACCTAATACTTTTCAAGAAATTTTGAATTTATAAAAGAGAGCTCATCATGAATAATGACTTTCCGCGTATTAAACGACTCCCACCGTATGTTTTCAATATTACTAATGAGCTCAAGATGGCGGCGCGACATCGCGGTGAGGATATTGTTGATCTAAGTATGGGGAATCCTGATGGAGATACCCCAAAACATATTGTTGATAAATTAATTGAAGTAGTAGAGCGCTCTGGAACTCATGGCTACTCTGCTTCTAAAGGTATCCCTCGTCTTCGTAAAGCTATTTGTGAATGGTACAAGCGTCGTTACGATGTCGATATGGATCCAGATAGTGAAGCCATTGTTTCAATCGGATCTAAAGAAGGCATTGCTCATTTAATGTTGGCAACATTAGATCGAGGCGATACGATTTTGGTTCCAAATCCTAGCTATCCAATTCATATCTATGGAGCCATCATTGCAGGGGCGGACGTTCGTAGTGTACGAATGGGACCTGGAGTTGACTTTTTCAAAGAATTTGAAAGGGCTGTAATCGAGACAACACCGAAACCCAAACTCATGATTTTAGGTTTCCCGAGTAATCCAACGGCCCAATGTGTTGATATCGATTTCTTCGTGCGCTTGGTTGAGTTAGCTAAAAAGTACGGTATTTATATTGTTCATGATTTAGCCTATGCTGATATCGTCTATGACGGATACAAAGCTCCATCAATCATGCAAGTTCCTGGGGCTAAAGAGGTTGCTGTTGAATTCTTCACAATGAGTAAGAGTTACAACATGGCCGGTTGGCGTATTGGTTTTATGGTTGGTAACAAAGACCTGGTCCATGCTTTGACACGTATTAAGAGTTATCACGATTATGGGACATTTACTCCAATTCAGGTTGGTGCGATTGAAGCTCTTAATGGATCTCAAGATTGTGTTGAAGAGGTTCGAAAAGAATATGAACATCGCCGTGATGTCATGGTTTCTGGTTTGCAAGAAATTGGTTGGAATGTAGAAAAGCCAAAGGCTTCTATGTATATTTGGGCTGAATTGCCAGATTTTTACAAACCGATGGGCTCCGTGGAATTTTCTAAGCGTCTCTTAGAGGTGGCTAAAGTAGCCGTTTCTCCTGGAATTGGCTTTGGTGAGTATGGAGAAGGATTTGTCCGTATTGCCTTAATTGAAAATACAGAGCGTATCCGTCAAGCATTACGTGGTATCAAAGAAATGTTTAAGCAAGACGGGCTATTAAAGCCAGAACCGAAGAAAAATAGTAAGAAGCTGAACGCAGCTAGGTCCAAAAAGGCGATGGAAAAATCAGAGGAAGCATCAGAATAAAGCCCCAAAGCAGTAATAAGAAGGAAGTTTGATCAGGCTTTCTTCCCGATAATTAAAGCACTCGTCAATTGTATTAGTGAGGAGATTGTGATGACAGAAAAAATCAAAATCGGTATGGCCGGTTTTGGCAACGTAGGTAGTGGAACTTATTCTGTTTTGCAACGCAATGCGAAGGAAATAAGTCGAAGAGCAGGACGAGATATTGAGGTCTCGCGTATCGTTGTTAGAAAACCAGAACGAATTTCCTCACTCGTTGATGAGTCTGTTAAAGTGACTACAGATTGGAAAGATTTGGTTCAAGATCCTGAAATTCAAGTTGTTGTTGAGGTGATGGGTGGTATTGAACCTGCACGATCTTTAGTCCTCGGTGCTATTGAGCAAGGAAAACATGTTGTGACAGCCAATAAAGCGTTGTTGGCTGAGCATGGAAATGAGATTTTCGCTTTAGCTCAGGAAAAAGGCGTCAATGTTGCGTTCGAAGCGGCAGTGGCCGGATCTATTCCAATTATTAAAGCTCTTCGTGAGGGTTTAGCGGCTAATCGTGTTGAGTGGGTTGCAGGCATCATCAATGGAACCTGTAACTTCATCCTCTCAACAATGAGAGATACGGGAAGAGGTTTTAATGATGTTTTAGCTGAGGCACAAAAGCTAGGTTATGCTGAGGCGGATCCTACTTTCGATATTGAGGGGATTGATACAGCGCATAAAACGATGATTCTTTCTTCAATTGCATTTGGTATACCGGTTGATATGAGTCGTATTCACATTGAAGGTATTAGTAAGCTTGAAGCGAAGGATATACGTTTTGCCGAAGAACTGGGTTACAGAATTAAACTTCTTGGCATTACGAAGATGACAGAAAATGGTGTAGAAGTTCGAGTTCATCCTACTCTTATTCCAAATCGACGCCTCATAGCTAATGTTGAAGGCGCAATGAACGCTATTGTGGTTAAAACGGACGCAGCGAATAGTCAACTTTTCTACGGGAAAGGGGCGGGTGCTGAGCCAACCGGTAGTGCCGTTATTGCTGACCTAGTTGATATTGCACGCACAATTGATGCGAAAAGCAGTCAACGTCCGTTAATGCCAACACTTTCTACTTTAGGCAATAAGCCGTGGTCGGATTTTGGTGATACTCGAAGTTCCTATTATTTCCGTATTCCGGTGGATGACAAACCAGGTGTACTGGCTGATATTGCCAAGGTTATTGCTGAGAATAATATTTCTATCGAGTCATTAATTCAGAAAGAACCCGCGTATCCGGAAACATCTACTGAAATCATCATGATGACTCACCAGGCAAAAGAATCAGATGTTCAACGTGCTATTCGAACCATGCAACAGTTACAGAGTGTTCTTGGTCCGATTGTTTTATTAAGAAAAGAAGAGCTTCGTTAATCATGCAATATATTTCCACACGAGGCGGTGTACCAGCCTCTACTTATACTGAAATCGTTCTCCAGGGTTTAGCACGAGATGGAGGTTTATTTGTTCCAAAAGAATATCCACAAGTTTCTCTTGAGACACTAAATTCATGGCGTGGTCTAAGCTATGCTCAACTTGCTACAGCAGTTATCTCTCTATTCGCTAAGGATTTGAATCGTTCGACTGTAGCTCGACTTTGTGAATCTACTTATACCGAAGAGACTTATTGTCAGGGTCGTCCTGATTCTGATTTTAAAAAGATTACTCCATTGGTTTGGTTAGAAAAAGATCTTGGTATTTTGGAGTTATCGAATGGTCCAACCTTAGCTTTTAAAGATATGGCTATGCAGTATCTTGGAGCTTTGTTTGAGTACATTTTGGGAAAATCGGAAGGAGAATTGAATATTCTTGGAGCAACAAGTGGTGATACGGGAAGCGCTGCGGAGTATGCTATGAAAGGACGAAAGGGAATTCGTGTATTCATGCTCTCACCAGCAGAACGTATGAGCCAATTCCAAAGAGCTCAAATGTATTCTCTGAATGAAGAAAATATCTTTAATATTGCGGTTAAAGGAAATTTTGACGATTGCCAAGATATTGTTAAAAAGATTTCTGCCGATCTTGAGTACAAGAAGTCTCGCCATATTGGGGCGGTTAATTCGATTAATTGGGCGAGAGTCGCTGCTCAGGTGGTCTACTACTTCAGTGGTTGGTTACAGGCTACGAATTCAGAAACGGAAAAAGTTTCTTTCGCAGTACCTTCCGGAAACTTCGGTGATGTATTAGCTGGCTGGATTGCTAAAAAGATGGGGCTTCCTATCGATAAGTTGATTGTTGCGACTAATGAAAATGATGTGTTGTACGAATTTTTCCGTACAGGACGTTATCGTATTCGAGATGCGGAGCATACCTTCGTAACAAGTTCTCCATCTATGGATATTTCAAAGGCGTCGAATTTTGAGCGTTACGTTTTTGATATTGTTGGACGAGATGCAAATCGAGTTTGTGAGTTGTGGCATGAACTCGATGTCAACAAAGAATTCATGCTGACAGCATCGGAATGGCAAACGGTTCGTGAAAGCGGAATGGTTGCATCTAGAAGTACTCATGAAGATCGTTTGAACTGTATTCGTGAAGTATGGGAAAAGCACCAATTCTTAGTTGATCCGCATACAGCAGATGGAATCAATGCAGCTCGACAGTTCCAAGACGGCAACAGTAAGATCATCTGTTTAGAAACAGCCTTACCAACGAAGTTTGCTCATACGATTCATGAGGCTTTGGGTTTTAATCCGCCTATTCCTGAAGTTTACGAGGACTTGTTGTCTCGTGAACAACGGGTTATAGAAAGAGAAAATGATATTGAGCAAATTAAAGCCTTTTTGGATGAAAAACTAGGGTTATGACTCAAAAAGTGGTCAATTTTGTAGGCTACTCGAATAGCGGTAAGACTACATTAATTGAGAAGCTTATTAAAATTTTAAAGTGCGATGGGTTTTCTGTTGCGGTTATCAAAGATACCCATCATGACTTTGATATAGATCGCCCCGGTAAAGATACATATAGATTTCGAGAAGCCGGGGCCAGTCAAATTGTTGCTCGTTCAGATCAAAGATGGGCGCTTCTAACGGAAACCCCAGAAGAGAAAGTTTCTCTTACATACCTTTTATCTCAACTTCAATCTTGTGATCTTGTTTTTGTTGAGGGATTTAAATCAGAAACCTCAGCGATGCTTCGTCTTGAGGTATGGCGTCAAGAAAATGGTTTTGCACCTCCTTTAGCAGAGAAAGATTTTTCCATAGAAGCAGTCATAACAGATCAAAAGAATAGTTTGAACTTAAACCGCCCTACTTTGGATATCAATGATCCAGAATTGATAGTTTCTTGGATTCTTCAATATTTTCAACTGAAATCGATATAAAGGTATCTTTTATGTTTAGTGTTGAGCAAGCTAAAAGTAAAATTCTTGACGGAATGGCTTCTGTAGCAGAAATTGAAGAGGTGGTAACGCTTTATAGCTATGGTCGTATTTTGGCTTCAGACATTCGTTCATCAATTCAGGTACCTCCTTTAGATAATTCGCAGATGGATGGATATGCTGTCCGATGTGAAGATTTCACGTGTGAAAATCAGGTCTTTCGAGTTTCCGATCGAATTCAGGCGGGACATATGAGCGGAACACTAAAAGCGGGAACCTGTGCTCGAATTTATACGGGGGCCCCAATCCCTAAGGGAGCAGATGCCGTTATTCCTCAAGAAGAAGTGGAAGTTCTTGAAACAGGTGAGGTTCGCTTTACTAAAATGCCGATTCAAGGAAATTGGATTCGGAAAGCAGGATCCGATATTCAAAATGGTGATGTCGTAGCTCATAAAGGGACTCGAATTACCCCAGCGATGATGGGAGTTATCGCTAGTATTGGAGTCTCTTCGGTTCTTGTTTATAAACCTATTCGTGTGGCACTCTTTTTTACAGGAGACGAATTGTCTATGCCTGGGGAGGAGCTTGTACCGGGAGGAATATACAATTCAAACCGCTTTGTGCTACGAGGTTTGCTACATGGAATAGGATGCGATGTTGTGGATTATGGCAACATTCCAGATACCTTTGAACGTACGCTTGAGGCTTTCACTAAGGCAAGTCGTAATGCAGACCTCATTCTTACAAGTGGTGGAATGAGTGTAGGTGATGCGGACTTCATTAAAACTGCCGTTGAATCTTTAGGCAAGATCGATATGTGGCGGGTTGCAGTTAAGCCAGGAAAACCGGTAGCAAAAGGTATGGTTAAGGGGGTTCCTTTTATTGGCTTGCCTGGGAATCCTGTTTCTGGTCTGGTGACATTTCTTTTATTTGCTCAACCGTTAATTCTGAAACTTTCAGGTCGTACTGATTTCGAAGTAAAAAGTTATCAGTTGCCACTTGCCTTTGATTGGGAAGGTGGAAGTCGTCGAGAGTTTATTCGGGTAAAGCGGAATGAAAAGGGTGAACTTGAATGCTTCCGTAGTCAAAATTCGGCAGTTCTGACATCTTGTTTATGGGCTGATGGTCTTGCAGATATACCTGCACGAGCAAGTCTTAGAAAGGGAGATTCTGTAACTTATGTTCCGTTTTTAGAATTTTGTAAGTAAAAACTATGAAAATCAGTGTTCAATATGAAGACTTTGATGTCGATAAAGAGCTTAAGGCTCTTCGATCTAGTACAAAAGTAGGTGCTTTAGTGACCTTTATTGGGACGGTTAGGGACATCAATGACAGCGAAAATGTAAAAAGTATGACACTGGAATACTATCCGGGTATGACGGAAAAAAGCATTGAAAAAATTGTAAAGACAGCGTGTGAACGCTGGAATATAGAAGATGTGACTGTCATTCATCGAGTGGGTAAGCTTCAAGTAACAGACCAAATCGTTCTAATTGGAGTTTCTTGTTTGCATAGAAAAGAAGCATTTGATGCATGTGAATACATTATTGATTTTCTAAAGACGGAAGCACCGTTTTGGAAACAAGAAGAATTAGAGCGTGGTAAGCGATGGGTAGAGGCCCATATGGAAGATGAAATGTGCCGTAATAATTGGTAGTTATATTTTCGGTACAAAATTAATTAGGAACTCTGCAATGAACTCTGTCCTGAAGAGTTTGTTTCAGAGTTCTTTGCTTTTCAGAAAGTATCGGTAATTCCATCTGATGTCATCCGTCTTAAAAGTGAAAAAATGATACTCAAAATGTGGAATTTTGACCTTGAAATTAGAGTATTCAACACAATATAAGCCGTTATTGCAAATAAATCTAAGTGAGCAGGAAGTAAAAAATTATGCGTCAAGACAAATTAACGACAGCATTTCAAAATATTTTGGCAGATGCTCAATCGCTCGCGGTTAAGGCTTCTCAACCCTATATCGAACCGTTACATGTTTTAAGTGTGATCGTAAATGATACGGATGGAGCAGGATATTCAATCTTGCAGAGATCCGGAGTACGACTACTTCAGTTAAGACAAGCAGTTAAAGAAGCTTTGACCAAAATTCCATCTGTAGAGGGTGAAGGTCAAAACATACAAGCTAGCAGAGATTTAATTCAAATCCTAAATGTAATGGAGAAAGAAGCAAATCGACTAGGTGATGAATTTATTTCGACAGATTTATTTCTTTTAGCTCTTTGTGATACAAATTCAGAAGCATCCCGTCTCGTTAAAGATGCTGGTCTTACAAAATCTGTTTTAGAGCAAACCATCATGTCTGTACGTGGAGGTGAAAAAGTGGACAATCCAGAGGCAGAAAATAATCGTGAAGCCTTAAAAAAGTACACAGTTGATCTTACTGAACGTGCTCGTCAGGGCAAACTTGATCCTGTGATTGGAAGAGATGATGAAATTCGTCGTGCAATGCAAATTCTGCAAAGACGTACGAAAAATAACCCTGTTCTAATCGGAGAACCTGGGGTTGGTAAAACTGCTGTTGTAGAAGGCTTGGCTCAACGAATAGTTAATAATGAAGTTCCTGATACTTTGCGAAACAAACGCGTACTAAGTCTGGATATGGCTGGCCTTTTAGCTGGTGCTAAATATCGCGGTGAATTTGAAGAAAGATTAAAGTCACTTCTGAAAGAAGTTGTTGCTGAAGAAGGACGCATTATTCTATTCATCGATGAAATTCATACGGTTGTTGGCGCAGGTAAGACCGATGGTGCGATGGATGCGGGTAACATGCTTAAACCAGCGTTGTCACGCGGTGAATTACATGTTATTGGTGCCACTACTTTGGACGAGTACCGTAAATATATTGAAAAAGATCCTGCTTTAGAGCGTCGATTCCAAAAAGTACTGGTCGATGAACCAAGTCTTGAAGATACCATTGCTATTTTGCGTGGTTTACAAGAAAAGTATGAAGTGCACCATGGAGTGGAGATTACGGATCCGGCGATTGTAGCCGCCGCAGAGCTGTCTTCTCGCTACATTACAGATCGCTTCTTACCCGATAAGGCAATCGATCTTATCGATGAGGCTGCGGCTCGCATCAAAATGGAAATTGATTCTAAGCCCGAGGCATTAGATAAATTAGATCGTCGTTTAATTCAATTAAAGATTGAACGAGAAGCTGTAAAGCGCGAAAAGGATGAAGCAAGTCAAAAGCGTTTAGCTGGATTGGATGAAGAAATCTCTAAACTTTCACGCGAATATTCCGATTTGGAAGAAATTTGGAAGAGTGAAAAGAGCGTAGCATTGGGTTCACAAAGTATTCGTGACGAAATTGATAAGCTTAAAACGAAGATGGAAGAACTTCGTCGGCAAGGTCGTTACGAGGAACTCGCTACGATTCAGTACGGTAAATTGCCTGAACTCGAAAAGAGTTTAGTCCGGGAAGAAACTCTTGAAGCCTCAGGAGAACAAAGGAAGCCTAAGTTGCTGAGGACTCAGGTCGGAGCCGAAGAAATTGCTGAAGTTGTTTCTCGAGCAACCGGTATCCCTGTCTCAAAGATGATGGAAGGTGAACGACAGAAATTACTCAATATGGCACAACATATTAGTAAGAGAGTGATTGGTCAGAAAGATGCCGTACAAAGAGTCGTGGATGTTATTTTGCGTTCTCGAGCAGGTTTATCTGATCCAAATCGTCCGTATGGTTCGTTCCTTTTCTTGGGACCAACAGGGGTTGGTAAGACCGAGTTAACTAAGGCCTTAGCTGAATTTTTGTTCGATAGTGACGATTCCATGATTCGTATCGATATGAGCGAATTTATGGAAAAACATTCGGTCGCACGTCTTATTGGTGCGCCTCCAGGATATGTAGGTTACGAAGAAGGCGGTTATTTAACAGAAGCGGTAAGACGTAAGCCATATAGCGTTATTTTGCTTGATGAAGTTGAAAAAGCTCATCCAGATGTGTTCAATGTCCTTTTACAGGTGTTGGATGATGGTCGTATGACCGATGGACAGGGTCGTACGGTAGATTTTAAAAATACCGTTATTGTCATGACATCGAATTTGGGTTCGCAGGAAATTCAAAACGGTCAGGATAAAAGTTTTTCTGAAGTCAAGGATTTAGTAATGGGTGAAGTTCGTAATCATTTCCGTCCAGAATTCATTAATCGAATTGACGAAATTATTGTGTTTAATCCATTAGATCAAAGTGCTATTAGAGATATCGCTCGTATCCAAATTCGTCGTCTGGCCCAAAGAATGGAAGCTCAAAATATTGGACTAGAGGTAACTGATGTCGCACTTGATGAAGTTGCTAAGGTTGGCTTTGATCCATTGTTCGGTGCTCGCCCATTAAAACGTGCTATTCAAGATCATTTGGAAAACGGCATCGCCACTAACTTGCTCAGAGGATTTTATGCTCCAGGTGATACAGCTACCGTAGATTATCAAGGAGATAAATTTGTCTTCGGAAAGAAAGAATAGAAAGGGCTCTTAAAGATTCTATAAATTGGAAAAATCCTCTATTCTGCTCACAATAATTGAATAGAGGATTTTCTACTAAAACTTGGTTCTTTTTAAAGAAAGACGAGCGATTTAATTCAATATTTTTTTTCTAGAAGGGAAAAAGGATTTATCTTGTAAATTTTCTTCGTTTTCGCCGTCATTAGAACTTGGAAGAGATTGGTCAAGAAACTTGTTTTGACAGGTACTATCTGACAAATGAACCCATTCGTTGTAATAATTTAACCAAAGTTTTTCACTGCATTTGGCGCAGGTCACATCACCAGTCCAATCTAAGTGACAATTGATATTGCAAATTCCTAAGTCTTCTAAAATTTGAATAACTTCTTCCAGAGTGTTATCGGATAAGTCGGATTCTGGGAGTTTTAATTCAGTACCATCTAAGACTTCATTTTTTTTGTTTTCAGTGGTTACACTCATCCTTAAGTAACAATTTTCATCATCTGTTTGTGGAGATTTTTCCTTAAGGCACAGTGTGATGTAAATATTTTCTATGGTTTTAAATTGAGACTGATGTTTGTCAATAAATTGAGAAATGAAGTTTGAAATATGTTGTTTTTGTTCTAAAGCTTCTTTAGAAAACATTGCGTCTAAATAGTGGTTAGGTGGTAACGTAGAGACGGTTCCAAATTGTTTCGATAAAAGGTTGTTTATTTTCTGAATAAGTGCCTCTTTTTCTGCAGAAAGATCTTTTCTAAGATTCATGAAAGTTTGAAAGAAAGAAGGATCCATTGGTCGAGTATCGATTTTTGCTAAATAAAGTAAGTAATACAGACCGTTATCTAAATCTTCTGCTAAGGTCCGTTTTGTCAAACTATCTTCTTTAACATTTCTTAAGCTAAAGATATCCTGGGTAAGTTTCTTGAGAAAATGGATATTCAAAGGCAATTCTGAAGAAGAGAAAAGTCTTGGATGAATTCGGATTTCTGGCAAAGGTCGGTCACGAAGTGACGATGAGATTTTCTCTAAAGCAGAAATGAGTTCATCTTGTTCGCAACTAAAAGAAAGATCTAATGCGATTTTTTTAAAGGCATTTTGATTAGAAATCATTATTGGAAGAGCCATTAGAGTCCAGTATGTCTGATCGTTTTCGTAAATACGGCTCGAGGCAAGATAGATCAGAGTTTGGTAATCCTTAATGTCGTTCGGTTTGTATGATGAATTTTCATCAATCATCTTGTCGAGCATTTCTGAGTAGGACTCTAGATTCGGCTGTTCGCAAAGGATTCTTATGATGGCATCATTCAATATCTGAAATTCCTCTTCTGTCGTCGCTGTATTAGCAAGATCTAACCAAGAACTATATTGATCAAGAAAATCAAAATGACGGTATTTCTTTACCATAGGAATCCTAAATTTATGCTTCTTGGAAGAGTCTAGAGCCTTTTTTTGAATCATGCTATTCAAAATCGTTTAAAGATCAATAATAAGAGCGAGATTGAAAAAATGTAGCGATACAATACAGAAAAAAAAGGTGCAAGATGCAATCAAAAGTTCCAAATCAAGATCGATACCATGACATCGAGGCTATATTTTTAGTCTCAATTGCACATGCAAGTTCACATTTCTATCACTTAGTTATCCCTTCGTTGTTTCCGTGGATCATGCCAGCCTTTGGGATGGACTTTGTTAATGCGGGATTTCTGATGACGGTATTCTTTGTTGCCAGTGCATTTGGTCAATCAGCAAGTGGTTTTTTTGTTGATAAAGTTGGTCCAAAGTCGGGTATGTATGGTGGGCTACTGTTATTAATTGCCTCTTCTCTTGTCTTAGCTTTAGCAACGAACTATTTTATGTTGCTTTTAGCCGCGATTCTGGCCGGTCTTGGTAATAGTGTTTTTCATCCGGTTGATTACAGTTTGATGAACTACAACATTGGTCCGAAATACTTAGGACATGCTTTTGCATGGCACAACGTTACTGGAAATATTGGCTGGGCTATTTGTCCTTTGTTCATGGTAACTCTAGCTAGTTTTTTTGGATGGCGTATCGCAGCTTTCAGTGCAATGAGTGTGGCTGTTATCGTATTAATTATTGAATACGTTAGACGCTCTGTTTTTACTTTTGATCAAACAAATGATCAAGAACTTCAGCAAACAAAACAAAAAGGATCTAGCTTTAATTTTCTAAAAGAAACTGCTGTCTGGTTGTGTTTCCTTTTCTTTATGACAACCTCGATGGCTTTTAGTGTTTTACAAAGCTACAGTCCTACTATATTTAAAAACACATATGATTTAGATCTGACATCAGCTTCTTCTGCGTTGACCGCATATTTGATTGGAGCGGGAGGAGGTGCTTTAGTTGGAGGATTTCTTACGAATCTCAAGAAAATTTCAACCGATAAGGTGGTTGGGTTGTCTCTAGCCTTCGCTGCGTTGATGGCTTTATTCTTAGCACTGCAGATTTGTAGTGGACTTTGGGTGATTCCTATCATGGCTGTGATGGGATTTGGTGTTGGTCTTGCCGCTCCGAGTCGAGACATTATGATTCGAAGATCCACTGTTAATCGTCTTGGTATGAGCTCTCTAGGACGTGTATATGGTTTTGTTTACTGTGGAATGGACGTAGGCCAGTCAATTTCTCCACTGATTTTTGGTTATTTTTTGGACAGAGGACAGTTTACGATTACGTTGATCGGTATTGCTATCTGTCAGATTTTCGCTGTTATAACGGCGCTTAAAGTAGGAAACCCTCGGGATAAAAAATTAGATGAAAATCCCACTTAGAGAGTTGTGCTACTAGAAGTTTTTTAAAAATGAGGGTTAAAATGAGAAAAGGTCTTGCACAATTGAAATTTTTCAGTTAGTATAGCGTCCTCGTGTGGCCCGATGGTGAAATTGGTAGACACAAGGGACTTAAAATCCCTCGGCGATTAAAGCTGTGCCGGTTCAAGTCCGGCTCGGGCCACCACCATAAAATAGCTCCTGTGAGGAGCTTTTTTATTGCCCAAATTTGTAGGGGTAATGGTTTATTGGACAACTGGAGTTCAAATGTCTATACCATTTCACATCAAATATGAAGCCTTAGAGCTTCTACTTCAAGGCCATAGTCCCAAATCTATCGCCCGCAATCTCAATATTTCTCGTGGCGCAGTTATCGCATGGCGGAATTTTTGTTTGGTTGATGATTTTTCCTGGTTGCGTACCACTTGGCACCCTGTCGATCGTAATCGATTAAAGCAAACCATCACTTACTAGATTGATCACCCAAGTCCTTTTGGGTTTGTCGCACGAAAGTTTGGATTGAGGCCTTCGGATCTTTATCGCCATCTTCATAAGAAAATTATTCAACTTCCTGATAATCTCAAACCCAAAATTAGTTGGTTCTGGCACCAAGAAACTGTTGAATTAATGATCGACATTCCTCGTGATCG
>JAFTYR010000026.1 GCA_017461315.1 Burkholderiaceae bacterium | reverse complement strand
TCTTCGATTTAACTCCAAAACCCACTGGCACAATCGAATGGGAATAAAAAAATAAATACTTTGTGTTCTAAAAATTCCTAATTTTCAGATAAAGCCGTTTAGTCGTTTAAGATTAAACGGCTTTCCCTTATGTTTACCTAATAAAAATTATTTTTAAACCGAGTTTTTCGACTTTGTTTTGATATATTACCTATAAATTACATAGGTAATATATGAATATGCGTTTCTCTATTAATGATTCAACGGTTTTACAAAGCAGTAACGCTTTGAATTTACGTTGTCTATGCTCAATTCGAATGTCACGAAAGTGACTCGTAACTCATTTCTTTCAAAATTATTCAGTCATTGTTTATTTATAGATTCCATTTATTGATTTTATTTTTGGATGGATTTGTATTGGGGAGATAATAAAATGCAAAGAAGATTATTTACTCGTAGAGTAATCGCTTTATCCGTTGCAACTATTTTTTCGACTCTTTTAATTGGTTGCCAACAAGAAAAGACAGCTGAAATTAAAGTAGGGGCGACTGCTGGACCACACGCTGCGATTGTGAATGAAGCGGCTAAGCAGGCTAAAGAACAAGGTCTTAATGTAAAAGTCGTTGAATTTACTGATTACATTGGTCCTAATGCTTCTTTAAATGATGGTGCATTAGATGTTGTAGTTTATCAACATGAACCGTTCCTAAACAACTTTAATAAGCAAAAAGGAACGCACCTGAAAAAGATTGCAGATGCAGTGGTTCAGCCCATGGGGTTTTATTCCAACAGAGTTAAATCTTTGGAATCAGTTCCCGAAAATGCCAAAGTCAGTATTCCTAATGATCCAACTAATGGTGGAAGAGCCTTGTTACTATTACAGGCTTCTGGATTGATTAAACTTAAAGAGGGTGTTACGGGAAGTACTGCAACCATTGCGGATATCGTTGAAAATCCAAAAAATATCAAAGTAGTGGAACTGGAAGCGGCGCAACTACCTCGTAGTCTTGATGATGTTGAATTTGCTTCGATTCCAATGAACTATGTCATTAGTTCTGGTTTGTCTCCAAAGGATCAGGGATTTTATTTCGAAGACCGTAAAGCTCCCTTTGCTCTTATGATTATTGCGTCTAGAGAAAATAATGCAAAGGATCCAAATGTACAAAAGTTTGTTAAGGCTTATCAATCAGAGAAGGTGCGTCAATTTATTGATAAGGAATTTAAAGGAGCAGTAAAAGCTGCTTGGTAATTTTAAATAACAAACGGCTTTTCTAAAAATTTAGACAAAGCCGTTTGTTTTAAATGAAATAATTATTTTTTGATTTTTGTTGAAAATTCAAATACTTCATTAAGTGGTAACGACAACCAACTACTAGAGAAACCGATCTTAAGCCAAGAAGCATCCACGATCTTATTCGTCTTCAAAAGAGAATTCTTAGGATCGATACAAAAGCGTTCAAAAGCTTTTTGTAAGGTCACGGTTTTTGCATCCGCTAAAAGTGCCCAAGAAATATCGTCATCATCGGCAATACGAGCCACATAATTATCTTTAGCGAGTTCTTCTAAGATATGTTCTGTAGCTTCTGGGTAAGAAGCGATCGATTTTGTCAGTACATCGATTTTTAATTTTGGATTTCCTACTTCTTTTGCATTAGAGAGAACCTTAAGCAAAACCAAAGCTGATAAGAATTTGTCTCCGGGACGATTTAGGTCTGAATAGCGTTTTGCTCTTAGGATAGGAAGCGTGGCGGTAAGAGCGGCTCCCGCTAGAACAAACATCCACATTAAATAGGTCCAGGTGAGAAGCACAGGGATCGCAGCAAAGGCGCCGTAAATCGTGCCATAGGATCCTCGAAGAACATAGATGCCAAATCCCCAACGGAAGAGGGTCATGATTAAGGACACTAGCAAGCCCGAAAGGAGTGCATCCTTCCACAGAATTTTGCAGTTTGGTACATATTTGTAAAGTAGTGCAAGAGCGCAACTTTGTAGTAAAAATTGAGAAAATGGGAAAAGCCAGCGCTTTAATTCAGATAAAGTGCCCAAGAATGCTAATCGTGTAATGTAAGTGGAACCAGCCAAACTTAACGTAATTAATAAGGGTCCCAAAGTTAATAAAGCCCAATAAATAAGAAGCCGTTGCCAAAGTTTTCTGAGCTCTGTGACTTCAAACGTGTTGTTAAGAGCGGAATCGATTGTCGCAATACATAAAATCGCTGAAATAGCCAAACCTAAAACACCAAAAATGGTCATGCTAGTGGCTTTTGTAGCGAATTCTTTTACGTATCCGATAATTTGGCTACTGTATTGTTCCGGTAAAAAGGAAGACAGAATCAGCTGCTCGAAATGTTCTCGATAGCCATCGAAAAGCGGGAAGGCAGAAAACGCAGCCGTGATAATGGCAAGCGCAGGAACGATTGACAATAACGTTGTTAATGTCAGAGACGAAGCAACTTGCTTTAACTGTGCTTTTTCGATCCGCTGAGCGGCGAATTGGTATATGGCTAATGCTTTTTGTAGCAAGGGATGATTGGCCAAAATACGTAAATTCATTCTTTTCCTTTAATTAACATTCCACAATTGAAACCGCTAGACCACCTAAACTGGTTTCCTTGTATTTGGTTTGCATGTCTTTTCCGGTAATCAGCATGGTTCGAACGACTTGATCTAAGCTGATGAAGTGAGATCCGTCACCACGAAGTGCCATACGGGAAGCATTAATGGCTTTAACCGCAGCAATCGCATTGCGTTCAATACAAGGAATTTGAACCTGTCCTTTAACTGGGTCGCAGGTTAGACCTAAGAAGTGCTCCATACCGATCTCAGCTGCGTTTTCGATTTGTTCAACTGTAGCGCCTTGTGAGGCAGCAAGACCAGCCGCGGCCATCGAACACGCCACACCAATCTCTCCTTGGCACCCAACTTCAGCTCCTGAGATTGAGGCATTTCGTTTGTAAATTAAACCAATAGCTCCTGCGGTTAAAAGGAAATTTTGGATTCCTTTAACATCGGCCCCTTCAACATATTGTCGGTAGTACTCTAAGACAGCAGGGATAACGCCTGAAGCACCGTTGGTTGGAGCGGTGATGACTCGACCTCCAGCGGCGTTTTCTTCCGCTGCGGCTAATCCCCACACATTAATCCAGTCCATAATGAGTAGCGGATCTTTATTAAAGTTTGTGGCTTTTGACAGTGTTTGATAGAGAGTCGGAGCCCGTCTTTTTACTTTTAAATCACCGGGTAGAACACCTTGAGCCGATAACCCACTTTCAATGATTTCATGCATCAAGTGAGCAATTTGATCCAGTTTTTCTTCAATTTCTTCAGCGGAACGCCAGGTTAATTCATTTTGAAAAATGAGTTCAGCAATACTCATTTTTTCCTGACGACATATTTCTAAGAGTTCTTTTGTATTTTTAAAGGGATACTTCACATTTTTATTCAGATCCAGATGTGAACTCTTTGAGTAATTGCTTTGATGTATTTCACTTTCTGCTTCAATAAAGCCTCCACCTGGAGAATAAATTTTCTCCGTAAAGATCATCTCGTTTTTATCATTAAATGCATAAAATTCCATTGCATTTGTATGATAGGGGTCTTGTACTTCGGGATGGAATTGAATATCTGCTTCTGGATCAAATGATATAAATTTTGTTTGATCTAAAAGTAATTGTTTTGTTTTTTGAATTTGATCAATAAAAGAAGCGATTGAAGCGACTTCAATCGTATCAGGGAGGTGTCCCATCAACCCTAACATGACGGCCTGATCCGTGGCGTGACCTTTACCCGTCGCCGCTAAGCTTCCTTTTAATTGGACCACAATATGGTCACAATTCATAAGAAGATTTTGCTGATGTAACTCTTCTACAAATCGTTTTCCAGCACGCATCGGACCCACGGTATGAGAAGAAGATGGTCCAATACCTACTCGGAACATATCAAAAATGGAAATAGGCATATATTGAAGAAAATAAAAATTTTCATAATTTTAGGCTAATAGATTTATTTAGTGAAAAGATTCGTTAGCTCAAAATAAAGATAAAATGAATTCCCTCTAAGCCTTAAATCTTTGAAATGATCAATAGTCCATCGATTGAAAATATATCTTCATCCATTGAAATTACTTCAAGCTGGGGAATTCTTTTATTGCTTCTACTCTTAGTGGTTTTGCTAGTTTTATGCTTTGTTCTTTTTTATATTCAACATACTAAAAAAGTAATTTTGGATACGGCAAGACAATACTGGAGAGCGGATTTATCGAGTGCATTGGTTCAGACGTCTGAGTCATTTAAGGGGCACGTAACGGATTCTTTAAATACAAGCGAAAGAGTATTAACGCAATCGATCATCAATCAATCTTCACAAAATCGCCAAGAGATCTTTACGACATTAAATGGATTTCAGATGCAAGTAGGTGAGGCACTGAAACGCACAGACGCAGGATTTCAAAATTTTGCAACCGAACAATTACAAAGAACCGATCGCCTAACGGAAGCTCTATCGGGTTCATTTCGATCGGTTGAAGATCGTGTTGATACAAGTTTGAAACAAATTCAATCGAGTAACGAACATCATTTAGAAAAAATTCGAGAAACCGTAGAAGAAAAACTTCAAACGACTTTACAGAGTCGGGTTAATGAAAGTTTTCGTTTGGTATCAACAAAGCTAGATGAAGTCTTTGCAGGATTAACCGAAATGAGACGCTTAGCCAATGACGTAGGAAGCTTAAAGCAAGTCATGGTTAACGTAAAAAATCGAGGGATACTCGGTGAAGTGCAATTAGAAGCACTTCTTTCGGAATACTTCACAGCTTCTCAATATGCCAAGAATGTCCATCCAGTTGCTTCCGATCCTAATTTAGTGGTGGAATTTGCAGTTCGTATGCCTGGAAGTGGTGGAAATGGTTGTTGGCTTCCAATCGATGCAAAATTTCCCTGTGAAAGTCTCGTACTCCTACAAGCATCCCAGGAATCAGGAGATCGTAAAGGTGTATTGGAAGCTCGAGAGTTACTTAAAAATCAACTTATTAAAGAGGGTAGAAGTATCGCAAGATACATTAATCCACCTCATACGACCGACTTTGGCATTATGTTTTTGCCAAGCGAAACGCTGTATGCGGAAGCGATTTCATTACCAGGTTTAGCGGAACGTCTATACCGAGAAAGTCATGTTTATGTTATGGGACCCTCTACTTTGGCCAGTGCATTATGTGCTTATCGAGCCGGTTTCCAAAGTATGGCTATTGAAAAACAAAGTGCTGATATTCGTCGCACATTGTTTGAGGTAAAGACTGAATTTGATCGTTTTTCTGATGTACTCAAGACTCTGAAGAAACAATTGGATACGGCAAGTCGCACCGTTGATCAAGTAGAAGTTCGAACTCGACAAATGAATCGTAAGTTATCAACGGATTCTGTGATTTCAATTGAAAAAACAGAGCAATCTTCATAAAATGAAGCGCTTGGTATTCGTGAAGAAAGGAAGAGTGATGAAGAAAATAGGTTTAGCTTTCTTAACCATGAGCTTTTTTCTACTTTTGAGTGGTTGCAATACGATGAAAGGACTTGGAGAAGATATCTCTGAAGGAGGTAAAGCGCTAGGTTCTATCGCTGAAGACGTACAAAAAAAGATGTAAAAAACAAAGCCAATAGTAACTGAAGAAAAGAAACTATTGGCTTTAGTTTAAGAAAAATTAGATACGTAAAGTTTCTGCCATACGAGCGGATAATTCAGAAACAGCATCTTGAGCTTCCTGATCGTTACCCGTAAAAACACGACCTAAAAGATAGTCGCTCATAACCGTTGGATCAAACGTCAGAATCAGGTCATTTCCAACTTGCTGACACGAGGTAAAGGCCGCTTTCGGACCGCAACTATTAACAATCTCAGCTACTTTACCCTTGGCCAGCATGGCAATAATTGGATTTTTAAATGTCAGTTCGATTCGATCCTTAGAGATATTTTTCAGATCGACGAACTCACGAGCTTTATAAAGATGTTCAATTGTTAGAGCCATAGCAGTGTATATCGATATCGATTAATTAAACTAATCCGGTAATCATAACGGCTAATACCATAATTGGGCAAACAATACCAATCACCAGGCGTAAAAAACGTTTACCAGAGGTGCTTACGAGTTCGTTTTGCCAAGCCTTTTCCATTTTATCCCACACGAACCAAGCAGCTAAGATCGCTGAAATAATGCCCCCAATTGGTAAGGAAATATTGCTGACTAAAAAGTCGGACAAATCGAAAACGGTTTTACCAAAGATTTTAAAGTCGGCTAAAACACCAAAGGATAGAGCACAAGGAATACTCAGTAGTAGCATCAAAAGTAAGCAGACTACAACCGAAGTAGAGCGAGACATTTTGAGTTCTTGAACCATCCAAGTGATATCAATTTCTAGCATGGATACGGCTGAGGTTAATGCGGCGATGATCAAGCAGAAGAAAAATATCACAGCTAGGAACTGTCCAAACGGCAATTGTGCAAAGATCGCAGGCATCGTGATAAAGGTTAAACCGGGACCTGCGGTTGGGTCCATGTTAAATGCAAAACTAGCCGGTAAAATCATGAGTCCAGCCATTAATGACACGATTAGAGATAATGCAATAATCCAGAATGAGCTCGATAGGATCTTAGTCTTATCATCAAGATAGGCTCCGTAAGTTAGCATACAACCTGCACCAACCGAATACGAGAAAAAGGTCAATCCCATCGCATCTAATAGTGTTTTGAAATTAAATTTAGAAAAGTCTGGATAAAAAAGGTATTCCACACCTTTCCATGCGCCTGGCTGAGATAATCCCGTTATGATTAAGAGGATCATAAAGAAAAATAGGGCTGGCATAAGCCACTTGGAACATTTTTCAATACCACCTCGAATACCAAAGCCAACAACGACTCCGGTCATTAAGAGGAAGCCGAGCTGAGCAGTTGATGCCACCCAAGCTGATGAAGACAAGGATCCAAATAAAGTGCCTAAAGAGGCCGGAGTCGGATCACCAAAACCGGTTATTGCGACAAAAAAGTACAGCAGACACCAACCACCGACTACTGAGTAAAAGCTAAGTAAGATAAAACCGATAATGATGCCTAAATAACCCAAAGCACCCCAGAAACGACCACCTAAGTGTCTGTAGGCCGTCACGATACCACCTTTACCTGCTTTACCTAATGTAATTTCGGCTAGAAGTAGTCCGTATCCGAGAGTAAAGGAGAAAAATACAAAAGGAATAAGGAAAGCAGCCCCGCCTCCAGCTCCTGCCATGTAGGGGAATTTCCATATCGCACCGAGGCCGACCGCGGCTCCGACGCTAGCTAGAATGAAAGCGGCCTTATTAGTCCATGTTTGT
The DNA here is from genome assembly GCA_017461315.1 of Burkholderiaceae bacterium. Taxonomy (GTDB): domain Bacteria; phylum Pseudomonadota; class Gammaproteobacteria; order Burkholderiales; family Burkholderiaceae_F; genus JAFTYR01. Next base: position 425 of record JAFTYR010000026.1, on the reverse strand, counting down.
TGAGTGCTTTGGTTTGCCATTTAAGTTACTAAATGAGATTAGATACGCTGATAATGATAATAAGACAAGGGGCTACAACAGATAGCATAAAGCGTAATGTTTTTAGCCACAGAGCCGAATGTTTGCGAGTGATACAAAGCTCATAAACGGTTTTTTCCCAGAAGAACCAACCTGCAATCGCAATTACAAAGAGTGCGCCTAATGGCATCAAAATATTGCAAGCAATGAAATCGAGAAGATCGAAAATATTCTTGCCAAAGAATTTGATGTCACCCCATGGCCCCATGGATAAAGAAGAAGGAACACTACAAACAAAAAGGGCTAAAAGGAGGCCAAACGCAGCGGGGTTTCTTGGAAGCTACCACTCATCAATGAGGTAGGTTAGAACCACTTCAAATAATGAAATCATGGAGGTCAGAGCGGCT
>JAFTYR010000003.1 GCA_017461315.1 Burkholderiaceae bacterium | reverse complement strand
CTAAGACCGTTAACCCCACATGGATTCCTAAAAGTTGATCACTTTCTGTTGTAATACTTGCCCTTAATGTATTACCAAATCATACTTCAAGCGTTAGTTTTTCCATAGAAAGCCCTCCTTTCATTTCGAGAACTTTGCATGGAATAATGTTCCGAACACTCATTCGAACTGCAGAAGAGGTGAGGGTAGCAAGAGTACGGTGCTGGCCGTTAGGAAGATCGTTTAAAACTTGATTTCTTATCTTGGAGAGCGTAGCTGAGGCCTCTAGGATCGCTTTTCCTGATGCCGTCAATTGTGCACCACCACCATCTGAACCGCCAACAACTTTATGAACGACAGGTTCGCCAGCGAGTGTGCTTAGGGTTTCGATGGCTTGCCAAGCTGCCTTGTAGCTAATGCCGGCGGAGCGAGCGGCTTTCGATATGCTTCCTAAGTGGTCAACTCGTTGCAAAATATCGATTCGTTTATCAACGATATCTTGTCCCAAAGCAGATGAAAGATCTAGTGCCATATCGGTACCAATAAGTAATAAAACTTTAATTTCAACGAAGCTACCTATATAAGGCTACCCCAAAAGAATAAAGCTTGCATCTTTTCGTTATTCTATAATTGGAAAACGCTCTTTTGATTTAGAGAAGTGATATGAGAAGACCCAGATTATTGGCTTTAGTTTCTACTGGTGCAATGCTTGTAGTGAATTCTGTTTCTGCTGGAGAGATCGGTGTGGCCGTGGCCGCTAATTTCACAGCCCCGATGAAAGAGATTGCCGCTATATACGAAAAGGATACCGGTAATAAAGTTTTGGCTTCTTTTGGTGCTACCGGTCAGTTTTATGCTCAGATTAAAAATGGAGCTCCTTACCAGGTTCTCTTCGCTGCGGATGCTAAGACACCTGCAAAGATTGAAAAAGAGGGGCTTGGTGTTGTAGGAACGGCTCAACCATACGCCTATGGTAAGTTGGTATTGTGGAGTGCTCAGGCGGATTTTGTTAAAGAAGATAAGTCTTTCATTTTAGAGGGTGCAGTAAAGAAAATTGCAGTGGCTAATCCAAAATTAGCACCTTATGGGGAAGCGGCGTACCAGACCATGGAAAGCTGGGGAAATTTAAAAGAAGCAAGTGCTAAGTTTGTAACGGGCGATAACATTGGTAAAACTTATCAGTTCGCTAAGACTGGTAATGCTCAAGTAGGCTTTGTTGCTCTTTCTCAAGTTTATAAAGATGGAAAAATGACAAGTGGTTCTGGTTGGGTTATTCCTACCGATCTATATAAGCCGATTCGTCAGGACTTTGTTATTCTGAATCCAGGTAAGAATAATTCAGATGTTACGGCATTCATGCAATTTATGAGGACAAGTCCTAAGGTTCGTGCTGTTATTGAGTCTTATGGATACGGATTAAAGTAAATTTTTGATTTCCTAAGTTTCAAAAGGATGTGGAGATGTTTACTCTAGAAGAGCTTCGGCCAGTTTGGCTTAGTTTAGAGTTGGCTACCATTACAACGGTTCTGCTCCTGATCATTGGAACACCATTGGCCTGGTGGTTAGCTCGCACGACTTCTAAGTGGCGAGCTCCGATAGGCTCTCTCGTAACACTTCCGTTAGTATTACCTCCGAGTGTATTAGGGTTTTATCTTCTTGTAGCTTTGGGACCGAACGGACCTCTAGGAAAGTTAACGGAGGCTATGGGGCTAGGAGTTTTGACTTTTACCTTTCCTGGTTTGGTGATTGGTAGTATCTTTTATTCATTGCCATTTGCCATACAGCCGATTCAGGGAGCTTTTGAGGCTGTGGGGAGTCGTCCGCTTGAAGTTGCAGCGACGCTGAGAGCAAAACCGATCGATGCATTTTTTACTGTGGTTCTTCCATTAGCACGACCGGGTTTTGTCACAGCAGCTTTACTGACCTTTGCACATACAATCGGTGAATTTGGTGTAGTGCTCATGATAGGGGGAAATATTCCAGGCAAGACGCAAGTAGTTTCTACTGAAATTTATAGTTTTGTAGAAGCAATGGAGTACTCAAAGGCCCATTGGCTTGCAGGCGGAATGGTTGTTTTTAGTTTTGTCGTTCTAATGGGTCTATATTTGTTAAACCGCAAAAACGAACGAGTAATGCCATAGAAGGGAAGGTGTCATGTCGGTTCAAGATAGAGAAGGCGGGTTCGTTCAATTACTATTGAAGCGACGTGAAGGTTTTATTTTGGATGTGGCATTCCCATTTTCAACAGAAGGAATTACGGCAATCTTTGGACCGTCGGGGTCGGGTAAAACGACGGTTTTACGTTGTATCGCAGGACTAGAACCATCAGAAGGTGTGGTTAACGTGAGCGGTCAAACATGGCAGGACACGGGACGAAATATTTATCTACCTACTTATGAAAGACCATTGGGCTATGTTTTTCAAGAAGCATCACTTTTTTCTCATTTAACAGCAGAGAAAAATTTGGAGTATGCCGTTAAGCGTAGTCGTAGTCAAAACGCAAGAAAACGTCTTGAAATTGCTATTGATTTATTAGGTATTAGCGGTTTATTAAATCGGAAACCTTCTGAATTATCGGGAGGAGAACGTCAACGAGTAGCGATTGCTCGAGCTGTAGCAACCGAGCCTAAAATCATGCTTTTTGATGAACCACTCGCAGCGCTGGATTTCAGCCGTAAGTCAGAAATTATTCCTTGGCTTAAACGTCTTAAATCTGAACTAAAAATTCCCATGCTATATGTGACGCACTCAGCAGAAGAAGTACTTTCTCTTGCAGATAATTTAGTGGTCTTAGAAAATGGAAAACTAAAGACGCAGGGAACCGTTGAAGAGGTTCTATCCGACATCAAAATACCGATTCAATTAGGAGGGGAGACCGGAGTTCTATTAAGAGGGTATCTCAAAGAGGCTGATTCACAGTGACATTTACAACGTTTTGAATCGGGTGCTTTAACCCTAGAGATTCCTTATTTGGATAAGACGAATGCAGAGGCAAGTATTCGCATCCTCGCTAAGGATGTGGCTTTAGCTAAAAATCGACCCGAAGAAAGCTCTTATCAGAATATTTTAGAAGGGATGGTCACTGAAGTTACTCCAGTACCAAATTCCTCGGATTGTTTGATAAAGCTGGATTGTTCAGGACAATACATTATTGCCAGGGTGTCGCAAAAAAGTGCTTCTACCCTCAGGATAAAACCGGAAGAAAAATACTGGGTTTTGATCAAAGCGACTTCTTTGTGTATCAATTAACTTTTTCTGTTATTTCGGTAGTTCGTTATTGGGTATGACTTGTAGTTTGAATGACGCTGGTCGACCCTCATCAAACTGGAAAGGAATAACGACTTTGACAGTTTGTCCTCCATCTAAATCCATCACTGAGGGAATTACTCTATAGTCTTTGGCGTCAAAGACGGCTTTCATTGTGACTACTTTATCTTGATATAAAGACAGAATCATTTGAGGTAAAGCTTGGCTACGCATGTCTTGGTTCTGTAGCGTAATCCGAACTTCCCATTGATCGGGACCTGTTGCTTGTAATTCACTGGATAAAATTCTTGGTTCTCGGTAAGGAGGACAATAAAAATATTGGCAACTTGCTGAAGAAAATTCCCTTACGGGACTTTGATACATAAACTTAGGTTGTAGGAACAGACAAATTTGCCAAACGGAGACCACAATTAGTATCAGCATGAAAACCAATAGCAAGAATTGATAACAGCCCGTTCCTGCAGAGTGTTCTGAAGTGTCAAGTTGTTGTTCCTCAAAATCAACCCTGGGCTCAATTGGCTTAGGATCAAAGTTTTCTGATTGAACTTTTTCAGGTTCATAGGGCTTTGATAAATCCTCTAAGTCTTTCGACAAGGACTTCAATAGGTCTCGATTGTGCTGAGTGATAGAAATACGTGAGCCACTACTCATACCAAAAGGATGAACTCCCACTGCAGAAGTTTCATCCTTTGCTTGAGGTTTACTACTTAAAGAAGGTTCTTTTGGAAAAGTTATCGAGCTATTTTGCTGATTACGAAAAGTCGGTTCCGTCATACTCAAATTAAGAGTTAGTGGTTCTTGTTCCCGCTAAGCATACCCAACCATCACAGATTTTCCAAATCTGTAAAGGTAAATTGGGATCATTTTCTCGATAAATTTCAATTAGCTCTTCGGCTTGACGTTCCAAAATACCAGAAAGAATCAAACTACCGCCATCAGCAACTCTAGCAAGAAGAGCAGGAGCAAGAATTCTTAATGGATTGCTAAGAATGTTGGCAACAACCACATCAAACTGACCATCAGATAGATCATCCGGTAAGAAAAAATGGGCATTAACATTATTAGCGCAAGCGTTTTCATCGGCTGCGTAGACTGCTTGTGGATCAATATCCGTACCGCAGGCGACTTTTGCGCCGAGTTTCTTTGCTGCAACAGCTAAAATACCCGAGCCACAACCGTAATCTAGAACCGATTTATCCTGTAAATCATGCGAGGCCAACCATTCAAGACAAAGTCGAGTGGTTGGGTGAGTTCCGGTTCCAAAAGCAACACCTGGATCCAAACGAATGTTTACTGCTTCAGGATTCGGTGGCTCATGCCAAGTCGGCACGATCCAAAGCTTCTCGCTGATTTGCGTGGGTTGGAACTGAGCTTGAGTGATACGAACCCAATCATTGTCAGGGACTTCAACTCGTCCTTCTAAGATCGGAAGATCGATCTCAAGCTCTGATGCAATCCTCTGCAAAACAGGTTCAATCGCAAAGGAGGACTCTGCTAAAACCTTCAGACGTGAATTGTCCCATGCACAGACCGAAGGCTCTAGTCCTGGTTCCCCGAAGATTGGCTTTTCTTGCTCACTTTCTGCGTCAGCATCTTCAATACTGACCGAGTAAGCACCGGATTCCATGAGTGCATCCGATACCTCTTCTGCACGAAGCTTGCCAACTAACACAGAAAATTCTTTAATCATGAAATAGCCCCAGTTCCTTATTTGTTTAAGGCTTCGCGATGAGATAACTTACTTTCAAGGTAATGAATACTTGTGCCACCCTGCATAAATTTTTCATCAACCATCAATTCACGGTGTAAAGGAATATTAGTGGAAATTCCTTCGATAACCGTTTCTGAAAGAGCTGTTCTCATACGAGCAATTGCCTGTTCACGTGTATCACCATGGGTAATGATCTTTCCAATCATTGAATCATACTGTGGCGGTACAAAGTAGCCAGGATAGACATGGCTGTCAACACGTACACCGGGACCACCTGGAGTGTGCAGTGTCGTGATGCGACCTGGGCTTGGAGTAAACTTGTACGGATCTTCAGCGTTAACTCGGCATTCAATGGCGTGTCCCTTGATCTGAATGTCACGTTGACGATAACGGAGTTTTTCGCCTGCAGCGATACGGATTTGCTCCTGAACAATATCAACACCAGTAATTAGTTCAGTAACCGGATGTTCAACCTGTACACGAGTATTCATTTCAATGAAATAAAACTCGCCGTTTTCGTACAAGAATTCAAAAGTACCGGCACCGCGGTAACCAATTCGACGACAAGCTTCTGCACATCGGTCACCAACTTTTTCAATTTGACGGCGAGAAATACCAACAGCAGGAGCCTCTTCGAGTACTTTTTGGTTGCGTCGTTGCATAGAACAATCACGTTCGCCGAGCCAGATGGCATTACGGAAGTTATCTGAAAGTACTTGAATTTCTACGTGACGAGGATTTTCGAGGAATTTTTCTAAGTAAACGGTTCCGTTACCGAAAGCAGCCTTGGCTTCCTGTCGAGTGGTATTTACAGCGCTGATAAGAGCGGCTTCGGTATGTACAACGCGCATGCCACGGCCACCGCCACCACCAGAGGCCTTAATAATTACTGGATAACCGATTGAACGAGCAATTCGAATGATTTCCTTAGGATCTTCTGGTAAAGCACCACCAGAGCCAGGAACACAAGGAACTCCAGCTTCGATCATAGCCTGCTTAGCAGAAACTTTATCTCCCATCATACGAATGGTTTCAGGACGAGGTCCAATGAACACAAAACCACTGGACTCTACGCGTTCTGCAAAATCTGCATTTTCAGATAAGAAACCATATCCAGGGTGGATGGCTTCAGCATCAGTTACTTCAGCGGCGCTGATAATAGCCGGAATGTTCAAATAACTTTGGTGTGCTGGTGCTGGTCCGATACAGACTGATTCATCTGCAAGACGTACATACTTAGCATCAGTGTCTGCTTGAGAGTGGACAACAACCGTCTTAATTCCCATCTCTCGACAGGCACGCTGAATACGAAGGGCAATTTCCCCACGGTTTGCGATTAATATTTTTCCAAACATAGAAAATTACTCGATGACAAAGAGTGTTTGACCGAATTCAACTGGTTGACCATTTTCAACCAAGATTTCTTTAACAACACCACTAACTTCGGCTTCGATTTCGTTAAGAAGTTTCATAGCTTCAATAATGCACAATGTATCACCCTTCTTAACTTGACTACCAACAGCAACGAAAGGATCTGCACCCGGACTTGGTGCGCGATAGAATGTACCAACCATTGGACTGGTTACTTGGTGACCAGACACTTGCTTTGTCTCGGAAACAGGGGTTGCGGGAGCTACAGGAGTAGGAGCAACAGCTGGTGCCGGGGCAACAACCTGTGGAACTACGGTTTCAACTGTTACTGGAGCGACTTTGACCGAGTTTTTAACCAAACGAACGCGGTCTTCACCCTCAGTAATTTCAATTTCAACGATGCTAGAAGCTTCAAAGAGTTCAATAAGTGTCTTGAGTTTACGAAGATCCATCATGATTAATTTCCCTTGATTTTCCTTACAAAGAAGTTATGTTTGTTCAAATAGCCGGGTTTAGTAAGTACTCGGCCGCTAAGAAGTAACCTTTAGCGCCCAAACCGATAAAACATCCTTTAGCAATGTCCGACAGGTACGAATGATGCCGAAAACTCTCTCGTTGAAAAATATTCGAAAGATGCACTTCAACAAAAGGTATTTGCACACCCAAAAAAGCATCACGAATTGCGATGCTTGTATGTGTATAAGCACCTGGATTAATGATGATTGCATCAACGCCTTCTACCTGAGCCTGCTGAATTCGATCAACAATAGCTCCTTCGTGATTGCTTTGATAACACAACAGCTCTGCATTTCTTGCTCCAATAAAGCAAGAAAGCTTTTCCTCAATTTCTCTTAGAGTTACTGAACCGTACTTTTCAGGTTCTCGTTGTCCAAGAAGGTTTAAATTAGGACCATTAATCAAAAGTATCTTTACCACGGACATTCCTTTTTCGGTGTTTTAAGTGAAATCACTCTATCACCACAATCCGTGTAAGTATAATCCGAGAAATTGCCCAAAAAAAGGCTAAAAATTGCCGATTTGCACTTAATTCCCTTCATTTAAGAAGAGAAAAAAGGTAAAAATTGTATTTTTTTGAAAAAAAATAAAAAAGAAAGTTAACAGAAAATAACCGAACTAGCGGATATTTTGTAGATCAATTGCGTTAATGAGCTCTTTTAATTCCTTAATCGTTGCTGAACTTAGTGTTTCAAGCGGATGCTGGTATGAATCAGGCTTTTTCCCTTTTTTTGGTTTGATAGGAAGGTACTCATAGACAGAAACAACCACATTGATTTCGTTAGTTTTTCCTCTAATAAGTGTAGTCGTCGGAAAGAAAATAGTTTCAGAAAAGTCCCGTCGATTCTGTAGAGGATTCGAAATCACTTCGTACTCGACATCATGATCAAGAAGGAAAATTTCAAAACTTTTGAGGTCTTCAGCAACGATCTCTAGATAAATATTGGAAAATCGGTCGGCACAACCATTTAATACACCTCGTATCAAACGAGGTGAAAAACTTTCAAATCGTTCCATCCATGAAAGAGCTAATGATCTTAGAGCCTTTAGCGTTTCAGCGTGTTCTTTTGGGCAGAAAATCGCATAGTACTCGCGTAAAGCATGTTCAATTTCCTCATCAGTAGGCATATCTGATGACCGAAGTCTATGATTAGATCTTAATAATTTACTTCGAGCAGAACGCCAATCCAGTCCGTCGCAAGCAATAAACTGTACAAGTTGTTCTGTAATATAAGATTTGTGTGTCACGAGTTTTAAACTCCGTAAAATGTCAGAATACTATACAGACATCGAAAGGAAATTTTAATGCGTATTCATATACTCGGGATTTGCGGAACCTTTATGGGTGGTTTCGCACAAATAGCCAAGACGATGGGGCACGAAGTAAGTGGTTGTGATGTCAATGTATATCCTCCGATGTCTGATCAACTTCAAGTTGCTGGTATTGAGTTAACAGAAGGTTACGATGTCCAACAATTAGAAATCCAACCTGATTTATGGATCATTGGAAACGCAATTTCTCGAGGTAATCCTCTTTTAGAGGCTATTTTGAATTCGAATCAACCGTATATGTCGGCTCCTCAGTGGTTAGGAGAATATTTACTACCTCGTAAAAAAGTACTGGCTGTGGCAGGTACCCACGGAAAAACTACAACGACGAGTATGTTGACTTGGATTTTGGAATATGCAGGACTGTGTCCGGGATTTTTAGTTGGTGGTGTACCAGGAAATTTCCAACAATCTGCTCGCTATAGTGATTCTCCTTTTTTCGTAATCGAAGCTGATGAATACGATACGGCGTTTTTCGATAAGCGAAGTAAATTCGTGCACTATCGACCGTATACAGCTATTTTGAATAATCTTGAATACGATCATGCCGATATATTTCCCGACATCGATGCGATCAAGCGACAGTTTCATCATCTAGTAAGAACGCTTCCTTCTATGGGACACTTGGTTGTTAATGCTCATAGTGAAACCTTAAAGGATGTTCTTGATATGGGGTGTTGGACTCCAGTGGAATTCTTTTCCACAGATGAAATTGATTCAGATTGGAAAATCTGTTTTTCAGAAACCTCAAAAGTTTTTCACGAAAATCGAGAAATTGGAGAGGTGGCATTGAACATTCCCGGTGAACATAATCGGTTGAATGCGCTAGCGGCGATTGTGGCGGCGAGCACTGTCGGTGTACCTCCGGAAAAATCCATTGAAGCTTTATCTTATTTTTGTGGTGTAAAAAAACGTCTTGAATTTTGTGGAGAAGTTCGTGGTATCAAAGTGGTGGACGATTTTGCCCATCATCCTACCGCTATATCGGAAACATTACGGGCGCAAAGAGAAACTCAAAAGCAAGGCCGAATTCTCGTTGTGTTTGAACCTCGTTCTAATACGATGAAATTAGGTACGATGAAAGAAAAACTTTCTTTATCTTTTGCCTTAGCAGATAAGGTCTTTTGTTACCAGTCGCCTTCCGTAAAATGGAACGTTTCTTCAGCCATGGCTTCGATGGGAGAAAAGGTAGCCGTATTCCAAGATCTAGACGCTTTGATATCTTCCGTGGTCTCAGAGGCTAAAGAGGGTGATACCCTTTTAGTGATGAGTAATGGTGGCTTTGGTGGTGTACAAAAGAAACTTTTAAGAGCGTTAGAGGAAGTAAAAGAATGACCACGCTTTATCTACATGGATTTTGTTCGACACCAGATTCAAATAAAGGCCGACTGTTACGTGAAGCCCATGAAAATTTTGGTATTAGATTTTTGGCACCAGCCATGCATTGTGGTCCGAAGAAGGCTTCTGAGATTATCGAAGATACTATTAAAGATCTTAATTCCACACGTTTAGTTGTCATTGGGTCTTCGTTAGGTGGATTTTATGCAACGTGGATTACCGAAAAATTAGGATGCCATGCGATACTACTTAATCCAGCGGTTTGTCCGTGGCGTACGATCAATAACTATTTGGGTGTTCACAAGGTTACAGAAGAAATTGAAATTGAAGTAAGGCCAGAGTACGTTGAAGAATTAAAAACTTTAAACGTAGCAAAACTTCATAATCCTCAGAATTATTTGACGGTTCTAGGAGATGCCGATGAAGTACTCGACTGGACTATGGCAAAAGAGCATTATGCTCAAACGCAACAATGGATTATTCAGGGAGCGGATCATCGGTTTTCTAATTTTGAAGAGTTGCTTCCTCGTATTATGAAAGTATGTCAAGCGTTTGCTTGATGTCGAATACCTGATTGACTAGTGTCCTTGTAAGAGGAGAAAGGGTTTTATGACCAATTTATTTTTTGATGAAGATGGAGCTTTTAAGGTTGGAGTTGAATTAAGTTCCAGTACCTCTTCTTGTCAGGTTGAATTAGTAAGTGGAAAACGAATAAAGGTAAAAAAGTCTCATATTTTTGTGACCTTCACAACACCGTCTTGCTCGGAGTTTATGAAGCAGGCTCAGGAGATGAGTGAGACGATTGATCTTGACTTGCTATGGGAATTTGCTCCAGAAGAGGATTTTTCAGCAAAAGATATTGCAAAAGATTATTTTGGGGAAGAACCTACTGCGTTACAGGCTGCGGCGATGATCATGCGTTTACATGCCAATCCAGTCTATTTTTATCGTAAAGGACGTGGAAACTACAGAAAGGCACCAGCTGAGACGTTACGGTTGGCGTTAGCGGCGATTGAGAGGAAAAAACAGCAAGAACTTCTCAAAGATCAATATGTTCACTCTTTGGTTAACGCAAAAATTGCTCCCGAAGAGATCAAATCCAGTGCGATTTCTCTTATGGTCAAACCCGATAAAAATTCAATCGAGTGGAAGGCTGTCAAAGAAGCTAGTGATGAACTAGGTATTTCTCCATTACGACTTCTTTTGCAAACCAAAGCGATCGCTAGTCCCTGGGTATGGCATGTTGATAGTTTCTTTTCAGTCAATTTCCCTAAAGGAAAAGAATTTTCTAGGAATTTAGCGACCGTAATAGACAATGATTATGATGCGTTGCCTCTGGTAGACGTCCAGGCCTTTTCGATTGATGATTCCAACACAACGGAAGTCGATGATGCCATATCAGTGACTCCAATGTCTGGAAATCGGACTTGTGTTGGAATTCATATTTCTGCGCCCGCCCTTGGAATTTCTAGAGACAGTGCACTGGATATCGCTGCTCGAGACCGTATGTCAACTGTCTATGCGCCTGGTCTTAAAACGACAATGTTGCCAGAAGCTTGGATTAAAGCATTTTCTTTAGATGAAGGGAAAGTCTCCCCGGTTATTTCACTTTACGCTGTTGTAGATAATGAAACTTTAGATGTTATTTCTACGGAAAGTCGTCTTGAAAGAATTTGTGTTGCCAAGAACCTTTGGTACGACAAAATAGAAAGTGAAGTGACAGAGGAGGCTATTCAAAAGGGGATGTTATCGGTTCCATTTGGGGCAGAAATCATTTGGTTATGGCATTTTTCAAAACATTTATTAAATAAACGAGAAATCAAGCGCGGTCGTCCTGAAGCTGTAGGTCGTATTGATTGGTTCTTTGATCTTCAAGGCGAAGGTGAAAACGCTCGAATTATGCTCAAAGGACGCAAACGAGGTGCGCCTTTGGATCTTCTGGTTGCAGAAATGATGATCTTTGCTAATTCGACTTGGGGTGCCTTTTTAGATGAGAAAAAGACTGTAGGTATTTATCGAACCCAGCATATGTCACGAGTGAAGTTAACTTCAGTTCCCGGACCTCATGATGGTATTGGGGTGGATTATTACGCTTGGTCTACTTCTCCTTTAAGACGCTATGTTGATATGGTGAATCAACGGCAGTTAATTGCCGTCCTCAAGGGAGAAATACCGCCATATAAGCAAAATGATTCGGATCTTTTTGCCGTTATTTCTGCTTTTGATTCTACGTATACAACCTTTTTAGACTTCCAAACTCGGATGGATCGATATTGGTCGTTGCGTTGGCTGGAGCAAGAAAATATCAAAGATGTCAAAGCCTGTGTTGTTAAAGGTGATTTAGTACGAATTGATGGTCTTCCGATGGCTCAACGCGTTCCAGGTCTACCAGAATTGCCTAGGGGGCAGAACGTAATTTTAGAAGTTCTAGCTCTCGATTTTGTAGAACTTGTTATGGAATGTCGTTTAAAACAAGTTTTGAATGAATCTAGTGAATTGGAAGAAGAAATCATTGATGAAACAGAGGTGGAACCAAAAGACTCTGATATGTCTGATGGTACTCAAGAAATCTCGGAATCCGGAAATTAAGGCTGATTTAAGGTGTGATATTGTGACAACGGAATACCTAAGGGAGGCTATATAGGAACGGTATTCTGAGAAAAGTTCTTTTTTCCTGTTCGAAAGTGATATATATTCGAGGCAATACTACGATAGTGAAAGGAATTGCGATGGCTAAGAAGATTTTGTTTGCGGTGCTAGGTAATCCAATAGCACACAGTCGATCGCCAGAGATTCATAAATTATTCGCAGAAGAGTTCGGAGATTCGATTGATTATCAAAAGATCGAAGTTCCGCTAGGAGAATTTGATACAGCCTTGGATAATTTAATCGATGACGAGTACCTTGGTGTGAACGTTACGATTCCATTTAAAGTTGATGCATTTAAGAGTGCAACCAAGTGTACGAGTCGTGCGAGACAAGCGAGAGCCGCTAATACCCTGAAGTTTGAAGCAGGCAAAATCCTTGCGGATAATACAGACGGATCGGGATTTGTTCGAGACGTACAACAGCGATTAGGCTTTGATATAGCAAATAAGTCTATTTTGATTCTAGGTGCAGGAGGTGCTGTTCGTGGAATTTTACCCAGTCTTCTTGAAGCTGACCCTAGAAAGATAACGATATCGAATCGTTCACTAGCTCGAGCTCAAGAGTTGCAAGATGAGTTTGGTGTTCAATGTATTCTTTATGATGAAACGGGAGCTGAAGAGTACGACCTGATCGTTAATGCAACTCCGACGAGTTTGCAGAATAAAGCTCCTCTTATCGAAGAGTCTACTTTTAACAATTGTGAAGTAGCTTATGATTTGGTGTACAGCAGTAAACCAACACCTTTTATGCAGATGGCTGAGAGAGCTGGCACCAAGATTGTTTCAGATGGCTTAGGAATGTTGGTGGAGCAAGCTGCGGATTCATACGAATTTTGGTTAGGACGTCGTCCTCAGACTGCTTCCGTGTATGAGGCATTGCGTAAGCAGATTCTTGCTTCAGAATAGTCATAAAAACATAATGTATTCACCCCTCTAACTTGTTGTTAGAGAGATGTAGAGATATCTGTAGTCAGAGGTGGGTGTTGAGCGAAAACACGACTGAAAAATTAAAGACTGATTTGTCTTCGAATCTAGCTCGTGAGCCAGAGGAGGCGGCTCGCGGGCTGGCACTTGTCCAGCAACTTTTGGACCGAGGTGAAGAGGCTGAAGAACGTAAGGATTTAGTCGTTGGTGAAGAAGTTCGCAAAGAACTGAGAGATACTCTGGCTGAATTGCATCCTGCGGACATCGCTTATGTGCTTGAAGCGCTCCCCTTGGATGAACGTCTTATCGTATGGGATTGTGTACGGGCTGGACGAGATGGTGAAATCTTAGTTGAGGTCAACGAAGGCGTTCGAGAAACCTTGATTGATGCAATGAACCGTGATGAGTTAGTCGATGCGGTTGAGGCATTGGACACGGACGAAATTGCGGACCTTGTTGAAGATTTACCTCCGGATGTTGTAGCAGAAGTTCAAGAGGGCCTTTCGCACGAGGAACGAGCTCAGTTGCGAGCGGCGATGAGTTACCCCGAAGATTCTGTGGGTGCTCGTATGGATTTCGAAATTGTTTCAATTCAAGATAATGTGACGCTTGATGCAGTATTGAAGTACCTTCGTCGGTTAGAAGATCTTCCAGACCATACAGACCAGGTTTTTGTTGTTGATCAACATGAAAGACTAAAAGGAACTTTACCGGTAGATCGAATCCTTACAAATCAACCAGAAGCTCGAGTTCAGGATTTGATGATCACAGATATGTTGACATTAAATCCGTTGGATGCGGATACGGAAGCGGCTCAGGCCTTCGAACGATACGATTTGGTGAGTGCTCCTGTAGTTGATGAAACGGGTCGTCTAGTTGGACGACTTACTGTTAACGAAGTTGTTGACGTCATCCGAGAAGAAAGTGATGAAGAAGCTTATGGAGCAGTAGGTTTGGATGATGATCAGGATATTTTCGAATCTATATGGTCTTCAGCTACAGCTCGTTGGTTGTGGTTAGGTATCAACTTATGCACAGCGTTCTTTGCATCTCGCGTTATTTCTTATTTTGACGGTACGATTGAAAAGGTAGTGGCATTGGCTGCGTTGATGCCGATCGTGGCAGGTATCGCAGGTAATTCTGGTAACCAAACACTGACACTGTTAGTTCGTTCTATGGCAACGGGCCAAATTACTGAGTCGAACCAGACCGATGTTATCAAGAAAGAAATTTTTGTTGCAGTCATAAATGGCCTGATTTGGGGTGTCATTGCGGGTCTTTTTGCTTGGTTGCTTTATTATCAAAGTCCAGATGGGAAATTGCTTGGGATCACGATGTTCTCGGCTATGGTGCTCAATATGTTGATGGGTGCTATTGTGGCGATCCTCGTCCCACTTACACTTAAGAAAATGGGACGTGATCCTGCTATGGGCGGTTCAGTCTTATTGACATTTATTACTGACTCAGGTGGCTTTTTCATATTTTTGGGGTTGGCGTCTATTATCTTTGCATGATCAACCCTAAGGAGTTGATCTATGGGAATCATGAAAAAGATAGTAGCTTCCTCCTTTTTTCTTTTTTATTTCCCCTTTATTGTGGAGGCTCAAAAAGCTTCTTTAGAGGAATTAGAAGCTGTGGTCGTGGTAAGTCGTCATGGTGTTCGAGCTCCAACTCAATCGGAAAAGAAGCTTACTACTTTAAGTCGATATCCATGGCCGGATTGGGGTGTTAAACGTGCCTATTTAACTCCACGAGGCTATGAATTAATTCGTCAAACTTGGTCTTTCGTCGCTAAAGAAAAACCTTTTATACACACAGGGTGTCCTAATACTCAAAATATTCAAATTATTGCAGATGTCGATGAACGAACGATTCGTACTGCACGCGCTCTTTTAGAAGGCCTATATCCTGGGTGCTTTATTCCCATAGAAGTAGCATCAGAAAAATCTTCTAGTCTTTTTTCTCCATTAAAAGCTAAAGTTTGTGAAATTGAACATCCACAGCATTTAGCGAAAAAGTTAACACAAAAAGCAAATGAAATTCCCATTCGTTTTAGTTCAGAAATTGAAGAATTAGAAAGAATCACGCAAATTTCCTTTAAAGGAAATTTGACAGGTAAGGCTTCTAAATACAAGGTTGGATTTGAAGGAAAACCTTATTTAGCCTCATCTGTGATTGAAATATTTGCTTTGGAATGGGGACAATGGCCAGGACAATTAGTCGCTTGGAACCAAGTAGATGAAACTGTTCTAAGACGGTTAATGCCACTTCGCGTTGCAGTATTTTCTGCTTTAAATCGCGATATGGAAGTTGCTCAATACAAAGGTTCTGCACTAGCCTTCAAAATAATAGATTCCCTAGAAAAAGGAAAAAAATATACTTTTTTAGTCGGGCACGATACGAATCTATCCAATCTAGGTGCATTATTTGACCTAAATTGGCAAATTCCTGGACGAGCATTTAACGAAAATGCACCAGGAGGATATCTGAAATTTGAAAAATGGAAAGTAGGGAGCCGATCAGAAATTCGAATTTCATATAACGCATTGTCTCTTGAGCAAATTCATGCTCAACAACTCCATCAAGGTCCAATAGAAGTCCAAATTATTCCACCTGGTACTGATTTTGATCAATGGGTACATCACTATCGTAAGCGAATTCTGACTCGTTGTATCAATAGGAAATAATAAGTCCGTTGTACGGTCCAAAATCATCTAGATACTCAAATGACGATCTTTTGCGAAAATAATTAATGAGAATATCTCTCATTATCAACAAAAAGTGTATCATTGCAATTGATAATGATTATTGATTCGATTGTTAAATTGTATCCAGGAGGTAGGACCTGTGTGTCGGGCAATGAAAAAACATCGGTTATCCGAGTTAGAGCCGGGGTTAAGAGCAACAGTAGTTAAGTTCGAATTTGAGAACTTAGAAGAGTTGTCTCGGTTACGACAGCTTGGGTTGACTCGTGGATCATCTGTCGAGGTACTTTCTTCAAACCTCAAAGGACCTGTTCTCTTGAAAATTGGTGATACGCGTATTGCTGTAAATCGTGAAGTTTGTACACAAATCAAGGTCATCATCCATTAATTTGAGTGAAGGATAAGAGATGTTGCTTAAGGAATTCAGTCCAGGTCAATCAGGAAAAATTGTTGGTTTTCGGTCCGGTCAAAGTGCTTACCGTAAACGACTTTTCTCATTGGGAATATTACCTGGCACAGTTTTTGAAATAGTTCGTGTTGCACCACTAGGTGATCCAGTTGAAATTAAGGTTCGTGGCTCTTATGTCAGTGTGCGAAAAGACGAAATCGAATTATTAGAAGTAGAAAGAATATAGGAGAGATTATGTCGATCAAAAACACAATTTGTGTTGTCGGCAATCCGAATTGCGGCAAAACTACGTTATTTAATGCGCTTACGGGTTCGCATCAAACCGTCGGGAATTGGCCTGGTGTGACCGTAGAAAAGATTACGGGATCTTTTAAACTTGGAAATCGGGATATTACATTAGTTGACCTACCCGGTGTTTATTCTTTACAACCGTCTTCTGTTTCAAGTGAAGATGAACGTGTTGCACGTGACTATATTCTTCAAAATGAATCCGAGTTAGTGATCAATATTGTTGATGCTTCAAACCTTGAACGAAACCTCTACCTAACTACTCAATTAATTGAGATGCAGGTACCTATGATCGTGGTTGTCAACATGTTAGATGTGGCAAAAAAACGTCAGATTGGTATTGATTTGAAGGTGTTGAGTGAAAAATTAGGTTGTCCGGTTGTTGGTATCGTAGCAAGTCGTGAAGAAGGCATTGAGGAACTCAATCAAACGATTAATGCGTTTTTAGAAGCTTCTTATGTTCCTAATAATCCGATTGTTTTTAATGAAGAAATAACGGGTGCCATTAACGACATCGCAAATCGGTTACAAAAAGCTGGAGTTAAGAAGGCAAAGTGGGTTGCAGAACAAATTCTTGAGGGTGATCGTTCGATTGATCAGTATGTAAGCGGTCAGGATCTTACCGAAATTGAGCTAGTTGTTTCAGAGCTCGATAAGAAGTATGACGGTGATCTGGATATGGCAATTGCCGATGTTCGTTATAGCTTCGTTTCTCAAGTGGCTGAGGTTGCCATTAAGCGCCTTGGAGAAGTCAATCATACGATGACCGATAAAATCGATCGTATCGTATTGCATCGTTGGTTAGGAATACCGATATTCCTTTTCGTCATGTATCTAATGTTTATTTTCTCTATTAACGTTGGATCTGCTTTTATTGACTTCTTTGATATTCTTTTCGGTGCCGTCTTTGTTGAAGGTTTTGGTTTATTCCTAACGAATATGGGCTGTCCGGACTGGTTAAAGACTATTTTGGCTGATGGTATCGGCGGTGGTATTCAGTGTGTATCTACCTTTATTCCGGTTATTGCCTGCTTGTTCTTAGCGTTATCCTTCCTTGAGGATTCTGGATATATGGCCCGAGCCGCGTTTGTGATGGATCGCTTAATGCGTGCTTTAGGTCTTCCTGGTAAATCTTTTGTTCCTTTAATCGTTGGCTTTGGATGTGGTATTCCGGCGATTATGGCTACTCGTACTATGGAAAAGAAGAGTGACCGTATTACAACCGTGTTAATGGCTCCTTTCATGAGCTGTGGTGCACGATTACCGGTTTATGTCTTGTTTGCCACGGTATTTTGGCCGACTAATGGACAAAACTTAGTATTTGCTCTCTATGTTATTGGTATCGCTGTAGCCATTCTTACAGGATATATTCTCAAGAGAACCGCATTGAGAGGGGAAGTTAGTGCCTTTGTTATGGAAATTCCTCCATACCATATGCCAACTCTGAAGAACTTAATGTATCGAACCTGGGATCGTTTAAAGAGCTTTATTTTCCGAGCTGGTAAGGTAATCGTTGTTTTAGTGGCTTGTATTGCATTCTTAAATTCTTTGGGTACGGACGGCAGTTTTGGCAATGAAGATACAGAAAAATCGGTTCTGTCTCAAATTGGCAAGACGATTGTTCCAGCCTTTAAACCAATGGGGATCGTCGAAGAGAATTGGCCCGCAGCGGTAGGTGTATTCACCGGTGTCTTAGCAAAAGAAGCTGTTGTTGGAACCTTAGATTCTCTGTACGGTAGTATGGGTGAGGAAGAAGGGGCTGATGAAGAGGAAGGTTTCAGTCTTATTAACTCAGCTAATGAAGCTTTAACCTCTATTAAGGATAATTTTGCGGATCTAGGCGCTGCATTCATCGATCCATTAGGCATTAGCGTTGGAGATCTTTCTAACATGGAAGAGCAGGCTGAAGAGCAGGAAGTTTCTACCGGTACGATGCAGTCAATGAAAAATTTATTCGATGGGCAGTTGGGAGCATTTGCTTACCTGTTGATGGTACTTCTGTATCTTCCTTGTGGCGCAGCGATGGGTGCCGTTTATAGAGAAACGGGAACGGGTTGGTCGTTATTTACCGCACTGTGGACTACTGCCGTGGGTTACACCTCTGCCGTGATTGTCTACCAAGTCGGAACTTTTGCTCAACATCCTATGTACTCTACTGTCTGGATTGGTATCAGTGTTGCAATTCTAGTAGCAATTATTGTAGGGCTACGGCTCTCGAGTAATAAGGGAAGTGGTTCAGCACAATTAACAATGCAACAAGTGTAAAAGATAGCTGTAATTAATCCTTTAGTAATGCCTCTTGATTTGATCTGATTTCAGATCATTTCAGAGGCATTTTTTGTAGATGATAACTAAATATGGGGTAGAAAATTATGACCGTGTAATGAACAGAGCGTTTTTTAGTAACAAGCGTACAAATGAAATATTGAAATATTTATTCGTTCTTTTATAGTTTGAGCAAATGGCGTTACGATCACGTAGTGTCTTTGGTTTTGAGATGAAGAGTCGCAGAAAAGTATGAAAAAGAGAAACGAAAATCTGGAAACGGCTTACTGTAAGTTTTGGTTTGCTTATTGTTTCTCAATTCTTGGGCGTTTGGTTCATGGTATGGCTTTGTCCTGGGTGGTTTGGAGATTAACGGCCTCGCCTTTATGGTTGTCTGCCATTGCTTTATTGTCTGCGATTCCGTCTTTACCTCTAGCACCAATTGCGGGGCAAGTGGCAGATCGATTTCATCGATATCAAATTCTTTTAATTACTCAAACCTTAGGGTGTGGTGTAGCAGCTATCACTGCATATCTTTCGTATCACGAACAGTTAAGTCCTTGGGTTTTAGCGACATTAGCACTTCTTTTTGGAATTATTTCTTCGGTTGATGGCCCAGCCATGAATAGTATGTTGGTTGAAACGGGAAAGAACGTCATGAGGGCTGTAGCCCAGCAATCCTTGGCGATGAATGTGTCTCGTGTTATTGCTCCAATGATTGCCGTTTTTATTATTGAAGTAGCAAGTCCAACCTGGTGTTTCGTGCTTAATACAGGCTGTTTTATTCCCATGATTTTATTTATGGCGTTTATTAAAATTCCAAACCGAGCCTCTGATAAGGAGCGAGTTGAAAGTGTTTCGATGAGCTTTTGGGAATTATTTCATCGCTATAAAATTCTCAAAGAAGTATTACCCCAAGTAGCCTGTCTTTCAGTATTTATCATGCCAGCGGTTAGTTTACTTCCAGCAATTTCGATTGAAGATTCTGCGTTACTAAGCTTTGGTTCCATGTCCTCTGGTTTAGGGTTCGGAGCGGTAGCCTCGGCTATTCTGATGCAAAAAGAAAAGCTCTTTTTTACTCGCCTTACAACACTTTTAGCTTCATCTTGGGTTTGCTGTATCGCTTTTGCCGTTCTTCCTACATTGAACACTTTGATTTCACAGTGGCTTTGTGCTTCTATCGCAGGAGCATCTCTAACATTAGCATTGGCTTCAGCTAACAACGCAATACAGAATCAGGCTCCTAATATGTACCGCGGTCGTTTTTCTGCTATGTATTTAGCAGTTCTTTTAGGGCTGGTTCCAGTTGGTCAATTAATCTTAGGCATTTCTGCAGAGATCTTATCACCACAACTAGCCGTTCGGGGTTGTGCTATTTTTGCATTGGTTTTATTGGTGATATGTGCCTATTTTTCCAATTGGAATCAGTCTGATACCAATCCCAATGCAAAAGAAAACGATACATAACTTAGCCTAAATAATTAGGTTAAATCGCCCCAAAGGGTTTGTGCCCAAACCGAAGCGGTGATCCCAGCCGTTTCGGTGCGCAATACTCTCGGCCCGAGTAGGCGAGCCTCAAAATGATTGTCTAAGGCTAACTGAATTTCACCGTTCGTCAGTCCACCTTCTGGACCAATGAGAAAAGAGACACATCCTTGAGGACAATCTCCAGTCGGTGTTTTTTCTAGAGAGGGAGCAGTAACAAAACAGCGACCTTCAGCGTGTTCAAAGGCACGATCTAGACTTGAAACGAATAAGATTTCCGGAATTCGATTTTGTCTACATTGCATACAAGCAGATACGGCAATTTTTTTCCAACGATCTAATCGCTTAACGATTTTTTCTCCAGTTAATTTGATTTCTCCTCGGCTCGATGGGAATACCACAATTTTAGAAACTCCAGTTTCACAAGCTTTTTCGATAACCCAATCCATTTTTTCATTTGAAATAACGGACTGTAAAAGAATGATACGTAACTTGGGTTCTGGAGTAGTTGTAACAGAGTCAAGAATAAGAGAGGTTCCAGTCTTGTTAAATTGCACTAATCCACTAGCCTCTAAACCATTTCCGGAAAAAAGATCAATACGGTCTTCATTACGCAGACGAAGAACATGCATAGCATGATGTGAAGCTTCTTCTGGAAGAGTGATCGGCTGTCCTTCTTCATAGGGGATATTGGGAACATAAAAACGTGGATTAGCCATTTTCTTTAGTGATTCTTTTAAACAACACAAGGGATTATACGGAATACTTCAGTCGTGATGTTCGATAAAAAGATCAATGAAAACAAGATGCTATTGAAAATTAATTCTTTTTTTAAGTTTTAAATGTTTTGTTTTTATTAAAGATTTTCGAACAAGTTTTAACCGGGATGGCTTTAGAAGTAGGCACAGAAGAGCGGAATTGTTAAAATAACACCGCAAATTCCGCCCTGTTTACAGGTTTTTACGAAATTAATTCGTTTGAAAAAGATCATTATGTCCTCTAGTGTTTCCAGTAAGGTTATTGCTAATGCAATTCGAGCATTGGCAATGGACGGAGTGCAAAAAGCTAAATCAGGTCATCCTGGTATGCCAATGGGTATGGCTGATATTGCTGTTGCTCTCTGGACTCGCCATCTTCGTCACAATCCTAAGAATCCGAAATGGATTGGAAGAGATCGTTTCTTATTAAGTAACGGTCATGGTTCAATGTTGCAGTATGCATTACTTCATCTCTTCGGTTACGACCTTAGCATTGAAGATTTGAAAAATTTCCGTCAGCTTCACAGTAAAACTCCTGGACATCCGGAAGTGGGTGTGACTGCTGGGGTGGAAACTTCTACTGGTCCACTAGGCCAGGGTATTGCAAATGCAGTAGGTATGGCTCTTGCAGAAAAGATGCTTGCTACAGAATTTAATCGAGAAGGTTTCCCAATTATCGATAACTACACCTACGCTTTTTTAGGTGATGGTTGCTTGATGGAAGGTGTTTCCCACGAAGCTTGTTCTTTGGCCGGTGTTTGGAAATTAAATAAACTCATCGCATTGTACGATGACAACGGAATTTCTATCGACGGTAAAGTTGTTAATTGGTTTGCTGAAGATAATCGTAAGCGTTTTGAATCTTATGGTTGGAACGTTATTGGTCCAATTGACGGTCATGATATTGAAGCAGTGGCCGAAGCGATTGCGGAAGCTAAAAAATCGGATAAACCGACCATTATTGACTGCAAGACCGTTATTGGCTTTGGTTCTCCAAATCGTGCAGGTACTTCTAAGGCTCACGGAGAAGCGCTTGGTGAAGAAGAAATCAGCGCAACTCGTAAGGCAATTGGTTGGGAATATGGTCCTTTTGAAATTCCAGAAGAAGTTTACAAGGCTTGTGATGCTAGCGAGCAGGGTGCTTCGTTAGAGGCTCAATGGACAAAATTGTGGGATAAATATCAGGTTGCTTATCCTGAATTGGCCTCAGAGTTAGAACGTCGTTTAGCAGGAGAGTTGCCTGAGAACTGGGATGACGTTGTTTTTGATGCGATCGTCAAGGCTGCTGGCGAAGAAAAAACAGTTGCTAGCCGAAAAGCAAGTCAAATGGCGTTGAATGCTTTGGCTCCTGCCTTGCCCGAGTTATTAGGAGGTTCTGCTGATCTTACTGGTTCAAATCTTACAAACTGGGAAGGTGTAGAGGCTTTACGTGCTAACAACATGCTTGGTCGCCATGTTAATTATGGTGTTCGCGAGTTCGGTATGGCTGCGATCGATAACGGTATCGCTTTATACGGTGGCTTTATTCCATACAACGCAACCTTCTTAACTTTCTCTGACTACGAAAGAAATGCAATGCGTATGGCTTCTTTGATGAAGTTGCGCAACATTTTTGTATTCACCCATGACTCCATTGGTCTTGGTGAAGACGGTCCAACTCATCAGCCAATCGAACACATGAATAGTCTCCGTATCATTCCTGGCATGGATTTGTGGCGTCCGGCTGATACGGTAGAAACATTAGTTGCTTGGTCTCATGCGATTGAAAGACATGATGGTCCAAGTTCCTTGATTTTCTCACGTCAGGCTCTGCCTTTTGTCGAACGTGGTGATATCAACGCTGACGATATCGAGAAAGGTGGTTATGTGATGTTAGAAGCTCCTGCAGGTGAAGGAATGCAGGATGTCACACTCGTGGCTACTGGTAGTGAAGTAGCCTTAGCCTCAGAGGTTCGTAAGCAGTTAGTGGCTCTTAATATTCAAGCACGTCTTGTTTCTATGCCATCTACTAATGTTTTCGATCGTCAGGATGAAACCTATCGTAGTAAAGTATTAGGTGATAAGCCTATTATTGCCATCGAAGCCGGTAACACGGATCTTTGGTGGAAGTACGTGCGTGGTAACGGAACAGTGGTTGGTATTGATCGCTTTGGCGAATCTGCACCTGCTTCTGAACTATTTAAACTTTTTGGTCTTACCGTTGATTGTGTCGTAAAAACAGTTCAACAAGTTCTCTCTCAAAGGAAATAAATCGATGACAATTCGAGTTGCTATTACCGGTTATGGACGAATCGGCCGCTGTGTTCTTCGCGCTTTCTATGAAGAAGGTTTGTGGGAAGACGTAAAGATTGTGGCCCTCAATGATACAGCTAAACCAGAATGTACCGTTCACCTTACTAAATACGATACAGCTCATGGTAAGTTTAACGGAGAAGTTTCTTTAGATGACGGCTATTTGGTTGTCAATGGTGATCGCATCAAACTGCTTTCAGAGAGAGATCCGAAGAAATTACCTTGGAAAGAATTAGACGTTGACGTCGTTCTTGAATGTACTGGTGCTTTCCGTGATAAAGAAAGTGCCTCTCAGCATATTGAAGCTGGTGCAAAGCGCGTATTGATTTCTGCTCCCGCTAAAAATGTTGATGCCACTGTTGTTTATGGTGTCAACCACAATGTATTGAAGGCTACTGATACTGTAGTCTCCAATGCTTCTTGTACGACAAACTGTCTGTGTCCATTTGTCAAACCATTGATGGATAACTTGGGTATCGTCAGTGGAATGATGACAACGGTTCACTCATTTACAAATGACCAAGTTTTAACCGATGTTAAACACAAGGACTTGAGACGTGCTCGTGCTGCGGGTGAAAACATCATCCCAACAAAGACGGGCGCAGCTAAGGCTGTTGGTGAAGTAATCCCTGAATTGAAGGGTAAGTTAGATGGTTACGCAATGCGTGTTCCAACTATCAACGTTTCTGTTGCTGATTTGACTTTCATCGCTCCAAGAAATACAACCGTTGAGGAAGTTAACGAAATCCTCTTAAAGGCTAGCCAGTCAGAAGAATTGAAGGGTATCTTGGGTTACAACACCGAACCATTGGTTTCTGGTGACTTTAACCACACTGCATATTCTTCCATATTTGATGCAACCCTGACCAAGGTCATGAATGGCAATATGGTTAAGGCTGTAGCTTGGTATGACAATGAATGGGCATTCTCCTGCCGTATGTTAGATACAGCAAGAGCCATGACATTAGCTAAGTAATATCAAATATTTAATAACCCCGGTTATACCGGGGTTTTCACGTTTTCAGGAAAATAAAATGCAAGTAAAGACACTCGAAGTTTTAGCCAAAGAAGGTGAACTCAAAGGGAAACGAGTTTTCATTCGATCTGACCTTAATGTGCCTCGTGATGAAAACGGCAATATTACGGACAATACTCGTCTTGTCGCTTCGGTACCAGCTGTAAAAATGTCTCTTGAGGCGGGCGCTGCGGTGATGGTCTCTTCTCACCTTGGCCGTCCTAAAGAAGGTGCTTTGACTGAAGCCGATAGTTTAGAAAGAGTTTCTATCGCTTTTGGTGAACTATTAGGACAGCCTGTTCGCTTAGTCAAAGACTGGGTTAATGGTGTTCAAATTAATCCAGGCGAAGTCGTATTGTTAGAAAACTGCCGAGGCAATGTTGGCGAAAAGAAAAACGATGTTGAACTTTCTCGCAAGATGGCAGAGCTTTGTGATGTATATGTCAATGATGCTTTCGGTACTGCTCACCGTGCTCAAGCTACAACTGAAGGTATTGCTCGTTTCTCTAAAGTTGCTTGCGCAGGTCCTTTACTGGCAAAAGAAATTGAAGCATTGACCGCTGCGGTTGAGGCTGCGAAGAATCCATTCGCTGCTATCGTTGGTGGTTCTAAAGTTTCTACTAAATTGACGATTTTGAATCATTTAGCAGAAATCGTTGACATCCTCGTTGTCGGTGGTGGTATCGCTAATACCTTCCTATTGGCTTCCGGAAAACCTGTTGGTAAGTCTTTAGTAGAAGTTGATTTGGTTGATGAATGCAAGAAAGTGTTAGAGACCATTCAGAAAAAGGGAGGTGTTCTTCCTTTACCCGTAGACGTTGTTGTCGCTAAAGAATTTTCTAATGAATCCGAACATCGTATTTGCAGTGTAGATGATGTTCAGGCCGATGAAATGATTCTTGACGTAGGTCCTGAAACTTCTGCTCAGTTAAAGAAATTGCTTGGTGAAGCTCGTACGATTATTTGGAATGGTCCTCTTGGTGTTTTTGAAATGGAAAACTTCCAGAAAGGAACTAAGCAATTGGCTGATGTGATTGTTGAAGCAACCGCTTCTGGAGCCTTCTCTATTGTGGGCGGTGGTGACACAATCGCTGCGGTTAAGCAGTTTGGTGTCCAGGACAAGGTTTCTTATATCTCTACTGGTGGTGGCGCTTTCTTGGAATTCTTAGAAGGCAAGACTCTTCCGGCCATTGCTGTACTGGAAGAACGCTTTAATTCATAAGTAGTTACTTATTTTCCTTATATCCCTCTAATTAGGTTTCGATCTGTTAGAGGGATTATTTTTTCATGTTCTGATTTTTGAGTCGACGGAACCATTGGATGATTAGGGCGATGGTGAAGGGGCCTAGAGCGGCTAAGATACCTGTAATCAGAATTAAAGAAAGGTTGTTCTTAATGAAGGGGATATTACCGAAAAGGTAACCAGCTCCAACAATAGAACCTACCCAAAAAAGAGCTCCAAATCCACTATAAATTTCAAAACGAAGTGCGGACATACGAGCAGCACCCGCTACTAATGGTGCAAAAGAGCGAACAATCGGGACAAAACGAGCAAGGACAATCGTCTTTCCCCCATGACGCTCATAAAACGTATGGGTTTTACGAAGTGCATCTTGATCAATCCAGCTAATAGAGCCGTCATAGATTTTATTTCCAAGCCAGTGGCCAATGTAGTAGTTGGTCGTGTTACCTAAAATCGCACCTAACGTGATGATAATGACGAGTAACCACGGGTTGAGTATGCCCGTTGCTGCGGCTGCGCCTGCGACAAAAAGGAGTGAATCTCCAGGTAAAAAGGCGCATATGACAATACCGGTTTCCGCAAAGAAAATTGAGAAAAAGACTACATAGATCCACCATCCATACTGTTGGACAATATGAAAAATAAACTGGTCTGCGTTTTTGAAAAGTTCGACAACGAGAGAAAAAAATTCCATGGAAAGCCAAATATCAAAAGTAGATAGCTCTTTGGATTTTAAACTAATACATTTCAATAAGAGATTAATTAGAAGTTTATTAATAAGTTAGCCACAATTGAATTTTGTAATCTTACGTAAACTCTAATTCTCTATTGTGAGACAATTAGCTCAAGTTCCTATAACAAAATTAAGAATCTGTTAGAAACGGATAGATATGCAAAACCAAAATAGTTCAAAAAGAGAAATACGAGAGTTGTCTGATCAGCTGATTAGTCAGATCGCGGCCGGGGAAGTCATCGAACGTCCCGCCTCTGTAGTCAAAGAACTATTGGAAAATTCTATTGATGCAGGAGCCAATCGGATTGAACTACGGTTAGAGGGTGGTGGCATAAAACGAATTGTTGTCGTTGACAATGGTCACGGGATTTCCAAAGAAGAGTTGCCTTTAGCTCTTAAACGGCATGCAACGAGCAAAATTAGTAACTTATTCGATTTGGAATCTGTTGGTAGTTTGGGTTTTAGAGGAGAGGCTTTAGCATCGATTTCTAGCGTCTCAGATCTGACTTTGACGTCAAGGACTGTTGGTGAAAAACAAGCATGGACAATTGATGAGGGGGAAATTAAACCAGCAAGTGGTGTGCAAGGAACTCGTATCGAAGTATCTGATCTTTTCTATAAAACACCCGCACGAAGAAAGTTTTTAAAAAGTGAAGCAACAGAGCTTGCGCATTGTATGGGAGTTATTGAACGGCTTGCAATCTCTCATCCTGACGTTGAAATTGTAGTGATTGCATCGGGACGTACGATTCTATCTCTGCCTCGTTCTGATCATTTCGATCGTATGGAACGGATGATGCCTAAAAGTTTTATCGAAGCACATCGTACGGTCTCTGTTGAAACCACTTCGGTACGACTTTATGGGTGGGTCGGCTTGCCTATGGTAGCGCAACCTCGTGCAAATCATCAGTATTTCTTTGTTAACGGTCGTTTTGTTCGAGATAAAGTGTTATCACACGCCATTCGTCAAGCGTATCAAGATGTCTTATACGGATCAAATCAACCTATGTATTGTCTTTTTTTGGAAATAGATCCAAGACAGGTCGATGTGAATGTTCATCCGACTAAAATCGAAGTTCGTTTCCGTGAATCTCAGGCAGTGCATCAATTTGTTTTTCATGCCGTTGAAGAGGCAATTGCACAATCGGTCGTGTGCGAGTCCGTAAGAGAAGAATTTTCCCAAAATGATTTGGAAAAAAATAACGTCAAATGCGTAACAGCTCCATCTTATTATCAACAAAAATCGTCTGCATTAGTTTATCAGGGGGTGGATCAATACCTTGATTTTGTATCGCCTAAGAGTGCGATCGTATCTGATGAAGGGAAAAATCGTGTTTCCATAGATTCCGAGTTAGATCAACAACCTCAAAAAACGATTGCTAAGCAGATACCACAGCCTTTAGGTAGAGCTGTGGGACAAGTTCTCGGTAACTTTATTATCGCAGAAAATAGTTCTGGGGTCGTTTTGGTGGATATGCACGCGGCTCACGAGCGTATCATTTATGAGCGTCTTAAGCGTTCGTGGGATGAGCGAGGTTTTGTAAAACAGAATTTATTAATTCCATACGTGTTTTCAGTGACAGCTACTCAAATGGCAACGTATGAAGAAAATAAAAATGAGCTATCCCGCCTTGGTTTAGAGGTAACGGCGGTGTCGGTAAATCAATTAAGTTTGAGAGCAGCTCCTCAGATCCTAGATCAACAAATCGGTGACAGTGGTGCTGAACTGGTTCGAGACGTGTTAGATGATATTCAAAAGTATGGAAGCTCAGCTATTCTTACTGAAAAGAGAAATGAAGTTTTAGCAACAATGGCATGTCACGCGGCAGTGCGCGTTAACCGAGTTTTAACTGTCGCTGAGATGGATGCCATACTTCGCCAAATGGAAGAAACCGATCGAGCTGATCAGTGTAATCACGGTCGTCCCACCTGGGTTGAAATTTCCGCTAAAGAGTTAGATAGTTTTTTCATGAGAGGCCGATGATGAAACCAATAGATGCAGTGATGATTCTTGGACCTACGGCGTGTGGGAAGACCTCTGTAGCGTTGAATTTGGCCCAATGGATGCCATCTGAAATTATTTCAATGGATTCAGCTCTGGTTTATCGTGGAATGGATATCGGAACGGCTAAACCAACCAAAGAAGAGATGAATGGAATCCCTCACCATTTAATCGATATATTGGATCCTACAGAAACTTATTCAGCGGCTAGTTTCGCTACCGATACTGAAATTTTGATTGAAGAAATTCGAAGCCGAAATAAACTTCCTTTGATCGTCGGTGGAACTATGCTTTATGCCAAAGCATTGATGGATGGGTTATCTAATATTCCTGCTACAACCGTAGAGGTTAGAAACCAAATCAAAGCAGAATTAGAAGTATGTGGCATTCAAAAATTATATGAGCGTTTAGCTTCTAGAGATCCGGTTACTGCATCTCGCTTAAAACCAACGGATGTTCAGAGAATTTCTCGAGCTCTTGAAGTGTTGGAAATGACAGGGCTTCCTTTAACGTCTTTTTACGGTAAGGAGCAGGGGACGAAATTTAAGATACTTCGCATTGGTTTAATGCCTTCGGATCGGAAAGTTTTGCATGAAATGATTGCAAAACGTTTTGATCTCATGCTTGAGATGGGTTTTATCGATGAAGTGACAAAACTTAAGGAAAATCCGAATTTAGAAAAAGACTGTACAAGTATGCGTTGTGTGGGCTACCGACAAGCTTGGGAGTATTTAGAAGGGAATGTGGATTTTCAATCGTTTCGAGAGGCTAGTATCGCGGCGACACGTCAACTAGCCAAGCGTCAAATGACTTGGATGAGATCCATGGATCAGTTAATATTGATTGATAGTATTAAAGAAGACTGTAACGTATTAATCAAAAAAATAGTTGAAGAGCATATGTAAATTCAACTAATAAAAGAGAGGATGGTTTTCAAACCATCCTCTAAGTCTTTTTAAGACTTATGTATTAGCGAATGACACAAGGAGCTTCATTGTCTTTCAGTTCACAAATTTCGCCAATTCGACTAACTTTTTCACCTTGAAGTTCAAAGGCTTTTTGTGCTTTGTCTGCATCTTCTGGTGCAACAATGACAACCATACCAATACCGTTATTAAAGACTCGATACATTTCTGTATCAGCAATGTTGCCTTTTTCCTGAAGCCAATCAAAAATAGCAGGACGTTGCCAGCTACCAGGATGGATAACGCATTGAGTATTTTCTGGAAGTACTCTAGGCACATTTTCTACAAGGCCACCACCAGTGATATGAGCCATGCCTTTGATTTGAACTTCTTTCATGACCGCGAGAACTTGCTTAACGTAGATGCGTGTTGGTTCCATGACGCAATCAGCGAGTGTTTTATCGCCAATTTTTTCGTCCCAGGAAGCACCACAAACATCGATTACTTTACGGATTAAAGAAAAACCGTTGGAGTGAGGACCACTAGAAGCTAAGCCAAGGACGATGTCACCTGGTTTGATTGTAGTTCCATCAATGATCTGACTTTTTTCGACAACACCAACTGCAAAACCCGCAAGGTCATATTCACCTTCTGGATACATACCTGGCATTTCAGCGGTTTCACCACCAATAAGGGCGCAACCGGCTAATTCGCAACCCTTAGCGACGCCACCAACAACTTGCTCTGCAATATCCACATCAAGATGACCGCAGGCGTAGTAATCAAGGAAGAATAAGGATTTTGCACCCTGAACCAAAATATCATTGACACTCATACCGACTAAGTCTTGGCCGACGGTATCATGACGATTTAATGTGAAGGCAAGTTTAAGCTTAGTACCAACTCCATCTGTACCGGTTACTAATACAGGTTCACGATACTCTTTGGATACTTCAAAAAGGGCTCCGAAACCACCAATCGAACCAAGAACTCCTGGAATTAAAGTTTTTTTAGCAAGAGGCTTGATGCGTTCAACAAGTTCATCACCTGCATCGATGGAAACGCCGGAATCAGCATAAGAGAGAGGTTTTGTCATAGTTTGTTGTTAGTAAGTGAGGTTTAGACAATTTTTCAATTCTACCAACTCTTATGATCTATCGCGTAAATCATGGTGGTGAATGGAGGTATCAGGAAATTTAATGATAGATATCAGAAAAATATTAAGTATGTTGGTAGAGAGATCATCAACCTATTTTTAGAGGAAATGAATGTAAATCAAAGCATTGGATTCTTTGATGAGAAAAACGATTACACAATAGATAGATATCTTTTTTGTATGCACAATATTTCGCTGTAAAATCTCAAGATTAAGTTGAGTGTTTTTCAATGGCTTTTAATTCGAGAAATCAATTAGCTTTAGAACTTTTTCAGGCTCCAGATCCAACTTTAGAAAGTTTTGTGGAAGGGGAAAATCGTGAAGCTCTGGAAGTTTTAAAAAGCGTTCGTTCCGGTTCGGGTCCTCAATTCACCTATCTATTTGGGCAGAAGGGGGTAGGTTGTACCCATCTTTTAAGAGCGTTAGGTTTGACATCGACCGATATTCCTGTATTTTGTGATGAGCAATCGCTTTATCTCGTCGATGATATTGATTCAAGAAACACAGACGAACTTCAAGCCTTTTTTGACCTAGTCAATGAAGTGCGAGCTCATCCTGGAACCCATATTGTGGTTGCTGGACATCACTCCCCTAGAGAACTTCAATTCTATGGTGTACGTGATGACGTAACGAGTCGATTAAGTTGGGGAACGGTATTAGAAATACAACCTCTTTCGGATGCAGAAAAGCAGAAAGAGTTTATTCGTCGAGCTCAGCTGGCAGGTTTAAATGTCACACCTGAAGCATTAGCTTGGATTGAAAATTATTTGCCTCGGGATATGCACACTATGATCTGTATCCTTGAAGGTATTATTTCCTATAGCCTCAAAACAAATCGAACTATGACAATTCCTCTAATCAAAGAGTGGCTGGAACGCGAGAGAAAATAATGAGTATCAAATTAGCTCTGTTTGATTTAGACCATACATTACTACCTGTTGATTCTTGTGGGATATGGGCTTACTTTTTGATTAGCCATTGCGGAGCAAAGGCTGAAGAATATAAAAAGCAACAAGAAAAATTTGACCAAGATTACTTTCAAGGAATCTTGGATATCGAAGAATTTATGGATTTTGAAATGTTCTTAATGAATAATTTCAAACGTAAAGAACTTGATCAGCTCAGAGAAGAATACTTTAATCGCTTTATTAAACCGGTATTTACTCTCGAAGCGAAGCAGTTGGTGCAAAGTTATAGACAAAACGGTGCTAAAACAGCAATCGTGACAGCAACACAGCGTTATCCCGTGGAACCTATCGCAGATCTTTTTGAAGTAGATATTTTAATTGCTTCAGAACCTGAGATCGATACAGAAGGTGAATTTACCGGTGGATGGTTGTACCACACCTACAAAGAAGGCAAAGTGAAAGCGATAAAGAAATTATTAAAACAAGTTGAATTTGAAAAGATCCAATGGTCAGAAATCGCTTTTTACTCTGATTCTATTAATGACTTACCACTATTAAGTCTTGTGGCGGAACAGGGTGGAAAAGCGGTTGCGACCAATCCTGATGAAAGATTAAGATCGATTGCCCATGAAAACGGTTGGGAAATACTGCAACTTTTAAACTACAAACAAAATCCAGAATTTCATCACGTGGAGAATTATTTGTGATTAATCAGTTAGTTCAGTCCGTACAGAATTTATTTGGAAGTCGACGAATTCGAAAAAAACCCCACGTTATCTCTGCAGAAGAACATGGAATCAATCGCCAAAACGTGAGCCCTTTTGCTATTACGGTCTGTCAGAAACTACAAAATGCAGGATTTAAAGCCTACATTGTTGGTGGTGCTGTTCGTGATCTTCTGATTGGTCATACCCCAAAAGACTTTGATGTTGCTACTGATGCAACACCAGAGCAGGTGAAAAGAATTACTCGTAGAGCTGTGATTATTGGGCGAAGATTTCGCTTGGTTCATGTGATTCGTGGTCCGGAAACCATTGAAGTATCAACCTTTCGTGGTTTAAGCGAAGAAGGCATAGAAAAGGATGAAAATGGTCGTGTGGTAAATGATAATGTTTTCGGAGAACAGTGGGAGGACGCTGCTCGCCGTGACTTTACGATAAATGCCATGTACTACGATCCAACAACAGAAGAAATTCTCGATTATCACGACGGTATGTTGGACGTGAGAAAGAAAAGAATTCGTATGATTGGTTCACCAGAGGTACGGTACCGTGAAGATCCAGTTCGTATACTGCGAGCGGTTCGTATT
This sequence comes from Burkholderiaceae bacterium, assembly GCA_017461315.1. Lineage (GTDB taxonomy): Bacteria > Pseudomonadota > Gammaproteobacteria > Burkholderiales > Burkholderiaceae_F > JAFTYR01. The sequence continues at coordinate 13,326 of JAFTYR010000003.1, read as the reverse complement.
GCTGTGAAATTAGGTTTCAAGATTGATTCCAAGACGTCTCGTCCTATTGAATCCATGCAACAGCTTCTTATGGATGTTCCTCAGGCACGTCTTTTTGATGAAATGTTAAAGATGCTGACGAGCGGAGCTGCGTCAAAGTGCGTAAATGCCCTCGTGGAAGAAGGAATCAACGTCCAACTACCGCTACTGAATACTCTGGTTAATTCAAAGAATAGCGTTCTAGTTTGTAAGTCTTTGGAGCGTTGTGATGCACGAGTTGCACAGGGTCGTTCGATTTCTCCGAGCTTCCTTTTTGCGGTGTTATTCTGGGAGTCTCTACTTAGAGAATTCTTCAAACTAGAGGGACATCGTCTATCTCCCGCTCGCCGTTGGCAACAGGCTTGCGACATCGTGTTATCGAGTTCGGATTTAAGAGGTATTCAAAGACGTTTTCATAAGGATATGGTTGATATTTGGATGTTGCAACCAAGATTTGAACGCCGTGTAGGAGCATCTGCAAGAAGATTGCTCGATCATCCACGATTCCGTGCTGCGTACGATTTCCTTTTAATCCGTGCTTCTAGTGGTGAGATTTCTCACGAGCTAGCCGATTGGTGGACCGCATTTGAGTCGGCACCAGAAGATGAAAAAGAAGGGATGTTGATTGATATTCAGCAGAAAAAACATCAGGTTGCTGTTAAGGAATCCTCGGAAGTATTAGACGAAATGAGTAAGCCAAAGAAAAAGCGTCGTCGCCGTCGTAAGGTTTCCTCGGCTGTTGTCGAAAAACAAAAGACAAATGAGAATATTGTTCCTGCTGAAGAGCCTGCGACTCTTTCTCAAGTTGAGTCGGTAGAGTCTAGGAAGATGGTTACTCCGAAACGTCGCACAAGAAGAAATCAAGTGAGTGCGATTTTGGCTTCAACGGCTACTAGAAAGAGTGAATCATGAAAACGAGAACTTTGCCGGTAAATGTCTATATTGGTTTGGGTGCTAATCTAGGTGATACCGAAAGTACGATTCAGTGTGCGATTGATGAAATTATCAAACGGGCTTGTTGTGGTAGAAGTGACTTATCGTCTTTTTACGTAACCGAACCTATTGATTCCAGTGGTCCAGATTACGTGAATGCAGTTCTTTGCATTGAAACACAATGCGCTCCTTTAGAGTTATTAAGGATCTTACAATCTATCGAAAATCAACATGGACGCGTAAGACCTATGGGCGTTGTTAATGCTCCTAGAACATTAGACTGTGATTTATTGTTGTACGGTGACGAACGTATCGAAACAAAGGATTTAATTATTCCCCATGCACGGATGCATCAAAGGGCTTTTGTGCTTGTTCCATTATTAGAACTGAATCAAAATATTGAAATTCCTGGGCTTGGTTTGGCCAAATCGTTTTTGCCAAGAGTAATGAATCAAAGAATTCGCAAAACTTGCGAATGATGATTAATTTGGAGGATGTTTATGTCGGTTAATATGACACAAAGAAAAAAGGTGACGCTTGGACAATTACGCAAGCGTTACCAAGAAAATGAACCTTTGGTGATGTTGACGTGTTATGACGCAACTTTTGCATATCTTGAGGATGAAGCAGGGGTTGATATTCTTCTAGTAGGGGATTCTTTGGGGCAAACCATTCAAGGGCATACATCGACTCTTCCGGTTCAAATCGAGGATATGGTTTACCATACCCAGTGTGTGGCTCGAGGAAATACAAATGCTTTTATTTTGGCTGACATGTCGTTTGGAAGTTACCTTGTTAGCGAAGATGAAGCGGTTGCTAATGCGGTAAAACTCATGAAGGCTGGAGCCAACATGGTTAAGCTTGAAGGAGGTGCTCCTGTTTTACCGATTGTCAGACGTTTGACTCAAATGGGGATTCCAGTCTGTGCGCATTTGGGCTTTACACCTCAGTCTTTAAATTTATTTGGTGGCTATTTCGTTCAAGGGAAGACTGAAATTTCAGCATCTGAGCTTAAGAGTGCCGCTCTTGATATGCAGGAGGCAGGGGCTGCGATGGTGCTCTTTGAAATGGTTCCCGCATCAGTCGCAACAGAAATTACTCAACTTCTTTCGGTGCCAACCATTGGTATTGGAGCTGGGCCAAATTGTTCTGGCCAAGTATTAGTTTTACAAGATATTTTAGGTATTTATCCTGGTAGAAGTCCTAAATTTAGTAAGAATTTCATGAAAGATTCTAGTAGCATTCAAGAAGCCGTATCCGCTTATGTTCATGCTGTTAAAAGTAGAGTCTTCCCAACTATGGAAAATAGTTTTTAGGAAAAAAAATGATCGTTGTTCGCAGTGTTAAAGAGCTACAAGATATTTTAAAAACAGAAACATCTGTTGGTTTAGTGCCTACGATGGGAAATTTGCATGTAGGTCATCTGGCTCTTATGGCAGAAGCAAAACGTCACTGTAAATTGTTAGTCGCTTCTATTTTTGTCAATCGCCTCCAGTTTGGTCCTAATGAGGATTTTGATACGTATCCTAGAACGCTGGAAGAAGATTGTGCAAAATTAAAAGAACAGGGGGTTGTTGATATTGTTTTTGCTCCATCAGAAGCAGAAATGTATCCACAGAAACAGACCTATAGAATCAAGCCGGATTCTTCAATGGCCGATATTTTGGAAGGCTTTTATCGACCGGGATTTTTTGAAGGCGTCTGTACGGTTGTTGGAAAACTTTTTTCTATTGTTCGTCCTAATGTTGCGGTTTTTGGAAAGAAAGACTATCAACAGTTGCAGATTATCCGTTCGATGGTGCGCCAATTTGCAATGCCTATCGAAATTATTGGATTAGAGTTACAAAGAGATTTGCAAAGTGGGTTGGCATTTTCATCACGTAATCGCTATTTATCTACTAAAGAGTTAAAGAAGGCGAGTGAACTTTATCAAACTATCCAAGTGGTAAAAAAAGCTCTGGAAGCAGGTAACGTAAACGTTGATGAGATTGAAAAGAGAGCCTGTAGTCTATTGACACAACAAGGATGGCAAACGGATTATGTATCCGTGGTACGCCAGGTGGATCTTTTGGCACCGACAGAAAGTGATTTGATAAATAAAGAACCACTGGTTGTCTTAGCCGCAGCTAAGATCGGAACTACTCGCTTGATCGATAATTGTGAAGTATTTTAGGTGTTCATAAAAAGAAAAAGTCGCAAATTGCGACTTTTTCTCATTTAGACGAATTACTCTGGAATATTAGGTAGCACTCGTTTCAAGAAAGTCTTGGTTCTTTCTTCTTTCGGATGAACTAAAACTTCTTCAGGAGATCCCTGTTCAACGATGACACCACCATCCATGAAAATGACTCGGTCTGCTACTTCACGAGCAAATTGAATTTCATGGGTTACCACAACCATCGTCATGCCAGATTCAGCCAAACTGCGCATTACGTTTAATACTTCCCCCACTAACTCTGGGTCTAACGCAGAGGTTGGTTCATCAAACAGTAGAGCACGAGGTTGCATAGCAAGTCCTCTTGCGATGGCAACACGTTGCTGTTGACCACCAGATAAGCTAGCCGGATAGGCATCTGCTTTTTCTGAAAGTCCTACGCGCTTGAGCATTTCTCGGGCACGTTTTTCTGCTTCATCTTTGGCAACTTTACTGACTAACTTAGGAGCAAGAGCAACGTTTTCTAAAACGGTCTTATGAGGCCAAAGATTGAATCGCTGGAATACCATACCGAGGTGTTCTCTGACCTTGTTGATGTCGGTTTTGGGAGACGTGATATCAACATTGTCTACGTAGATGTGACCGCTCGTTACTTCTTCCAAAGAGTTAATGCAACGCAACATTGTAGATTTACCTGAACCAGACGGTCCGAGTACTACAACTTTTTCTCCTGGCATCACATCTAAATCAATACCCCGTAAAACTTCATTTTCACCGAAGTATTTATGCAAATCGCGAATGCGAATTAAAGGCTCTTGTTGAGTACTCATCGGTTGTCATCTCCTCGACCTAAGCGTTCTTCCATCTTCTTAACTAGATAAGCTAATCCTAACGTCATTACCCAGTAGATCAACGAGATTGTGATATAGGGTTCCCAATAACGAGCGGAAGCACCGGCAACGGTACGAGCGGCGTAGGCCAACTCGGCAAGACCAATAGCCGAAACTAGAGATGAATCTTTCAAAATTGCAATCGCATTGTTACCTAAAGGAGGAAGCATTCTGCGGAAAGCTTGTGGCAGGATGATATGGAACATAGCCTGCCAGTAGGTCATACCGACAGAGCGAGCGGCTTCCATCTGGCCCTTATCCAAGGACTGGATACCCGCACGGAATACTTCTGAAAGGTAAGCGCCCGCATTCAAAGTAATTGCCACGACACCTGCGAGCATTGCACCATAATTCGATCGAATTTCTCGAGCAACTTCACCAGAGAGGAAGAAACCGTCGATCGGGTGAATGAAAAAGGGCAACACAGCAAACTGCATAAGCAGAATCTGAACGAAGAGCGGTGTACCACGGAAAAAGCTTACGTAGACCGTTACTGGCCAACGGACAAAGAAACGCAATAATTGCTTCCATGGCGAATGTCTAGCATCCGCTAAACGAGCCATACCAAGAGCCATTCCAAGAATAACGCCCAAAGTCACACAAATTACAGTGATTTGGACGGTCATCTTGGCCCCTTCTATGAATAGTGGCCAATACTCTTGGATGACTTCATACCGAAATCCTCCCACTTGAACTCCTTTCCCTTTTTATATGAAATTATTATTTTGTTTCAGCAAAGCCTGGTCTTTTAGAACCAGGCTTTTAACGAATGTTTTTTATTGCGGAAGTTTTGGAGCAGATGTTCCAAACCACTTCTGATAAACCTTTTCGTATTCGCCGTTAGCGATTACTTTAGCTAAACCGGAATTGATCTTGTTGAGAAGAGCTTGGTTGCCTTTGCGAACGGCAATACCAAAGTACTGTTCTTTAAAGTTCGGGTCACGAACCATATTGAATTTCTTGTCAGGGTTGTTGCGAGAGTAGAAAGCCAATACACCAACGTCACCAATCGCAGCGACTACGCCCCCTTGGTTCAACTCTTCGAGTGCCAAAGGAGTATTATCAAAGCGACGAATACGAGTAGAAGCTTTACCAAAAGCTTCGGAAGCAGCTATATCTCCAGCGGAACCGCTGACAACAGCAACACCACCCTTTTGAATGTCAGCCAATTTTTGAATTTTCACATCCGGTGTAGTAAGAATCAATTGGTGAGCCAAGAAGTAGGGGTTGGAGAAGTCAACAGCCTGTTTTCTCTTTTCTGTGATGGTGATACCACTCATGATGATGTCGCGGTCACCCTTATCAACAGTTGCAAAAATACCTTCCCAAGGGGTGTTGATGAATTTAACTTCGAAACCTTCTGCTTTAGCAATGGCGCGCATCAAATCGATATCGAAACCAACCAATTCTTTTTGTGGTGTTTCGTATTCGAATGGACGGTAAGTGGCACCAGTACCAACAACATAAGTTTCAGCAGCTTGGGTTCCTAAAGAGGCAAAAGCGAGAACAGCCGCAGAAGTCATTAGTAATTTTTTTAAAAACATTTCGAAGTATCTCCTGTGTGCAGATGCAATAAGTCAGACTATAGACGATGAAACGGGTTTGTGGTTTATTTTTTTTCGAAAAGAATTAAAAATTTAGGGATATCTCCGTGCGTATTGTTGCAAAATAGGACAAAATTGGTAATTAAAAAATCTATGTGTTTAGTAGGAATGGTAATTTCAGCATGAGAGAGATCGCATGATGCAACTTGAAAATCGTTACTCCCGCCATGAACTTCTTAACGACTTTGGTACTAAGGGACAGGAGAAAATTAGAAATTCATCGGTACTCATTATTGGAGCAGGAGGGTTAGGCTCTACAGCATCTCTATATTTAGCCTCTTCCGGAGTGGGACGATTAACAATTGTTGACGGTGATAGTGTTGATTTGACGAATCTTCAGCGTCAAATTTTACATAGTACGGAACGAATTGGTGTGCCGAAAGCACTGAGTGCAAAGATCTCTCTACAAGCAATCAATCCAGAAGTTCGAGTAATCGGTCTAATGACAGTTCCGAATCGAGATCTTCTGACAAAACTCGTACAAAACCATGATTATGTTTTGGACTGTACGGATAACACGGATTCACGATATCTATTGAATGAAGTTTGTCGTGAACAGGAAAAAGTTCTCGTCACAGCCGGTTGTGTTGGTTATAACGGTCAGGTGACTGTATTTGACTTTAGAAATCCGAATTCAGCCTGTTACGCATGCTTATTCCCGAATCATGATGGAGCCGATGAAAAGGCTTCAAGTAAAGGAGTATTTGCACCAATGGTAGGAATGCTTGGGTGTATACAAGCCTCAGAGACTCTTAAATTAATGGTGGGTATTGGTGAATCACTAGTCAATAGTCTTTTTATGATTGATGTCTCGACTATGCAGATACAAAAGATTCGATATAAGAAAAATGGACGTTGTCCGGTTTGCGGAAAGAAGGAGAAAGATCATGAAAACTAGGATTTTATATTTTGCTTCATTAAGAGATTTTCTCCAACGTGAAGAAGACCAATACGAATTACCCGAAAACGTAAAAACAGTTGATGGTCTTAAAAGATGGTTATCTAAGCAAGATGAATCACTAAAAAAAGCATTTGAAACGATGCCGAGACTTCGTTCAGCAGTCAATCAAGAGATGGCAGAAAATGAAACGGCTGTAAAAAATGGAGATGAGGTTGCTTTTTTTCCACCTGTAACTGGGGGTTAATGTTTTCTTATCCTCCGAATTGAGTTGAATCCGTGAGTGTGTCGTACTTAGATAGGCTGTTATTAGCGAAAAAAATGCCTAATTGTGCGTGAATCAGTCTCAAAATAAGGAAAAAGTCGACAATTAACTTTAAAACGGGATTTAATATTTACCGCAACTGGGTTAAAGTTGATAGTGCCATTATCTTGAAATATTTCCTCTGTATTATGGGGTAATGACTAAATAGAAATAAAAACAATTCGAAGGATATTTATGACGGAAACGAATGCTCCAGAAAAAGTTCCTGTAATAGAAGAAACTACTACGGAGTTGGTCGAAGAAAAAAAAGAACCAATTTCAACTAAAACAAAACCGACAGCATCAAATACACGTCCTGTAAGAAGATCTCGGAAGGTGGTTAGTGTGGCTGAGACAGAGCCAGATTTAACTTCTTTGGATCTGTCTGATCCTTCACTTTATATCAATCGTGAGATTAGCTGGATTGAATTCGATCGCAAAGTTTTAGAAACCGCGATGGATAAGGATATTCCTCTTTTAAATCGAGTTTTATTCTTATCAATTTTCTTTAACAATCTTGATGAATTCTGCATGGTTCGCGTTAAGAATCTTCAGCAACAAGCTCGAAGTGGTGCGGAACCAACCGGGGCCGATAAGATGCCTCCGGCAAAGCAGTTGGTTGAGATTCGTAGAAAGCTAAACGACATTCTTAATGAAGCGGAAAAATTATGGTTTGACTGTTTAGTTCCAGCTTTGGAAAAGAAATCCATCTTCTTTGGCAAGTATTCAAAGCTGAATGTGGCCGATAAAGCACGGTTGAATCGTTATTTTGACGAAGATATTTTCCCGATCTTGACGCCTCAGGCGGTCGATGCCGGACGCCCATTCCCAATGATTTCTAACACAAGTATTAACTTTGTTGTTGAGTTAGAAGAAATCAATGGGGATTCTAAGAAGACTCGCTTTGCTCGTATCAAGTGTCCGAATAATATTCCGCGATTCTTGTTTATTGATAATAAGGAAGTTCGAGAAAATCCTTGTATGGATTCCACTTGTTCGGAAGGTACGATTATTCTGATCGAAGATTTAATTGCTAATCGATTAGAAGGCTTGTTTCCTGGCTATAAATTAAAAGCTTGCGGACTCTTCCGTATTACTCGTAACACGGATGGAGAAATTGAGGAAGATGAAGCCGATGACCTTTTAAGTGCTGTACGAGACTACGTGGATCAGCGTCGTTTCGGTTCCGTAGTTCGTTTAGAGCTTGGACGCGGTATGCCTCAAAGATTGCAGGATTTCTTGATTTCTCACTTGGATTTATCTGCTTCTCAGATCTATCGCTATCGGATGCCTTTGAGTTTTTCTGAGTTCGGTGCTCTCATGATGTTGGATCGTCCAGCTCTGAAGTATCCGCCGATGCCTCAAAGATTGCCTAAGGCGTTTGATCAAGATCATTCTGTGTTTGAAGAAATCGGTAAGCGAGACCTTATGGTCTATCATCCCTACGATTCCTTTAACTCTGTTTTGGAGTTTTTGCGCAGTGCCGCGTTGGATCCAAACGTAGTTGCTATTAAGCAGACGTTGTATCGTTGTGGGAAAGACTCTCCGATCGTTAGAAGCCTTTTAGAGGCTCGTAGAAGAGGTAAACAAGTTACCGCTATCGTGGAGCTCAAAGCACGCTTTGACGAAGAACAGAATATTAACTGGGCCGAAGAGCTTGAACGAAATGGCGTTAATGTAGTTTATGGCTTTGCAGGCTTAAAGATTCACGCAAAACTTTGCTTTGTTGTTCGCCGTGAACCTGAAGGACTCCGTCGCTACGTTCACATTGGTACGGGTAACTACAACGCATCTTCTGCGAAGATTTATACCGATATTGGCTTCTTCACAGCAGATAAAGAAATATGCGATGACGTACAAGACTTGTTCAATGTAATGACAGGCTTCGGCATTGTGAAGGATTATCGAAAGATTCTCGTTTCACCGAATTCAACTCGCCCTTCCATCATTAAATTGATTCGGGACGAAGTGGAATCGCACAAGAAGTACGGAAACGGTCACATCATTATCAAGTGTAATCAGTTGGTGGATGCAGAGATGATTAAAGAGCTCTACGCTGCTAGTCGTGCCGGTGTCCGTATCGAATGTATCGTTCGTGGCATCTGTACATTGCGTCCAGGTCTAAAGGGTGTTTCTGAAACAATTACGGTACGTTCTATTGTCGGTAAATTGCTGGAACACGCTCGCTTGTACTACTTTGCTAATAATGGAGATTCCAAGGTTTACTTTGGTAGTGCTGACTTGATGACTCGTAACCTTAATGGTCGTATTGAAGTGTTGGCGCCTCTTACAAATCCGCAACTTAAGGTGAATGTGATTGAGCAGATTATTAATCATCAACTGAAAGATAACTATCATGCTTGGGTGATGAATTCTGATGGTTCATATACCAAACAACAACCGAAAAAGGGTGAAAAGATTTACGATTCTCAAGAAATTATTGGTCAGGTTCTGAACCTTAATAGGAAAGCGTAATTTTCTCTTGTAAGCTCTAAGAAATGGCGACCAGTGGTCGCCGTTTCCTTTTGTTACTTTAGTTTTCTAAATGTAGTCTCAGGATCCGACGAATTTCCAAAATGGCTTGAGATGTTTCCTGTACGCTGTGGCCTGAAACAACAATCAATTCACTTTCAGCACCTTCCCAATGAGAGCTCGAGTAAGGGACGATACCATCGCTAGAATCTTGTAGCGGAATCGAGGGATCTTCGGTAGCAATGATGGAATGGTATGTAACCTTAGGAGAAATTTGAAGTTTTGCGGATTCTAAAATCACTGGATCTTTAGCTGAAAGATTATCAACTCCGGTTTGAGATATCTTTTCGTGTGGAATATCTTTACCTAAGATCAGAAGGGTCGCATTACTAAATCGATTCAACAAAGAAAAGGGGAGTTTAACCAAGCCAGCAAGCCATCTAGCAAAACTTCTATCGGCAAAGGGAGTACCTCGGTGGGGAGCTGCGAGGAATATAGCCCTTTTTACCTCGGGAAGAGGTTTAAAGAAAATATATTCATCCAATTCTTTTCTAAGTAGTTTTTGTTCCGTTAGAGAAAAGGTTCGTTTCGTAGAGAAAGAATCCCAAAAATGGTTTTTCGAATCAGAAACGAGTAAACGAGAAAGAATTCCTCCCATACTGTGACCAACGAGAACGATATCGCGACTGGCTGGATTTTTTCGTTTAGGATCGTAATAATCGAGCGCTTCTTTAATGACTCGAGCAATATCTGCTCGATTAATCATGATCGGAACACTTGTCGGATAATAAATCTGCCAAATCTGATAATTTTTTCGAAGAATGTCGTCGCCCATAATCTCATTGGCCGCGTTCACCCACGCCTCAGGGCTACTCGCTAATCCATGTATCAGAATAATGGTTTTTAAATTGGGCTGATAGGGCTTCATCAGGTAAAGAGTCGGTTTATCGAGCACATTACCTTTACCAAAAATAGTTCCTAAAGATTGAGTTGTAAAATCAGATTCCGCCAACCATAGTCCATAAGCCGATGAGTAATTAGCGCCAAGTGGGACCGTTTCTTGCTGGATCCGAATATGATCATTGACATAAGGGTCGAAAGGGATAATTGCGACTTCTTGCGTATTAAGAATATCTTTTAGATTGCGACCTCGAAATTGAATGATGGATGTTACAGGAAGATAAGGCATTCGCTTCCAAGATTTTGTATCTTTAGTTTCATCGGTATCAAGAGTCACTACCATGCGAGAGCCGATCCCTTCACGAGTATATTGATTCTTTAGACCATCAAACGTCAAAGTTGTATCCGGAATAACGTTTTTAATGGAATCGTTATGCAGGTCTAGAGAGGGTAAGTGTTTTTCATTGATATAAATTTTCCAATCGAGTACTGAAATATAGCTTGCTTTATCGTTTTTCAAACGAATACCGTTTTGTTTACTCTCATAAAGTAGTTCGATGGTTTTTTCTGTAGAAAAGTTGTAATAGTCCCGAACTTGAGTCTGTCGATCTTCTAGAGCTCGCTCCGATAAATTTCGATTGGTATAAAAAAGGTAAGCGTAAGCATAACGTGCTGATTGGAGAAAACTGTCTATTCTTTGCTGTTGTAACTTAATAATTTCCTCATCCGAGGCACTTGATTGTATTTCACGGAACTGTTTACTGAGCTTCATGCTATGTAAAAGCCAAATCTCAGAGAGAGCTGAAAACTGTTGTTCTTGACTTAACAAAGAGGTACTTAAAATACTCTTATAGCAACGATCAAATTCCGCTTCACATTGTTCTGGAGTGTTGTTTAGGATGTAAAGAACATTGATCGTAGGGCGACTTAGATTGCCTGAGGTTATGACATCGCCTCGTTGCGTAGAAATATACTTTGTTGTTTCAACCGTATGAACTTTGACTGAGCTACAGCCAGTGAGAATGCAAACAAAACCAAGCAAAAAACAGATTAGAAGTTTAGATTTGATGTTCATCAGTACGGTCAGAATAAAAACAGGTATGTAAAAGATTTTCGGAAAAGATTCTAATTTGAATATCTGAAAAATAGGGTAAAAGGTGACAAAAAAGATACCTAAGAAAAAATATTTTGAATTACATGATGACAAGTAAAAAATATTGTGATAAGATCACACTCCTCTTGAGTCGAAAGAGAAATCGCCTGGGTGGTGAAATGGTAGACACAACGGATTCAAAATCCGTCGCCTAAACAGCGTGAGAGTTCGAGTCTCTCCCCAGGCACCAGAATACCTTCCGAGAAACCCTGTATCCTTACGGGGTTTTTCTTTTTTATCAGTCAGTTACGTGCATTTTTCTAGTATTTCCCTCCGAAATCCTACGAGACTCTATGAGTCAAGCTGGGATTTTATAGTGGTTTTTATAGTGGGTTTTTAGGTATATACTGAGCCATAGTGGGTTTTGGTTCCTTTACATGTGTACTCTCGAAAAATAGGGAGAAAATATGGCTAAAAAAGTATGCCGTCCTCTAACAGCTAAAGAGGTCACGAAACTAGCAACTAAAGAAGGGAAACATACGGATGGTCAGGTGACAGGACTAATGCTTATTGTCAAGAAATCCAAAGACGGTAAAAGACACAATGCATCCTGGCAGTTAAGAGTTCAGACGCGTGATATCACTAGAACAATGGGATTGGGTTCGTATCCTCGAACCTCTTTAGAGCAGGCAAGAAATAAGGCTCGGGCAACATGGGATCTGATTGTTCAAGGCATTGATCCTGTCGAGGAAAAACGCGCCAGGATTGCTGAAAAGGTGCAGAAGGCCGTTCAAAAGAATGAAGAAGAAAAAGCTCAATCAAATACATTGGATAAGGTATTTGCGGAGTTTTTACAAGATGCGATTAATCGTCGTGTATGGAAAAATACAATCCAGGCAGCTAACAAGAGATATTCGCAGTACCACACTTATATAAAACCGATATTAGGTCAATATCCTGTCACTGAAATTAAAAGTAGTCAGATATGTCAGGTCTTTTCGTCGGTTGGTGTAATGCGATTGGCTTCAGGAACCCAGAAAAAAATACGAGAAGTTTTACGAGCTACATTTACTTATGCCCAGCGTGTAGGTTACATACCGGAGGAAAATATAAATCCGATGGATTCTGTTTTGGTTAAAGATCAACAGAAACAAACTACTCCAAAAATCCGTAAAGCAAATCATGGGGCTTTATCACCGGAGCAGATACCAGAATTTATTAAAGAACTAGTAGAACTTATTCATGTTGGTGAAAAAACAGGACATCCAAGCCGTAGTGCTCAGGCTTTGTTATTTGCTGTTTTAACTAACTCGAGACTCTCTAATGTCCTAAATTGTTCTTGGCATCAGATTGATTTTATGGATAAGACATGGACGATCCCTGCAGAAGAAATGAAAGAATCTCTTAATGGATCTCATGTGGTGATGTTATCCGAGGAATCCTTAAGATTGTTGAGAATGATTCCCCGATATCCTAACAGTCAGTTCGTATTTATTGGTAATCGAGGTGACAAACTTAGTCTCAATGCACTAAGAAGCGTCATTATCAAGATGAATAGTAGACGAATCGCTCAAGGTAAACAGCCATATCAAGATAAAGAACAATCAAAAGCACAAGGGAAATTTATCGGTATTACGCAACACGGAATTAGTCGAGCATCTTTCCGTTCATGGACTGCCGTTCATTCTTTTACTAATGCTGATGGTACTCCAATGGATGGTGAAGCTAAGTACAAGGCTGCCGAATTGAATTTACATCACCTAGTGGCTACAGACGATGTGGCTTCAGCATATCAACGAGGTAACTTCTTTGAACAACGCAGAATCATATCCAACGACTGGAGTAAATATTGTTTTAGTGCCATTGATGATTTAGATCAATATTTACCTACGATAGAATGAACAGATTTTCAAAAAAATCTTGTTTGAGGATATTTCCTGTAATAAACGAATTCCAAACCAACACCATAAATTCACTGTGTTGGTTTGGAATAAGAAAACAAAATCAAAGGTAGGTTATTAGTTCACAAAAATATGAATATCAACTATTTGTGCCGAAT